>JAFSAW010000009.1 GCA_017442085.1 Oscillospiraceae bacterium | reverse complement strand
TGTAGACCAAGTTGTCAATACACTGTTATCGTTGTCACAGACAATAAAAAATGATATGCTGTATATAACAAATAATTGGAGGTCCGCTATGAAATTTTACACAAAAGCATCAACAGACCCAAAAGCAAATGAACGAGAAATCAAAAATCTGCAGATAGCCTACAAAGCTGCCTGCGAAAGTATTGTCCTGCTGGAAAACGATGGCACTTTACCATTGGAAAACAAAACCGTTGCACTGTTTGGCAATGGTGCAAAAAGAACAGTAAAAGGCGGCACAGGCTCCGGAGAAGTAAACGAACGCCACAGTGTAAGCATACTGGAAGGGCTTGAAAATGCAGGTTTTACAGTTACAAGCTATAAATGGATAGAAGATTACGACAAATTATATGCTGCAAAAGAAAAGGAATTCAATGACGGAAAACTTAAAAAGTTTTTAAAAAATCCGTCAAAAGCCATGGAACTGCTTGCTGATTTTGGCGGTTGCGCTGCACGCAGTATAAACGAAGATGATTATAATAACAGTAATACAGATACCTGTATATATGTTGTTGCCCGTCAGGCAGGGGAAGGTGTGGACCGCAAGGCAGAAAAAGGCGATTTGTATCTTACTGATGAGGAATATGCTGATATATCTTTCTGTGCGCGAAAATATGACAAAGTTGTTCTGATTATAAATGCAGGCGGCCAGATTGATATGAAATTTATGCAGGAAATCAAAGGCATAACAGCAGTTATGTATATCTGTCAGCTTGGTACAGCAGGAGGTACAGCCGTTGCAGATGTTCTGACGGGCAAGGTTACACCAAGCGGCAAGCTTGCAGATACATGGGCAAATACATACAGCGACCTGCCATATCACGACCAGTTCAGCTATCTTAACGGAAATCTTGACAATGAATATTATAAAGAAGATATATATGTCGGTTATCGGTATTTTGACAGTTTTAACGTTAAACCTAAGTATGAATTTGGTTATGGAAAAAGCTATACAGAATTTGAAATTAAAACCACCGATGTGCAGCTTGAGGGCACAAAAATAACAGTGTATGCAGATGTAAAAAATATTGGTGACAGATTCAGCGGCAAGGAGGTTGTGCAGGTTTACATTTCTGCGCCCGAAGGTAAACTTAACAAAGAATATCAGTCTTTTGCGGCATTTGCAAAAACAAAGCTGCTTGCTCCGGGCGAAACACAGCATATAACAGCATCTTTTGATATCAAAAATTTTGCAAGTTATGATGAACAGACCGCACAGTTTATTTTGGAAGCAGGGGAATATATTGTCAGAATAGGCAATTCTTCACGTAACACAGATGCGGCAGCAGTTATAACCTTGGACAAGAATGCAGTTGTGTCTCGGCATACAAATATATGCAGGGTTAAAGAAGATTTTGAACTGTTAATCGCATCAGCTTTACACAACGAAAATGCAGGTGAAAATGCAGTCAAACTGACTTTAAATGCGAAAGATATATCGAAAACAGTATATGATTACAGCGAAAAAATACCGGTAACGGAAAAAAGAGTAACCGATTTTATGTCACAGCTTTCTCTTGAAGATATGGCAGATATTGTAGTGGGTATCGGTATGTTTGGCGGTGAAAAACGTTTTGATATGCCTGGTTCGGTAGGCAATACCACATCAAAATTCTGGGATAAAGGCCTTGCAAATGTAACACTGTGCGACGGGCCTGCGGGCATACGCATTTCACAGCGTGCGGCATTAAAAGAAAACGGGGCAACAAAACTTATAGATATGCCGCTTTCAGCCTTTAAAATTGTGCCGAAATGGATACAGAAACTTATCCTTGCAGACCCTGACAAATCCACAGTGCTGTATCAGTACACAACAGCATTTCCTGTGGCAACAGCAATAGCACAGACATTTAATGTTGATTTGGCGTATGAAGTAGGTACTGCAATCTATCGCGAAATGAAGGAATATGGCTGTACATTCTGGCTTGCACCTGCGCTCAACATTCACCGCAATCCTCTTTGCGGCCGAAATTTTGAGTACTATTCAGAAGACCCGCTGCTTTCAGGTGCAATGGCTGCTGCAGTAACAAAAGGTGTTCAGCAGGAAGACGGATATTATGTAACACTCAAGCATTTTGCTGCAAATAATCAGGAAGATAACCGTAAGGGTGTTTCTTCCAATGTAAGCGAGCGCGCCCTGCGTGAAATTTATCTGCGCGGTTTTGAATATGCAGTAAAAGAAGGTAAAGCCAAAGGTATTATGACCGCATATAACAAAATCAACGGTATATATGGACCAAACAGTCACGATTTGTGCACAAAGGTTCTGCGTAATGAATGGGGATTTGACGGTGTGGTTATGACCGACTGGTTTTCCACCAGCAAAGGGTGTGCAGACAATGCAGTGTGTATGCAGGCAGGTAATGACCTTATTATGCCTGGCGGCAAGCGTGAGAAAAAAGAAATTTTAGAGGGTATAAAAAGTGGAAAAATATCCGAAAACGATTTAAAACGCTGCTGTGCAAATGTGCTTAAGGCCATTTTTAACAGCAATATTCAAAAGGAATATATAGATAAAATATAACAAATAAAAAACAACTCCACGGTATTAGTTACCGTGGAGTTTGCTTATTCAATAATATCTTTTAAAATATCAGTTCCGCTTTTATAAGTGTCATTTACTTCCTTGTACAGACTATTATAAAAATCTACGGCAGCCTGTTGTCTTGTTTTTGCAAGTTCAGCACCTTTTGCAGTATAAAATCTGGAATACATATTTTCCAGTTTGAATTTATACTCCTGAAAAAACGATGGGGAAATATCACCACTTCCGTCAGAAACAGTTCCGTCGTCAGAAAGATTGTACAAAGGGTCTGACACTGCACCTTTGTACACCAAAGTGCGGGCAATACCAACAGCACCACATACATCAAGCTTATCTGCATCAAACAGAATTTTAGCTTCAACAGTTTGCGGTTGATTGTTTTTTCTGTAACGGTGTGTCTGTATACAATGCTTAACCCTGTCAGCAAATTTTGCATCAAATCCGTTGGAGATTAAAAAGCTGTAAGCCTTTTCACCGCCGTACATGGCATGACATATATGAGGATTTTCAAACTGTTCTTTACGGGCAATATCATGAAGCAGGCAAGCGGCAACCAGCACATCGTAATCAACATTGTTTTCAGCTTCTGCAATATTTAAAGCATTGTACAAAACACGGTATATATGCTCTTTGTCATGAGCACTGTCACTCATACAGGATATCATATATTTTTCAATTAAGAAAAACTGTTCAGATGTCATATTATCACTAAGTAAAAATATGGAGGATATAATTTACTGCTCAATTTCAAAAAGTCTTGCTGCATTTTTGTATGTCTGTGCAAGCACTTCTTCTTTTGTTTTGCCAAGTTCGTCGGCAATTTTCTGTGCAACCTGATGCAGCATGGAAGAATCACATCTTTTGCCGCGATAAGGTTCCGGTGCCATATACGGACAGTCAGTTTCGATAAGCAGTCTGTCAAAAGGCACAACTTTCATTGCTTCAAGGGCTTTTCTTGCATTTTTAAAGGTAACAACACCGGTAAAACCGATATAATAACCCATTTTTACAAGCTCTTTGCAGCTTTCGGCGCTGCCGGAAAAACAGTGGATAACACCGCGCACTCTGCCTTTGTACATTTTTAAAATTTCAAGGCTGTCCTGCATGGCTTCGCGGATATGGATGATAACAGGCATATCAAGTTTTACAGCCATATCAAGCTGGCGGATAAAAGCCTCTTTCTGTTTCTGCGGTTCTGCAGCATCATCATAGTGATAGTCAAGGCCTATTTCGCCTATGGCTTTGCATTTAGGGTGTGCTGCCATTTTTTCAATTTCTTCAAAATCAGCATCACAGGTGTCATCCTCAATATCCAATGGGTGAATACCTGCACTGAAACACATAAAATCACTTGTTTCGCTTTGTTCCAATGCCTTGCGGCTTGCCTGCACACTGCTGCCGCAGTTCATAACATAGCCTACGCCGTTGTCTTTAAGGTGCTGCATCAAAGCATTATAATCTTCGCTGAAGGCACTGTTGTTGTAGTGGCTGTGGCTGTCAAAAATTTTTTCCATAATATTTTCCTTAAAATTATCCACTGCCCAGAGTGTGAGCAGTGGATAATGATGTTTATTGGTGATAAAAGATTATAAATTAACCGATTCTGCTGCCTGCAGGAACATCGTTGTCTACAAATACAACTTTTGCGCTGTCGCCCATAGATGCTGCAAGAATCATACCTTCGCTTACTACACCACGCATTTTTCTTGGTGCAAGGTTAGCAACGATAATAAGTTTTTTGCCAATCATTTCTTCAGGTGTGTACCACTGTGCAATACCGCTGAGGATTGTTCTTTCACGTTTGCCGTCAAAGATTGTGGATTTAAGCAGCTTGTCGGATTTTGGCAGTTTTTCACAGTGACGGATTTCACCAACGATAAGTTCAACTTTAGCAAAATCATCAATTGTGATTTCAGGATATTCTTCTTCAGGTTCTTCTTCAACTGCAGGTGCAGCAGCTTTTGCAGCAGCTTCCTGTTTTGCTTTTTCCTGTTCTTCAAGCAGTTTCATTTCTTTTGCAATGTCAATACGAGGGAAGATAACTTCGCCTTTTTTAACAGTTACGTCAGTTTTGTAACCGAATTTAAGGTTTTCAAATTTAAGGTCATCTTCTGTGTAGCCAAGCTGAGCACTGATTTTAACTGCTGTTGTTGGCAGGAATGCCTGAAGCAGTGTTGTTGCAAAGCGCAGTGCTTCAACAAGGTTGTACATTACTGTTGCAAGACGTGCTTTGTTTGCTTCGTCCTTTGCAAGCACCCAAGGTGCAGTTTCGTCAATGTATTTGTTTGCTCTCTGGATAACTTTAAAGATTTCCTGCAATGCCTGTGGAATAAGCAGGTTGTCCATACATTCTGTTGTTTTTGCTTCAAGGCCTTCGCAGAGGGCAATAAGTTCTTTGTCAACTTCTGCTGCTTCTCTTTCAGCAGGCAGTGTGCCGCCAAAATACTTTTCAATCATAGCACAGCTGCGACTTACAAGGTTGCCAAGGTCATTTGCAAGGTCAGCGTTGATACGGTTCATCAATGCTTCGTTTGTGTAAAGACCGTCGTTGCCAAATGGAATTTCACGGAGAAGGAAGTATCTGATAGCGTCAACACCGTATTTGTCGCAGAGGAGAACAGGGTCAACAACGTTGCCTACACTCTTACTCATTTTGCCGCCTTCAAGGAGCAGCCAGCCGTGACCAAATACCTGTTTTGGCAGTTCAAGGTCGAGAGCCATAAGCATTGCAGGCCAGATAATTGTATGGAAACGAAGAATTTCTTTGCCTACCATATGGCATGTTGCAGGCCAGAATCTTTCGTAGTCATCATATTCATCATTGAATTTGCCCAAAGCTGTAATATAGTTGGACAAAGCATCAACCCAAACATAAACAGTGTGTTCAGGGTCAAAAGTTACAGGGATACCCCATTTAACAGTTGTTCTGGAAACGCAAAGATCCTGCAGACCCTGTTTGATAAAGCTTATCATTTCGTTTTTGCGTGTTTCAGGTTCGATAAATTTAGGGTTAGCTTCGTAATGTGCAAGCAGTCTGTCTGCATAGTTGGAAAGTTTAAAGAAGTAAGCATCTTCTTTTGCTTTGTAAACTTCACGGCCACAGTCAGGGCATTTGCCGTCTACAAGCTGGCTCTGTGTCCAGAAAGTTTCGCAAGGTTTGCAGTAGTGACCTTCGTAGAAGCCTTTGTAGATATCGCCTTTGTCGTAAAGCATTTTAAAGATTTTCTGCACAGCTTCTTCGTGATAATGGTCAGTTGTTCTGATAAATCTGTCATATTTAACATCAAGCAGTTCCCAGAGGGCTTTGATGTTTGTTACGATTTCGTCAACATACTGCTTTGGTGTTTTGCCTACAGCAGCAGCTTTGTCCTGGATTTTCTGGCCGTGTTCGTCTGTACCTGTAAGGAACATTACATCATAGCCTTCAAGTCTTTTGTATCTGGACAATGCGTCACATGCAACTGTTGTGTAGCTGTGGCCGATGTGAAGATTGTCAGAATGGTAGTAGATAGGGGTGGTAATGTAAAAAGTTTTCTTTTCGCTCATTTTATATAAACCTCATTAATAAAATTTCTTGTTTGATTATCGATTGTTTTTAAAATATATATCTGCGCTATTGCGCATTCGCATTCGACCTCTCACAGAGGGATAGTCGATAATTCTGGAAATGTAGAATCGTTTGTCCACAATAACGCTCCTTTCGTAACATAATATAATTAACAATTTTATCAAATAATCAATAATAATTCAAGATTAATAAGTTTAACCTCTCAGTTTGCTTCTCACTTTTAATGCAAGGGCAATCAGTTTATCTGCAAAAGCATTGAATGTAAGGGTAAACTCACCGGCAGTTTCAACAACGTTACCATAGAATTTTGCTTTGAAACGGTAAACGCCGTAAAGTTCTGCATCTGTTTCTTCGTCAAGTGCAATGCCCTGCATATCATAGGTATGGCAGTTGCCGTCAAGTGCCCATTTCATCATTTCCCACTGCATCATATATGTTGGATTAAGCTTTCGCATCTCGCTGGTGGAACAGCCGTAAACGTGGCTTGTTGTACCTGCATACTGAATGGACAAACCGCCGCAGAGCGCGGTTTCTTCCTTTGTTTCAGGGTTCTGATAATAGCACATAAACAGCTTGTCATTTTCGGGAAAGTTTACAAGAATGCTTTCAAGATATGCTTTGGAACGGATCGAGAATTTTTTTCTTTTGCCTGTTTCTTCGTAAATTCTGTAAAAATCGTCAAGATATTCACGGCCAACTTTACATACAACACCATTTTTAGGGCCAAAGCGGATATAATATCTTGTTCCGCTGGTAAATTTCATTATAAGCTCGTCTTCGGTTAAACCTTTGATATAGTTGAGCATATAGTTGTATCTTGGCTGAATTGTATCGTGAAAATCTGCGTTTTCATTTATGGAAAAACCGCAGTCTTTAAAAAACTGTATTGTTTCGCTGTCTGTGGCAAGCACAAGAGGGTCGCAGATAAATTTATAACCGTTGTGTTTTTTTGCAACAGCTTTGATACCGCTGATAAGGTCTGCCATAACAGCTTTGTCAGTGTAATCACATACAGGGCCTCTTGGGGCATACATCATACCAAAAGGACCTATTTTTCTTATAAGAACAGAAACACCGCCTGCGATATTGCCGTTTTCATCACGGCTTACAACAACCTCGTGCAGCCAGTCTTTTTTTACCTTTGCCCAGTTTACACTCTGCTGAAAAGCACCTTTCGGGTGGTTAAGGCAAAAGGACTCATATTCGCTGTATAAATCTTTTTTCAATATTTCCATCAACTGTAATCTCCAGATATAATTATACTATTAAAGTATAACATATTATCGGTAAAAATAACAACAGTTTGAACCTTTAAAATTAATTTGTAACCAAATTGACAACAGAATATATTTTTGTTAAATTTATAATAAGTATTCTTTAAAAGGGAAACAAGTATGAGTGCAACAAAAGAAAGAGTTTTAAAAGCCGCCTGCAAGCTGGGAAGAAATATCCTGGAAAACGGCGGAGAAATATACAGAGTAGAAGAAACCATAAACTATTTTCTCGAAGCTTATGGTATTTTTGATGCGCAGATTTTTGCAATACCTGCAACAATAATTGTAACAATAGACGAAGAAGAAAAACCGATTACTCAGGTGGAAAGGGTAAAAGGCTCAAGCATCAACCTTGACAAGCTGTCAAAGTTTAACGATTTAAGCCGGCGTGCCTGTGCCAATACACCGTCCATAGAAAGTGTTCTTGATGAAATAGAAAAAATACGAAGCGAAAAGCCATACAGCTTTTTTACTTCTCTTATGGCATTTGGTTTTACGGCATTCTTTTTCTGTCTTTTCTGGAAGGGTGATTTAAGAGATTCTCTGGTTGCCTTTATATGCGGTTTGTCAACAAAGTATTGTCTTGAATATATGTCAAAAGGCAAGACCAATATATTTTTCAGCAATGCCGTATCCAGTGCGGTCATAGCATATATAGCTATTATCTGTGTAAATCTGGGTATAGCACATCATTACGACAAAATTATTATCGGTGCAATTATGTCTTTGGTACCTGGTGTTGCAATAACTAATATTATGCGCGATATCATTGCAGGTGATGTTATTACAGGCACAACAAAACTGGCAGAGGTGCTTCTGATAGCTTTGGCAATAGCCGTGGGTATTGCACTTGCAATGAGCAGTGTTATGTTTTTCGGGGGAGGATTATAATTATGTTTAAAGATTTGTTTCTCCCTTGTCTGTGGGCTTTTTTATCCAGTCTTGTGTTTTGCGGAATATTCAATGTAAAGGATAAGACAATTATTTTTATTTCTGCTTTGGGCGGCGGTCTGGGCTGGCTGGCATATCTTATTTCGGCACCGTTTGCTTCTGTTGTTATGCAAAACTTTATTGCTGCAATCACAGTGGCACTGTATTCGGAATTTATGTCCAGAATTTTCAAAACACCATCAACGGTATTTCTTGTAATTGGTGTTCTGCCTATGGTTCCGGGCGGCGGTATTTATTATACAATGGAATACGGCGTGCAGGGAAATACAGAAATGTTTATCGAAAAATTTATCGAAACAATATCTGTGGCGGGTGCGATTGCAGTTGGTGTATCCGTAGCTTCTGCAATATTCAGAATGTATTCTTATTTTCAGAATCAGCAATTTAAGCAAAGGGAAAATATGGTAATCAGATATGACAGGGACAATAATAAATAGTGTTGTAATTTTGGCAGCAGGGTTTCTTGGCTGCTTTATAAAAAAAGCAATACCGGAAAAAATTGAAAAGCCTATAATGGATATGATAGGGGTTTCTGTTTTTCTTATAGCACTGCTGGGTTTTTTCTCAACAGCACTTACAATAGTGGATGGCAGCATCAAATCCAACGGTGAGATTATGATGCTGGTGTGTCTTGCACTTGGTGTTGCAATAGGCGAGCTTATGTGCATTGATGACAAGCTTAATGCTTTTGGTAAAAAAATAGAAGATAAAGCAGGTGTTGATGGTTTTGCAAAAGGCTTTGTAACAGCATCTCTGCTGTTCTGTGTAGGCGCAATGGCAATTTTTGGGGCACTCAAGGATGGCATCAGCGGCGACAGCAGTGTGCTTATTGTTAAAAGTATGATTGACGCCATCACCGCTTTCATTTTGAGCACATCACTGGGTATAGGTGTTGCGTTTGCGGGCATATCTGTTTTTGTTTATCAGGGTGCAATTGCAATGCTTGCAACATATATTCAGCCTTTTGTGACAGATTTAATGATGATGAATATCTGCACGGTAGGATATGCAATAGTAATGGTTATAGGCACAAATATGATGGGGCTTACAAAAATCAAACTGGCAAATACATTGCCGGCTATGATTCTGGCAGTGATTTATACATTTATATTTGGTTAATACAGTTGCGAATATTTTGTGAAATGATGTTATTTTTACAAAAAAGCAGTTGACATTTTTGCAAAAACTTAATATCATAAACTTGTTGATATTGAGGGAGTAGTTGGACACGGATTTATTCTGTGTGTTTTAAGTCAACATCGTGATTATCTGTAAAAGATAATCTGGCTTAAAAGTAATAACAAGACTCATATACAGAATAATACTGTATATGGGTCTTTTTTATTTCCCATATACCTGGAAAGAGAGGATTTAAATGAAATTTTACAACCAGACATTAAGTGAAATTTACAAGCACTTAAACAGCTGCGAAAACGGCCTGACAACCGAACAGGCACAGCAGGTGCTTGGCAAAAATGGTCCAAACAAACTGGATGAAGCAGAAAAGGTAACACTTGTTCAAAGATTTATTGAACAGCTTAAAGATCCGATGATTATAATTCTGCTTATAGCTGCTGCAGTAAGTGCGGCAACAGCATTTTACAGCGGCGAAAGTTTTACAGATGTATTTATTATTCTTGCTGTTGTAATTCTCAATGCAGTAATGGGTGTTTATCAGGAAAGCAAAGCTGAAAAAGCTATTGAAGCACTCAGTAAAATGACAGCGGCAACCAGCAAGGTTATCCGTGACGGCAAGCAGACAGTTGTCGAATCCACACAGCTTGCAGTTGGTGATGTAATTGTACTTGAAGCAGGTGATGCGGTTCCTGCAGATGCACGTATTATCGAATGTGCATCGATAAAAGCAGAAGAAGCAGCACTTACGGGCGAAAGTGTTCCTGTAAGCAAAACAGACGAAGTTCTTGTTGCTGAAGAGGGGAAAGATATACCTCTCGGTGACAGAAAGAATATGGTTTATATGGGTTCTACCATTGCATACGGCCGAGGTAAAGCTATTATCACAGGTACAGGTATGAACACCGAAATGGGTAAAATTGCAGATGCGCTTATCCAGACAAAAGACGGTCAGACACCGCTTCAGAAAAAACTTGCTCAGCTCAGCAAAGTGCTCAGCGTAGTTGTTCTTGGTATCTGTGCATTCATCTTTGCATTTACACTTATCCGCAACGGCAACTTTGAAGGCAGGGTAATGCTTGAAACATTTATGGTTGCGGTTTCTCTTGCGGTTGCTGCAATTCCGGAAGGTCTTGCAACAGTTGTAACACTTGTTCTCAGCATCGGTGTTACAAATATGTCCAAGCGCAATGCGGTTATCCGCCAGCTTACAGCGGTAGAAACTCTTGGCTGTGCACAGATTATCTGTTCTGATAAAACAGGCACTCTTACACAGAATAAAATGACAGTTACAGACCATATCGGCGAAACCGAACTGCTTTCAACAGCAATGGCGCTCTGTAACGATGCACATCTTGAAAACAGCGAAGCAGTGGGCGAAGCAACCGAAGCTGCCCTTGTAAACTTTGCATTTAAAAATAATATTAATAAAACTGTTCTTGACGAAAAATATCCACGTGTGGCAGAAGCTCCGTTTGATTCTTCCAGAAAAATGATGAGTACAGTACACAATATGGAAGGGATTATCACACAGTATACAAAAGGTGCACCTGACGAAATTCTAAAAAGATGTACACATTACACTGAAAACGGTGAAGTTAAACCGTTTACGGAAGAAAAACGTGCAGAAATTCTCAGCCTGAACAAAAGCTTTGCAGACCAGGCTCTGCGAGTGCTTGCAGCTGCATACAAAACATATACAGCAGTTCCGGAAAATCAGTCAGCTGAAAATCTTGAAAAGGATATGATTTTTATCGGCCTTACAGGTATGATTGACCCTGTTCGTCCAGAAGTTGTAGATGCTATCAAAGAATGCCGTGCAGCAGGTATACGCCCTGTTATGATTACAGGTGACCACAAGGATACAGCGGTTGCTATTGCAAAACAGCTTGGTATTATCACAGATGCAAGTCAGGCGCTCAGCGGCAGCCAGCTTGATGAACTTGATGAAAAGTTCTATTTTGAAAATATCGAAAACTACTCCGTTTATGCACGTGTACAGCCGCAGCACAAGACAAAAATTGTTAAAACTTTTAAAGAAAAAGGTTATGTATGTGCAATGACAGGTGACGGCGTCAACGATGCACCGTCAATCAAAACCTCTGATATCGGTATTGCAATGGGTATCACCGGCACAGACGTTACAAAGAATGTTGCGGATATGGTTCTTGCAGATGATAACTTTGCTACAATCGTTGGTGCTGTTGAAGAAGGCAGACGTATCTACGACAATATCAGAAAATCCATTCAGTTCCTGCTTGCTTCCAATATGAGTGAGGTGGTGGGTATATTTACCGCAACACTGATGGGTTTTGTATTGCTCAAACCGGTACATCTTTTGTGGATTAACCTTATCACAGATACACTTCCTGCTCTTGCACTTGGTATGGAAGAAGCAGAAGGCGATGTTATGGCAAGACCGCCGCGCCCAAGCAACAGCGGTATTTTTGCAGAAGGTCTTGGTATAGATGTTATCTACCAGGGTATTATGGTTGCTGTTCTCACACTTGTTGCATACTTTACAGGCCACTATATCGAAAGCGGTGTGTGGGAAATTGCAAACAGCCCTGACGGTATGACAATGGCGTTCCTTACAATGAGTATGGCAGAAATTTTCCACAGCTATAATATGAGAAGCCGCCGTGTAAGCCTGTTTAAAATGCCAAAGCAGAACAAATATCTCCTTGGCTCTATGCTTGTAAGCCTTGTGCTTACAACAGCAGTTCTGTATGTTCCGTTCCTCAGCAATGCTTTTGGTTTTGAACATATCAGCCTTGCTGAATATGCAATTTCAATGGCTCTTGCATTCAGCGTGATTCCGATTGTTGAAACAGTAAAATTTTTCCAGAGAAAATCAGGCAGATCAGCAGTATAACAAAAACAAAACAATATCATTAAGTTAACAAAAATGTCATTCTGAGGCATTTATGCCGAAGAATCTCTCGGTTTGCTCAGATAGTGAAGTTTTTCACTGCACTCAGGATGACATTTTAATTTATTCTATCAATTAAAAACCGTGTGTTTATTTCAGAATAAACACACGGTTCAATTTTGCAATTGTATTATTTTAAAATTTTATCCAGCAGGCTTGGGGCATCAGCTTCATATGCAACGCCAAGATAGTCTGCAACTGTTGCACCTATATGTGCAAAGCTTGTAATAGTACCAAGATTGTTGTTTTCTTTAATATTTTTGCCGTAAATAAGCAGCGGAACACATTCTCTTGAATGGTCTGTAGACGGTGTTCCCGGGTCACAGCCGTGGTCTGCAGTGATGATAAGCATATCCTCATCACGCATACGGGGGATAAAAGTACCCAGCCAGCTGTCAAATTCTGTTGCAGCATTTGCATAGCCGTCCACGTCATTGCGATGGCCGTAAACCGAGTCAAAGTCCACAAGGTTTACAAAAGCCAGACCGTCAAAATCTCTGTCCAGCAGTTTATATGTTTCGGCAACACCGATATCATTTGTACCGGTTTTGATTTTTTCTGTTATGCCTTCGCCGTCAAATATATCGTAAATTTTGCCTACGCCGATAACATCTTTTCCTGCGGCTTTGATATAGTCAAGAACAGTCTTTTTAGGTGGTTTAAGGGAATAATCGTGGCGGTTGATTGTGCGCTTGAAAACGCCGTTTTCATCGGTTACAAACGGTCTTGCAATAACACGGCCTACAGCGTGTTCTCCAACAAGCATATCACGGGCAATCTGGCAGTATTCGTACAGTTTTTCAACGGGAACAATATCTTCGTGGGCAGCAACCTGAAAAACACTGTCGGCAGAGGTATAAACAATCAGATCTCCGGTTTCAAGATGTTCTTTGCCATATTTTGCAATAACTTCAGTGCCTGAATATGGTTTGTTGCAGACAACATTTTTACCTGTAAGCTGTTTGTACTTTTCAATTACATCATCGGGGAACCCGTCAGGATATACAGGCAGAGGTCTGGCACTTTCCACACCTGCAATTTCCCAGTGGCCGATAGTTGTATCCTTGCCGTTTGAAGCTTCCCTTATTCTTGCAAAGCTGCCTTTTGGAAACGCCGCCTTTTCACCGCAGGTTACATCATCAATATTAAACATGCCAAGTTCTGCCATATTTGGTATACTGAATTTTTCACTTCTGGAAATGGATAAAAGTGTGTCGCTGCCTTCATCGCCAAATTTTGCGGCATCAGGCATGTTTCCTATACCAAAGCTGTCAAGCACAATTAAAAAAACTCGTTTTTTCATATAAACACCTCAATTTCGGGAAATATTTATATACAATACATAGGATTTACATATTTGTTTTATTGTTTATATTATACCATATATTGTGTGTAAAAAAAATAAAAATTTATGAAAGAATAATACATATTTTCTGCAAAAAGCAACCATTTTCTATGGAGAATTTTTTTTGAAAATGTATAATAAAATTCAGAGTTAAAATTAACTTTAGTAACAGGGAGAAATATATTATGAGAAAAACTAAAATCGTTTGTACTTTGGGCCCATCCACAGATGCACCTGGCGTACTCAAACAAATTATGGAAGCAGGTATGAATGTTGCCCGTTTCAACTTTTCTCACGCTACACACGAAGAACATCTTGAAAGACTTAAAAAGGTAAGAGCAGTCCGCACAGAGCTTGGCCTTTATGTTGCAACTTTGCTTGATACAAAAGGTCCTGAAATCCGTGTGTGCAAATTTAAAAACGGAAGTGTAGAACTTAAAGAAGGCGATAAATTCCACCTTACAACAAGAGATGTTGAAGGCGATGAAAACATCGTTAGCGTAACATATAAAGATTTTACAAAGGACGTTAAAGAAGGCACAAGAGTGCTTTTTGCAGACGGTCTTATCGAAATGGTTGTAGATAAAGTTGAAGGCACAGAAGTTGAGCTTACAATTCTCAACAGCGGCAAACTTTCCAACAACAAATCCATCAACCTTCCTGATGTAAAACTGTCTATGCCTTTTGTAAGCGAAAGAGACAGAAACGATATCATCTTCGGTATTCAGAACGGTTTTGACTTTATTGCATGTTCCTTTACAAGAAGCAAAGCTGACCTGCTTGAAGTAAGAAAAATTCTTGAAGAATACGAAGCAACAGATATCCGTCTTATTGCAAAACTTGAAAACGGCGAAGGTATTGAAAACCTTGACGAAATCCTTGAAGTTGCTGACGGCATTATGGTTGCACGCGGTGACATGGGTGTTGAAATTGACTTTACTGAAATTCCAAGAATTCAGAAAGAAATTATCAGAAAATGCTACGAAGCAGGCAAACCTGCAATCACAGCTACACAGATGCTGGAATCCATGATTGAAAATCCACGTCCTACAAGAGCTGAAGTTACAGATGTTGCAAATGCTATTTACGACGGTACATCTGCAATTATGCTTTCCGGCGAAACTGCTGCAGGCAAACACCCTGTAGAAGCAGTTAAAACAATGGCTGCAATTGCAGAAAAAACAGAAATGAACATCGACTATGTTGGCGAACTTAAAAACCGTCCATACGGTGACAATATTTCTGTTACAGACGCAGTTGCTCATGCAGCATGTGTAACAGCAATGAACCTTGATGCAAAAGCTATTGTAACAGTTACAAAATCCGGCTTTACAGCAAGAAATATTTCCAAATACCGTCCAAGCATTCCAATTATCGGCTGTACAGACAGAGCAAGAACATGCCGCAAGATGGCACTTTCCTGGGGCGTAATGCCTGTTCTTATGGCAACAGTTACAGGCACTGACGAACTTATCGACATCTCCACAGCAGCAGCCAAAAAGGAAAAAATCCTTAAAGACGGCGATATGGTTATTATCACAGCAGGTGTTCCTGTTGGTGTAAGCGGTTCCACAAACATTATGAAAGCTCATAAAGTGGGCGAAGAAAGCCTTGGCAACCTTAAACTGTAATAAATTAATAATATGGGGTATCTTGAAAAAGATACCCTTTTTTATTGTTTGGATAATTTTAATCTGATATAATATGTTGTAAAATTATAATATTTATAGAATATCAAGAGGTATATATGTCTATAGGATTGAAAAAGGGCATTGTCAAACTGGAACCGCACAGTTTGGAATGGGAAACAGCTGCACAGAATATTATTGTAAATTTAAAAGAAATTCTTAAAAATGATATTGTTGATGCGCAGCACATAGGCAGCACATCAATAAAAGGCATATATGCAAAACCAATTATTGACATAGTTGTCGGGGTGGAAAGTTTTGATAAAATTTTCATACATAATGATGTTTTATCAGACAATGGCATTGTATATCGCAGGCAGGACCACCCGGGTCAGCATCTTTATATATGCGGCGATTTGCAGAACAATATTCACACCCACTATATACACGTTGTTATATGGGGAGAAAAGAGCTGGAATGATTATATAAATATGCGTGACTATCTCAATGCACACCCCGAAAAAGCAATTGAATATTCAGAACTTAAAAAAGCTTTGGCGGGTAAACTGCCGGACGACAGAGTTGCTTACACAAACGCAAAAAGCTGTTTTATTGAAAAAACTTTAAAAGAAGCGCTTGTGTGGAGAGAACAGAATTAATCAGATAATATAAAAATCCGGAATGTATTCACATTCCGGATTTCTGATATAATCATAATTCAAGTTTTTTCTGTATATATTCGCTTATCTGATTTCGCTCAAGATTTAAAGAATAGCAGAATTCTTCTTCTATAAGCTTTTCAAGCAGTTTAAGGGTGCTTTCGTCCTTGCCCGAAAGGTGTTTGTTGCTTGCAGCCTTTTCAATTTTTTTCATATGTATGCAGCTGACCAGCAAAATCCAGTCGCGATAGCTGTCACTGTCAGTGATTTTTTTAAAGTATTCTGCGCGTTCATTGTTGTTGTCAATCCAGCTTATATGCTGTCCTTTGGCTTCTGCCAGTATTTCATCAATTTCATCTTTAGTCAAAGGTCTGCGCATCTTTGCAACAAGATTTTCCTTGTCACAGGGAACATAGATTGTAACAGCATTGCCGGTTGCAGAGTTCAAAATATAATATTCAGATAAGGGCCCGTTTGCCATACGCATTTTTTTTATCTCTTTTACAAAGCACAAACCGCTTTTTCCGTATATAACATAATCATTCACTGCAAATTTTTCTGCCATGCCAAACTTCTCCTTTTAAATTTATAATAATATTATATCAAATTTTTGATTTTGATTTCAAAGGACATATTTCACAAAATCAAAGCGGATTAATTTAACATGGTTTTGTTAAAATAAAAAATCAGCAGGCGGTATATTGTCCGTCTGCCGATTAAATCATATTTCAATATATTCATTATCATCAGGAATAAGCAGATTGCCTGTATAGTATTGCTTACCTTCGTCAGAATACAGCTTCTTGCGGTTTTCAAGCTGTGAGTCTTCTGTGTGATAAAGCAGAAGATTTTTCACATTAAGTTTTTCTGCAATTTCACAGGCATCTTTTACTGTGCTGTGAAATTTCTGATATGGCTTGAAGATATCGCGCTGGCTGTAAAGGCAAAATGCTTCGTGCATAAGCCAGTCGCATCCATAAGCCTTATCAAAAACATCTTGGGCCATAGGCTCATCACCGCAGCATACAATTTTTTTGCTGTCAGAGGTAAGTATAACAAACCCAAACTGTTTTGTCTTATCAGAATGTATATCAAAAAATTCCACATCGCAATCCAGAATTTTATATACATCTCCGTCGTTAAGGATATTTAATTTAATCTGCCCGTCAAAATGTTTTGTGACACTGGCAGGCAAAGTTGCACAGCAGATAGCTTTAAGTGCATCGGCAGCTTCATCGTGACAGTATATATTGAACTGTTTATTGCAGCCGTCATAGTTTATTGCCTGACCTATCATGCGCACAAGCCACACAGCACCTAAAATGTGGTCTGTGTGGCTGTGAGTTATAAAAATATGATTAAGGTCAGTGATATTTATGTTCTGTTCATCAAGAATTTTTAAAATCTGATTTCCGCCGCCTGCATCAACCAGAAAATATCCGCAGTTATCCGAAAAAACAAAACAAGTGTTGTAACAGTTTTTTACAGCGGCACTGCCTGTGCCAAGCATAGTAAGTTTCACTTATATCACCTGTATGGATTTAATTATTTTGTGCAGACATAGCGTTTGACTTCGGCAAAAACAATGCCGCCAACAGCATTGCCAAGAGTGATAACGATAAGTCTGATAACAGATTCAACACTCCAGTTCATACACATCCAGAAATAGAACATATCTGCGATGCTGTGTTCAAAACCGCTGAGAATAAACACCATAACACCAAGGAAAAGGGAAAGGTATTTGCCCATTTCGTACTGAATTTTGTTATAGCCTTCAACAGCAATATAAATCATAATGTTGCAGAAGATACCAAGCATAAAAAGACTGATATAGCTGTCTGCCATCTTTACGTCACAAAGGCCCTGTGCAGCAGCGGAAAGTTTTGCACCGTTGCGTGTGGCCATGGAGATAAGAGCAATTATACCTGTGCCGATAAGGTTGCCAAACCAGATGAGTGGAATCTGCAAAGTAAACTTTTTGTCGTTCTGACATACATAACAAACTTTACCTGTATAAAGATGCAGTCCGTAAGAGCAGATGGTAAGCAGGCCGATTGCAAAGAACATAGAGCCTATCACCTTGTTTTCGCTCATAAGATAGATTACACCGCCAAAGCCGATACATGTGCCGGCAAGGATGGAAGAAACCAATACTTTGATATTATTCATTGTTCACCTCATATATATTGTGTTTTTGCTACGCATATATCATAACATATTGTGGTTTGTTTGGCTATTGTGAATATTGATAAAATATCCTGATAATAACTATAAACTATGTGAGTATATCACATACAAAATATTTGTAATATGTTAAATTTTTATTATAATATATAATATAGAGTTGTATAAAATTTATTATATAAACAGGAGTTGCGTATGCAGTATATCATAGCTTTTCTGGAAGGAATAATAACCTTTATATCTCCATGTCTTCTGCCGATGCTGCCGGTATATATTTCCTATTTTGCAGGCGGGGGACAGAGAACAGCAAAAAAGACTGTAATCAATGCAGTGGGTTTTGTGCTGGGTTTTACGTTGGTTTTTATAACAATGGGGGCACTTGCCGGCACGGTGGGGGGCTTTTTAAAAGAATACAGCAAAACGGTAAATATAATTCTTGGCGGTATTGTCATTGTCTTTGGCCTTAATTATATCGGTGTTTTAAAATTAAATATCTTTAAGGGCAGAAATGTATCTGCAAAGGTAAAAGATTTGGGTTTTCTTTCAGCAGTTATGTTTGGTGCTGTTTTTTCTATAGGCTGGACCCCGTGTGTAGGCGTATTTCTTGGTTCAGCACTGGCACTGGCATCACAGCAGGCACATATGGTTGAAGGAATGCTTATGCTTCTGGTATATTCTATGGGCCTTGGTATACCGTTTATAATAAGCGCTGTGCTTATAGACAGCCTTAAAGGTGCATTCAACAAAGTTAAACAAAATTATAATATGATAAACAAAGTGTGTGGTATATTCCTTGTAATTACAGGCATTTTTATGGCAACGGGATATATGGGCAGAATGCTTGCTTTGTTAAGCTGAAAGGTGGATTGGTTATGAACAGCAAAAAAAGTCTGATAATACTTGCTGCGGTTCTGGCAGCGGTAATAGCAATAGCCGGTGTTGCATATGGAAAACTGGCAGAAAAGGCAGGGGTTCCTGACAATATTACGCCTGCCGCAGAAGAAAAAACAGAACCTGCGGAAGATACCGATGAAATACAGAAGATAAAGGCAATGGATTTTACGGTTATTGATACAGAAGGAAACAGCGTAAATCTTTCAGAATTTGAAGGAAAGCCTGTGATTATAAACTTCTGGGCAACATGGTGCGGATACTGTCAGATGGAGATGCCTGACTTTGAAGAGAAGTTTAAAGAATACGGGGAAGAAATACATTTTTTAATGCTCAATGTTACAGACGGCAACAGAGAAACTGTTGATACTGCAAAAGAATATATATCAGAAGCAGGATATACCTTCCCTGTATATTTTGACACAGAACTTGATGCAGCAAATACTTATGGGGCTTATTCTCTGCCAATGACAATTTTTATTGATGCAGAAGGATACGGCATTGCACAGGCAACAGGTATGATAAACAGTGAACTGCTGCAAAAAGGAATAGATATGATTTATACTTCATATGAACGATAAAAGCGCATAAAAATATGAAACCGATTGGAATTTTGGGTTAAATTCCAATCGGTTTTGTTTTGTAAATATTCAGTTGAATTTAATCTGCATCTTCTTCAAGGGTTTCTATAAGAAAACTTACAGGTCTGAACCCGTCGTTACAGGAAATCATAGCAGACTTGGGATTTTTCATCCATCCGTCATAAAAATTTTCACCGCCGTGTGCCAAAGTCATTACAAAAGGAGAGATACTTTCCCAGGCACTTGTACACATGCCGCTGGGCTGCTGCCAGCCGTTTGCAATCCATATCTGACCCTCAGATACATCGCAGGCATGCTGAATGGGATTTTCGTATTTATCAATCAAATCCTGATAATGTGCTTTTCTAACAGCAGTTATTTTTACTTTTTTCATATTATTTATTGTTAACCTTTTCAGTTTTCTTTTTGAAGATAACACTGCGGAACAGAATTATATTCATAATAATAAAGAAGGCAAGAAGTATTGTCCAGGTAAGATATGGCTTTACAGGAGCAAGTGTTGCAAGCAGCATAATAGGGAAGCCGAATACAATGGCAGGGAAGTTCTGATACACAAGGTTGTCTGCAACAGGGGTTTTAAAATCATTGTCAATTTCCCTTAAAAGAACGATACCTGTACTTGCTGTACCGGTAAGCATGCCGTACATTGCAACAAACTGTTCGTTTTCATATTCAGCAAACAGTCTTTTGCAGACAAAACCAATGTAAAAATATGTGATAAGAGCACCGCCGATACCAACAATAAGCAGAACAGCCCAATACTGCTGGAATATGCCAAGACGGATAGCTGCAATACCTGCAACAATCATTATGTCAAAGAAAAAGTTGCTTGTTCTTGTCATAAGGAAGTTGTTAAGATACTGTCTGCCCATAAGCTTGCTTTTTCTCAGCCACTGAACAATCGCTTTGATAATTGTTGCCGAAAGTACGCCAAGCAGGAAGTTGAAGCCAAAGATAACACTTTTCATACCTGGCAAAAGCATACCAAGACCGCACATCATAAAGTAAGAAACAAGATATGCAACCAATACAAAAGCAACCTGAACAGTCAGTTTGTCAATGCTGCCCTGCATAGGAATTTCGTTATTTGCCTGAATGTTTTCGGTGGAGATAATATCGTTTTCTGATTCTTCAGAGTTAATCCAGGTTATTTTGCCTTTTTTTTTGAGAATGTTAAGGTGTATAACACCGCCCAGTGCAGCACTGATAAAGCCAAAAGCAGCAACAGTGAGACCAAAGCTTTTACCGCCGGTAAAACCAAACTGTGTTTCGTAAATGTTGCCATAGTTAAGTGCCTGACCTGTGCCCTGACCATAGCCGAATGGCAGAATAAGACCTGCAGCAGCAAAGAAATCACTGGCTATAAGTGCAGCAATAATTGTTACACCAAACCCAAAAACAGCCTGAATAAGATAGGTGGAAACTGTTGTAACACCGGTGTTGAAAATTTCAGCACCGCGCTGTTTGGTCATTTTGTTGTCAGATGTCTTGAATGCAGAAGCAATAAAACCAAGGGCAAGGCAGTGATATGTAATAATTTCCAAAGTTGCCATGCCGTTTCCGCCAAAGAACAAAGTATCAAAAAATACATTGCCGGTAAACAGCTTGTAAAAACCGCTTATTGCCAGCAGAATTGCACCGCCAAGAACAGATGTAGGAATAAGCGACATGCGCAATAACATTATTTTTCTTTTAAGAGTGTTTGCAAGCAAAAGACTCAACAGTAAAATTGCAATAAGGTTAAGTGAACCCCATACACTATAATCCCAAAAATTTTCCATTTTCGTCTCCTTTGGATATATTTTTAAATCTATAATATATATTTACATATTTAATAGCATTAAAACGTTTGTCGCCTTTAAGCTGATATACACGGTTGTCATGATAGATATTAGCCTTGTTTCTGCCAAGCACAGAAAGTGCAGTTATTTCGCTGAAAGGGAATACAACAGTGTTTTCCTTGTTTTCATCAACAACAATGCGGTCACCATAAAGCTTGATTTCACAGTTTTCACGCAATAGCTGTTTGTTTTTGTAAACAATAACTTCAGAAAGCTTAACATTGTCTGTATACATGGCATTGTATGTATACTTTTCAAGGTCAAGACTGTTAACAAATTCATTCTGATAATCATACCACTGTGCAATAAAACGGAAAGGAAATTCAAAGCCTACACCTTTAAGCTCTTTGGTTGGCAGATATCTTATCTGCTTGTGGCACTTTTTGCATTCAACAATATCATCGTGACTTTCAAAAACAGACAGACCACAGTAAGGACATACATAAACAAGACGTTCCATATATTCTGCCAGCTGCTTGTGGTGGTATTCTGTATCTGCAGCTGCCTCATTTACATAAAGCTCTTTGCAGATAAGATTATAAAATTCATCATCGCTCATTGTCTTATATTCTTCCGGTTCGATAACATTGGCAACATATGCTTTCATTCTGCCTTTGCGGGTTACATCACTCCAGCGGGGTTCAATACCATAACCGCCCTCAATGCGGTAAATTGCAATAGGCATCTTGAGTTTTTTTGCAAGCTTGGCAATTGCCGGATTTATATAAACTGTTCTGCCGTCATATGTACGGTTGCCCTCAGGGGCAAGTGCAATTGTGCCGCCTTCTTTGGCAACACGCATACAGTTCATAACTGCATGAATGTCGGTGGTCTGCTTTTTTATCGGTATAGGCGCAACGGCCCATTTAAGCAGGGTAGATAAAAAGCCGAGAGAGAAAATATCCTCTGTTGCAATATAATAAACCGGTCCTTTAAAGGACATCGCAATAAAAAACTGGTCAAACGGTGTCTGATGGTTCATCATTATCAGATATTTTCGGTTGCCCTGTTCTTTAAAAGGCTGCACGTCCACGTTGTATTTCCCGCGCACAAAAGGTGCAATAACAGGACGCAGAATGTCTGTTATTATTTTGTGTCTTGTTTTAGTCCACTGACTGTTCTTTGTTTTTGTTTTTTCCATAGTTGTTAGATAGATAATAGTGTTGTTGTGTTGATTATTTCAGTTTGCTTAAAAGCATGTCATTAAGGCAGATGAGATTGTATGCGGCATCTTCGCTGAGAACACCCCGTTTTAAATTCTGCGGTATTTCACCGCGGTTGTCGGCATCATAATCTGCCATCCATTGTCTGCTGAAATAATAGTCAGACAGCTCCTTGATGTTTTTTTGAACAGCCAGAAAATTTTCCAGTGATTTTTCAAAATCTTCCAGAGCCTTTTTGGCAATATCAAGATTTTCTTCCATATGTGTTATTCTTTCAATACGGTTATAATCCATAATTAACACCAGCTAAGTTAAAAAATTAAATATATCAAAAAACTCGTAACACCGGCAAAAAGATGCAGCGTGCCCCATACAGAAAAAAGAAATGTTACAAAAGTTTTTTGGGCTTCAGCCTGCCATATTGCTGAAAATGTACCTTCAGGCGTGAGATAGTGAAACAGGATGAAAGAGAATACAAAAAGTACAATTGCTATGACAAATGAAACCAGGGATAATTTTTTTAATTTGGTTTTCATTGAATTTTCTCCATTCACAGCATTTTTATAAATTATTGTTTGGTCAGCAAGACAACGCATTCACAATGTTTTGTTCTTGGAAACATATCAAACGGCTGGATAAACTCAACCTTATATCCGTTTTCAGCAAGATATTTGCAGTCTCTTGCCGCTGTTGACGGGTTGCAGCTTATCATAGCAATACGTGCAGGTGCCATTGTAAGCACAGCGTTAAGTGTGTTTTCGTCACAGCCCTTGCGTGCAGGGTCAAGCACAATAGCAGTAGGGCGGAAGCCTTCACTTACAAGCATCTGTGCGGCTTTGCCTGCATCAGAGCAGATAAATCTTGCATTGTCTATACCATTTGATTTTGCGTTTTCTTTGGCGTTTTCAATAGCTTCAGGAATAATTTCAACACCCACAAGTGTTTTTACTTCTTTGGCCATAGAAAGCCCTATGGTGCCCGCTCCGCAGTAAAGGTCAAGCAGAATATCGTCTTTTGTGAGACAGAGTGCATTTTTTGCAATAGTATAAAGGTTTTCTGCACCTTCACGGTTAACCTGATAGAAGGAATGCGGGCTGAGTGTAACTTTTACATCGCACAGCACATCCTGGATGTTCCCGTTGCCGTAAAGCATAATATTTTCTTCGCCAAGAATAACATTGGTGTTTTTATCATTTATATTAAGAACTATGGTTTCAATGGAGGGATATCTGTTTACAAGGTCTTTTACAAGCACATCTATGTTCCACACTTTACGTTTTGTGGAAACAAGACATACCATAAGCTGGTCTGTTTTTTCTCCGTAGCGGAAATATATGTGACGTATAAGGCCTGTAAATTTTTCTTCATCATAAGCTTTTATACCAAGCTGGTTCAAACGGCTTACAATATATTCGGCAATTTCGTTCAGCAGTTCAGGCTGCAGAAGACAGTCGTTGCAGGGGATAATGCGGTGAGAACGCTGTGCAAAAAAACCTGTTACAGCTTTGCCGTTTTCGTCTTTGCGCACAGGAAACTGTGCTTTGTTGCGGTAACGGTGAATCTTGTTGCAGGACAAAGTGTCATTTACAGGCACATCAATTTTGCCTATGCGCTCAAAACAGCTTTTCACAAAGTTTTTCTTTGCAGCTTTTTCGGCATCATAGGTTATATGCAAAAAATCACAGCCGCCGCATTTAACAAAATTTGGGCAAAGATTTTCTGTGCGGTCAGGGGATGGTGTTAAAATTTCCTCAATTTTACCAAAACAATAGGAGGATAAAACCTTTAAAATTTTAACCTTGCATATGTCACCCACAGCGGTCATAGGCACAAAGACTGCAATGTTTTCAAACTTGCCAACACCGTTGCCGTCTGATGAAATATCTGTTATTTCAAGTGTTATAATGTCATTTTTTTTAATCATTTATTGTTCCTAAACTGTAGCAGGGATAAATATTGTTCTGTCGATGACAGGGAAAGAAATATCAATCAAAGGATACTGGCGGTTGTTGAAGTTTTCAACAATTTCATCGGCAGCCTGTTTGTATTTTGTATAGTCGAGAAAACAGTGCAGAACAAAACTGCTGTCGGCCAGAGAATTTTCGCAGTTTTCAGTAAAAGTGATAATTTCTATGCCATTGCTGTAAGGTGTGTACTGGCTTATGTAGGAAGCAGCAGACTTGTCCACGACAATAAGAGCTTCGTTGGCTTCATTCAAAGCCACAAGACTTTCACCGGATACAACTTCGTCGGGAGAAATATCGCTGTTAATCTGCATTGGCACACCATAAAGTTCGATACCGGCAATAAGTGTATCAAAAAAGGCCTGCATATCGGCGGAAAGTTCTTCTTTTTTTACTGAAGCAAATGTAAAAATCATATTGTCATCTGCGTCAATAATTGTGCCGTCAGCCCACAGAGCTTTTATTTTTTCTGCAGTAATTTCTGCAGCATGGGTGTAATTTGTTGTTATGCAGAATGCCTTGTCATAACTGTTTAAAATATCTGTGCTGATATTGCTGAAAGCAAAGGTAACAGGGAGCTCTTTGGTTTTTACAAAATCTATAAATTTCTGTGCAGTTTCTTCAGTTGTGTTTTTGCTGTAAAGGGTAATGCTGTTCAGACCTTCGCTGTATGTTTTTAAATCACTGATAATTGTATCAATATGTCCGGAAGAAAACTCGGTTTCCATAACCGTATAGTTTTCATTTTCAAAACCGTTAAGATATTCGCACATTTCGGACATATCAGTATCAACTATTGCAAGGTCATACTGTACAATTTCTTCTTTTTCACTGCAGCCACACAAAAGCAGGCAAACAGTAAACAAAATTGATATTAAACGTCTCATAAGTCTCCTTGAGATTCCAAAGTCTGCAGATATTTGCTTGGAGGAACTTTTTTGATTTTCTTGAACACTCTTGAAAAGTAAAACTGGTCAAAAAAGCCAACCGAAACTGCAATTTCGGAAATGGACAGATTGGTGTTTTTGATAAGGGTACAAGCCTCGTTTATACGGTATTCGGTAAGATAATCGATAGGGGACTGATTGAGGTTGGAGATAAACACGCGGTAAAGATGACTGCGGCTTATGCCAACGGCACTGGCAATATCGTCCACACTGATATCGGATGAATAGTTAAACTGAATGTATTTGATTGCATCAATAACATAGTTTGACTGTGTTGCGGCCTGAGGCTGAATATTTATTGCGTTTTCTTCCATGAGTTTGGATAAAAACAGATAAAGATAGCCTATCATAGCGGTTGTATGCTTCATTGTGTTGCCGCTGTTGCTGTAAATTTTATATAAAAAGCTTTTGTACTCTTCTATGTCATTTGGTGTATACACAGGCATATTGTCCTTGAAAGGAAGATGAGAAACAAGCTTCTGTGCATTTGTGCCGTTAAAACCAACCCAATAGTATTCCCATGGTTCGCTTGGGTCGGCAACATAATACACAACCTGTGACGGTTTTACCAGAAACAGATCACCGGCTTTAAGATGAAATGTTTTGCCGCCGCAGATATAGTTGCCTTTGCCTGATGTAACAAGATGAATAAGGAAATGGTCACGGATACCAGGTCCCCAGGAGTGATTTGGGGTACAGCTTTGCAAACCGCAGTTAAATATTGCAAGACTTGCATTGTCCAGCAATTTCTGTTTATAGGATTGTCTGTAAGGGTTAGACATATGTTGCACCTCGTAAGTAAAATGTTAAGTGTATTAAGCTTGTAGTCTGACATAATATTGCATTATATAATATAATAAAATAATTGCCGGCAAAAATCAACAAAAATCCATAAAATTACTGCGAAATTTTATTAATAACAAAATTAGTGACTTTTACTTTATATATGTTATAATAATATTTAATCATAATTACAGAGGTGCAATATGCGTTCAGATATTTTAAAAGAGAAAATATTAAATGGAGAATATACAGATATTTTTGCTGACCTGTATGGAAAAAATGCAGAAGAAAGCCAGAAAAAACGGTATATAAAAGCCATTGAACAGTTTGAGGATATTTATGGTTTGGACAAGGATATATCAATATATTCAGCTCCTGGCAGAACAGAAATATGTGGCAACCACACAGACCATAACTGTGGTTTGATTGTTGCAGCTGCAATATCGGAAGATACAATATGTGTTGCGGCAAAAAATGATGAAAATATGGTAAAAATTGCATCTGAAGGATATGATGCAATGCAGCCTGTAAATCTGGAGAAACTGCGTGCAACAGTATCTGACGAAGGAACAACACGCGGCCTTGTAAAAGGTATATGTGCAGGCGTAATAAAATGGGGCGGTGAGTTTAAAGGTTTAGACCTGTACATCACATCTGAGGTTTTGCAGGGCTCGGGCCTTTCATCATCAGCTGCTTTTGAAAATGCAGTTGCAGCAGCTGTAAACAGCGAATATAACAATGGCAGGTTTACACCTGTGGAACTTGCGCTTATAGGTCAGTATGCAGAAAATGAATATTATGCAAAACCATGTGGAGTTATGGACCAGACAACTTCTGCGGTTGGCGGCACAATTTGTCTTGACCTTGAAGATGTTTCAAATCCAAAAGTAGAACAGTTGCCGCTTGACCTTGACAGTTTTAACCTTGTGCTGTATACAGTGGATTCCAGAGCAAGTCACGACGATTTGACCGAAGAATATGCAAGTATGCCAAAAGAAATGAAGGATATAGCACAGATTTTCTGGAAAGACAGTCTGCGCCGTCTGGATTTGCCGACATATATAAACCATATTTCTTTTTTACGTGATATGGTGGGAGACAGAGCGGTTTTGCGCGGTATGCACTTTTATATGGAATGTAAAAGGGTTGAAGATTTGTGCCGTGCGGTAAAAAACAGCGACAAAGAACTGTTTTTAAAAAAGATAACAGAAAGCGGACATTCTTCATATGAATATCTTCAGAACGCATATGTGTCGGCAGAGGTTAAAAATCAGCCTATGGCAGTGGCACTTTCTGTTGCACAAAGCTTTTTACAGGATATCGGCGGCGCCTGGCGCTTGCAGGGCGGTGGTTTTGCAGGTGCTGTTCAGTGCTTTGTACCGGAAGAAAAAGCAGATGAGTTTGAAAAATATATGGAAATTGTTCTTGGTGAAGGCTGCTGTAAAAAGATAAAACTTCGCCGTCAGGGAGCAGTTAAAGTCATATAACATTTGGTTGTATAAATTATGAATTATAATACCTTTTATAAAAAATATGAAAACATAATACTGTCATCATTGACTATAGCTTTGTTTGGTCTGTTTATAACAGTAAAGTATGACCTGATTTACGAACTCAATGACGATACAGTAATAAGAAATCTGCTGTCGGGTACATACACGGGTACACCGACAGCTATGAACAATCAGATGATGTTTGCACTCAGTCTGATTATAAGTTTATTTTACAGAATTATACCGTCAGTGCAGTGGTTTGATATTTTTCTTATAGTATGCCAATATGTATGTATATGGATTGTTCTGAAAAGGCTTATGGAATACTGTGAAAAAACAGTTGGTAAAATTGTGGTGTGTGCAGTTTATCTGATGTTTCTGTTTACATTTTTACTTAATCATTTTGTGCTGGCAACATATACGGTTACAAGCGGTATGCTTGCAGTAACAGCAATATTTCTTTTTGTCACAGAAAAGAATAATGAAAAACTGTTTCGTAAAAGTATTGTAAGTATAGTTTTTGCCGTGCTGGCATTCTGCATACGTTCCGAAATGCTGCTGATGCTTCTGCCATTTATATGTGTGGCAGGTGTATATCGCTGGGCACGGGAAGAAAAAATATTTGCAAAAGAAAATTTTGTAAAGTATTTAAGTATATTTGGCACATTGATGGTGTTGCTTGGAGCTGTAATGGTAACAGACAAAGCAGCATATTCTTCAGATGATTGGAAAGATTTCAGAAGCTTTTTTGATGCCAGAACCACAGTTTATGATTATACGGGGATACCACTGTATGTAGAAAATGAGGATTTTTATAAAAAAAATGATATTGATTTGGAACAGTTTCTACTGTTGAGAAGTTACAATTTTGGATTGGATGGATCGATTGATTTAGAAATGATGGATTCTATAGCAGATTATGCAAAAAAAACAGGTGTTGATTTAAGGGAAAAAGTTAATATTGCTTTGGGAGCATACAGAATTCAAATAACTGATAAAGTAGGAACGTCCTATCATACTTTGGCTTTATTTGGATATATTATTTTATTATCGTGTATAAATCGTAATAATAAATTTCGTATTATAATTTTTACAGGATTAATTTTCTTTGTCAGAAGTATTATATGGCTGTATATTTGGGGACAGGGAAGAGTTATATACAGGATAACACATCCGTTGTATTGGGCAGAATTTGCACTTGTTTTAGCTATTGCTAGTAGTGAAATATACGATTCATATGGAAAAAATGTAGATTTAAGAAAATTTATTGTTTCATTATGTATAATTATAATATGTTCTATAAGTATAAATCAGGAAACAGAATTATTTAATCAAGTTTATGCCAGAGAATTTAAAGAGACTTTGCAACATGAAAGTGTACAGAAATATTGTCTTGAAAACAGTACAAATTTTTATTTTGCATCAACATATTCAATAGGAGTATTACCGGAAAAAGTATTTGACGGTTGTTCTGAACCGTTAAATATGGAAATGCTTGGAGGCTGGATAACAAAAAGTCCGGCACATAGTAAAAAGATGAGTATTAAAGGGATAGATAATATCGACAAAGCATTATTGGAAAAAGACAATATTTATATTATTCAGCACAACGATTATATTTCATATGATACCGAATATCCATTCCAGTGGCTGACAGGATATTATGCAGGCAAAGGTTATGATGTTGAAGTAATAAAAACGGATACAATCATAGATAATATAGAAGTATATAAAGTTGAAAAATTAAATTAAAGGAGAAAAAATATGGGTGATTATTTATCACAGGTAAATGCTGCCGGTTTTTATGCTATTGTTGCGGCAGTACTGGCATTTATCACAATTATGTGCGGATACATTGTGGTTAAATGCTACCGTGCAGGTTTAAAAATGGGGATGGACCCTGCTGCACTCAAAAAAACAATTACATCAAGTGCAACATTCACATTGCTGCCATCAATAAGCATTCTTCTTGGTGTTATAGCTTTAAGCGGCACGCTGGGTGTTCCGCTCTCATGGCTGAGACTTTCCGTTATAGGTTCTTTGCAGTATGAACTTAACGTTGCGGAAATAGCAGCACAGAGCATAGGTCTTACAGGCCTCAGACTGGAAGAAATGAGCATCCATTCATATGTAACAATTGCATTGGTTATGACAGTGGGTATTCTGGGCGGTTTATTATTTACACTGTTTTTCCTTAAAAAATATCTCAATAAAATCCGAAAAGCACCTAAAAAGGAAAAAAGCGGCAAGCCTGGCTTTGGTGCACATGCAACAACAGCAATGTTTATCGGCCTTTGCGGTGCTTACATCGGTGCTTACATAGGCAAAGCTGTTCCAAGAGAAGGCAGTGACATAATGCCGCTGCTGGTTGCAATTGTGGCAGGTATCGCAATGGCAGTATTTGAATTTATGATTCAGAAAAAAGGCAAACATGCACTTGAAAACTTCAGTCTTGCAGCAAGTATGCTGATAGCTATGGCTGCTGCAGTTGGTTTTGGTATGATTTTTTAAGGAGGTGCAGATAATGAACGAAAAAGAAAAATACATAGAAGATTTTAACAATGGTCTGCATCGTCTTGGCAGAACTTTGATGGTTACAACAATAATTCTGCTTGTTGCCGTGCCGTTTGTCTTTGGGGCGTTATATGATGTAATGCCTGATGCAAAAGGTTTTGTTGCGGGATATGTAAAGGTTGCAATGATTTATCTGCCTGTTTCCTTTGTGGAATTTCTGGTTTATGCACCTATGCTTGGTGTTGGCGGCAGCTATATTGCATTTATCACAGGCAATGTAACAAATATGAAAATTCCATGTGCTATGAATGCACAGGATATTGCAGGCACACAGCCCGGCAGTCCTGAAAATGAAATTGTTACAACAATCAGCACAGCGGTAAGTGCAATTGTTACAACTTTGGTTATCGTTGCAGGTGTTGTACTGCTTGTTCCGCTGCAGCCTGTACTGCAGAACGAAGTATTGCTGCCTGCATTCAACAATGTTGTTCCTGCACTTTTTGGTGCACTTGGTCTTAAATATTTTGCAAAAGCACCTAAAATTGCATTTTTGCCTGTTTTGCTTATGACTTTGCTGTGCATTTTTGTACCGTCAATGATTAATCAGACAAGTGTGCTTATGATACCTTGCGGTGCTTTGGCACTTGCCATAGGCTTTATACTCTTCAAAAAGGATAAACTGTAAAAAGGAGAGATAAAAATGAAAATTTTACTTACTGTTCTGGCTGTAATTATTGTTATTATAGCTGTTGTTCTTATTCGTACCGTAACGGTAAAACCAACAGCAGCACTCAATGCAAAAGTAGAAATGGACAAAACACCGCGTGCAGACGAATATGGCATAAAGCTGGCAAAAATGGTGCAGAGAGAAACAATTTCTCACCGTGACCAGACAGACCGTGCAAAGTTTTTTGATATGCACAAGGACCTGGAAGCATTATTTCCAAATATTCATAACAAATGCGAAAAAAATGTGTTTAATGGCAGCCTGCTTTTTAAATGGCAGGGCAAAGGCAATTCAAAACCAATACTTTTTATGAGTCATCACGATGTTGTTGAGGCAACCGGTCAGTGGGAACACGATGCTTTCAGCGGTGATATTGACGAAACAGGCCGCATCTGGGGCCGTGGTACAGTGGATACAAAAGCAAGCCTTTTCTGTATGATGCAGGCAGTGGAAGAACTTATCAAAGATGGTTTTGAACCTGAATGTGATGTGTATATTGCATCCAGCTGTACAGAAGAATGGTCGGGTGACGGTGCACCTGCAACAGTACAGTATCTCAAAGACAACGGTGTGGAACTTGCCTATCTTATGGATGAAGGCGGTATGATACTGGAAGAACCTGTAGGCGGTGTAAAAGGTATGTACGGTATGGTTGGCGTGGTTGAAAAAGGCTATGGTGATGTAAAATTTATTGCACGCAGCAACGGCGGTCACGCATCTGCACCAACAAAAAATACACCCCTTGTTCGCCTTGGCAAGTTTATGGCAGATGTTGAAAAAAACTATCCTTTCCGCAGCGAATTAAGCCCTACAGTACGCGAAATGTTCCGCCGTATGACACCAAATATGTCATTTGCAATGAAAATGATTTTTTCAAACCTCTGGCTGTTTGAAAAACTGCTTATAAAGCTGCTTCCATCCATAAGTGCAGCAGCAGGCGCAATGACACGCACAACCCTTGCCTTTACAACAGCAAAAGGTTCGGGCGGATACAATGTTCTTCCGCAGGAAGCTTATGTAACAGGCAATATGCGCTTTATTCCTCATCAGGATGCTGATGAAAGCATTAAGATTATTTCTGACTTTGCCAAAAAATATGATATCGAAAGTGAAGTTATCTATTACGACAGTTCCTGTCCGGTGGTTGATTACAACAGCAGACCATTCCATATGGTTGAAGAAGCAGCATCAGAGATATATCCGGGCATACAGATTTGTCCATATACAATGACCGGTGGCACAGATGCAAAATTCTACCGTGATCTTACACCTAATGCTCTGCGCTTTGCACCTATTTACATAGATAAACAGCAGTACGGCAGTATTCACGCACTTAACGAAAATATATTCAAAGGTGCTCTGCCGCCGGCAGTTGATTTCTATAAAGCTATGATTAAGAAAAGCTGATTAAAGCTGAATAATAAAAAAACTGTACCCGTTCAAAATGGGTACAGTTTTTATTTTGGTGTTAAATTTTAAAATCATCAGGTGAAAAATCGGGCAGTTTAGGCATACGTTTTGGTATGCGTTTTGTAGGGCAATACAAAAATTTACTGCAGGAATAGTATGGTGAAACCACACCTTTTTTGCTGCATAAAATCATCTGTTCATCACTTGCGGGATTGCCATACTGGCAGTATGTGCAGGCGGGTTCTATATTGTTGCCAAAAAGTTGTTTTGACGGTTTAAAAATGCTCATATTTTCACCTCTTTAAAAGTATATCCTATTTGACAGCTTTAGTAAATACCCCAATTTTTTTGTCAAAGCAAATGACAAAACATATCGAAAGAATAAACAGCCAGAAGGAAATATGTGGGGCGTTCCAATACATATTTACATTTATATCACCGCTGGCATAAACGGCAAAACTTTGCGGGAATAAATTTACAGCTATACGCATAATCAGCAGTGATAAAGGTATATGCACTATTTTGGAAAGCAGCAGTATTTTAAGGCTGAAATCACTTGAATTTATGTGGCTTTTAAGCTGAAGGCAGGTGCTTAAAGGACAAAAACTGAGAGCAATACATACAAGATACAGGTTTTTTCCATAGCAGTCGGTTATGATGCTGCAGGCAGAAGTAACCTCGCTCAAAACGGAAAACGCCACTGATACAGCCATATTTTTGCTGTAAAGTGAAATGACTTTGCACACAGAATACGAAAAAACAACGGCACCGCAGATATTCAGTAAGGCACACACACTGCTGTTTATGGCATAAGAAAACCCCATATTTGTGTTATCCGTGTTTTTAACAGGCACTGGATGATGATACGGAAATATAAAAGAGAAAATAAATGCAGTTATAATGCTGGATAATAGAATTGTGCAGTACAGCATTATACCGCTGTAAAAACTGCCAAGCATTATAGTGCCTACAGCAGAAATTACAAAAGCAGGTGAATTGTTGCTCAAGATAATGGAGATGATGCCCAGCATATTTTTGTCACAGTCAAATTCTTCTCTTATTCTGTTTAAAAAGTATCCGCCTGCGGCAAACCCGCTTAAGATACCAAGCACACAGTAGGATATTATTTTTCTGTCGCAGATATTAAGCAGGCGGAATACGGGAACAAAGGGCAGGCTGATAAACCGGCATAAATTCATAGATGCCAAATATGATGCAAAAACCATAAAAATAAAAAGAGAAGGTATAACAGTGTTATAGCACAGCTGTAATGCTTCTTTCACGTAAACTGAAAATGCTGCAGAATTTATAAAATACAGATATATGACACCTGCAGCAACCAAAAAATGCACAACGTTTTTTATCGGATATTTCTGCATATCATCACCTCACTTATAAATATATATGTTAATAAAAATGATTTTAGGTGATTGGTGTGAAATTAAAACCGATAAAAGAAAAACTGCCGCTGATAAATGTTTTTAAAGATATGTTTTCAAAAACAGATACATCAAGTGCAACCTCTCTTACAATTGATATGGACGGGGGAATTACACTGGAAAATTTCAGAAAGATAATTGACTATACAAACGAAAAGGCAGCCATAGAAACAAAAAATAAAATAGTTTACATATATGGTACAAATCTGGTGATAACCCATTGTGACAGACATTTTGCAACAGCATGCGGAATAATAGAAAAGATAGAAATTTTTGCAAAAGAGAGGTAGAAAATGTACAGTAAACTGAAAATAGAGATTATTTCGGGACTGTATAATGATTTACTGAATCATCTGATAGAAAAAGGTTTTTTGATTTCATCAATAAAAAGCACTCAATTTGGTGTACAGTTTATCTGCAGACCTCAGGATTATTTTGAAATAGCAAAAACTGCAAAAAAATATCAGTGCAGAACAAGGATAATACAGCGCAAGGGGATTTACTTTTTGCTGAAAAAAACAGTCTGCCGCAAAAGTATAGCTGTATCAGCTGTAAGTATTCTGGTTTACATTTTTTTGTTCAGCAAACTTATATGGCGTATTGACGTTATCTCTCCGGACAGTCAGATAAACAATGCAGTTTACAATCTTCTGTATAATAATGACGTTTATACAGGCGCGGTTTTTTCGCAGGAAAAAAACCAGAATATAATCCAGCAGATTTTTATGGATGTGGAAGATGTAGGATACGTTACGATGAATTTCTATAAAGGCATTTTAACCTGTAAGGTTGACCCTGTGACAGAACGAAAACAGTATCTTGAAAACCTTGCATCAGGAAATATTACAGCTTCACAGAACGGAGTAATAGAAGACCTGCGCATTTACAGCGGGTTTTCAGATATAAAAACAGGGCAGACTGTAACAAAAGGGCAGTTACTTGTCAGTTCCACATACATTGACCGCAACGGAAAACTGCACAGTGTCAAGCCAAGGGCGTATATAAAAGCAGCCTGTATAAAAAAATATACTGCACAGGTGGATATGGACAAAACTGTTTGGATAAGAAATGGAGAAAAAGCAGAAAAAACAGTTTTGAAAACAATGGGGATTAATATTCCGCTGAAAAATGAAAACATACGGGGTTTTTCTGTGTATGATACAGAAAAATCTTTCAGATATATAAACTTTTTAGGTTTTAACCTGCCGCTTACTGTAGAAAAAACGGAATATTACAAAAAAGAGCAGGCAGATTTGAAAAGGGATGAACAGACAGCCCTTGCAGCAGCAAAGGATATTGTGCACACGCTGATAAAAAATGACATATCGCTGGAAGAAGTTGAGGGTAAAAATTATGAGTATTCGGTTTCGGGTGATGTGCTTACATTGGTGTGCACAGTTCAGGGGTATTATGATATAGCTAAATAATTAACAATTCTTGATTTGTACTGCGCTCTAAAATATAAACCACATTTCTTCCGAAACAGATGGAGAGAATTGGTTTTAAATACCGTGCAAGATTAAAAGTAAAATAAGCGAATATAATTTACTTGTTGGAAAATATATGTTATACTATTAAATTGAAAAATTATAATTTATCAAGAGGTGTAATTTTGGCAGAAAAGATTTTTGAAGCTTTGACCAATGATATTGCGCTGCTTATAAGCGGCCCTTTTAATAAAAATATTTACGATTTGGAGAAGGCGTTTGGCGTTTCGGTTATATGCCGTGGCACAGAGTTTAAAATTTCGGGAGAAACTGAAAATATAAACAAAGCAGTAAGTGCGCTTAATGCTATGACAGAACTGCACACACAGGGTACAGGTATTGATGAACAGTCTGTACATTACTGCATAAATATGGCACAGAGCGGTGATCACGACAAGCTGCGTAATATAAATACAGACCTTGTTATTCTTACAGCCAAAGGCAAACCAATACGTTCCAAAACATTGGGGCAGGCGGAATATCTTAAAGCAATCAGCAAAAACAGCATTACATTCGGCATAGGCCCTGCAGGTACAGGCAAAACATATCTTGCAGTGGCTATGGCTGTAAAGGCATTTAAATCAGGACAGGTTTCAAGAATTATTCTTACACGTCCTGCAGTTGAAGCAGGTGAAAAACTGGGCTTTCTGCCGGGTGACCTGCAGAACAAGGTTGACCCTTATCTTCGCCCGCTTTATGACGGACTGTTTGATATGATAGGCCCCGAAACTTTTCAGAAACTTATGGAAAAGGGTGTAATCGAAGTTGCACCGCTGGCATATATGCGCGGACGTACCCTTGATGACAGTTTTATCATTCTGGACGAAGCACAGAATACAACAAAAGAACAGATGAAGATGTTTCTTACCCGTATGGGTAACGGTTCAAAGATTGTTGTAACAGGTGACGTAACACAGATTGACCTGCCTGCAGATAAAAAGTCGGGGCTTAAAGATGCAATATCAATTCTTAAAGGGATAGAAGATATTGCTATAATCCGTTTGTCAGAAAAAGACGTTGTACGTCACAAACTGGTACAGGATATAGTGCTTGCCTACGAAAAGGCAAACAAGGACAAACCAACTCAGCGCACAGACAAAAAAAGAGAGGTTAAAAACAAAAATGGCAAATAAAGTTTTGATTACAAATACACAGAAAGCGGTAAAAATTCCGTCAGGCATAAAAATTCTTGTAAGAAGAAGCTGCAATGCAGTGCTTGCAACCGAAGAATTTGAACAGCCATGCGAGGTTTCGGTTACATTTGTGGATAACCAGCAGATTGCTCAGCTTAACGGCGAATACCGCAACAAACCGCAGCCAACAGACGTGCTGTCTTTTCCATTGGGAGAAGATGACACATATGATATTGATCCGGAAACAGAAACCCTGTTGCTTGGCGATATAGTAATAAGCCTTGAACGTGCTATGGAACAGGCAGAAATGTACGGCCATTCCCTGCAGCGCGAGGTGGCATTTCTTACAGTGCACTCTATGTATCATCTGCTTGGCTATGACCACGAAAACGGCGGCAGAGAAGCAGCCATAATGCGTGAAAAAGAAGAAACTGTGCTTGCAAAACTTGGTTTGCAGAGAACATTTACATACGGTCAGGACGTTGAATAAGAGGAAATTATGCTTGCAAAATTTGTAAAAAGTCTGGGATATGCTTTGAATGGCATATGGATAGGCATAAAAACCGAGCGCAATGTGCGCATTGACATTGTAGCCGCATTTTATGTGCTGATTTTTTCAAGGTTTTACGATTTTACTTTGACACAAAACATTATTCTGGTGCTTATATGTTTTAACGTACTTGCTTTTGAGCTTATGAATACAGCTGTTGAAAGAGCAGTGGACAAGCCTGACAAAGCGCATTATATGCAGGCAGGTGAAGCAAAGGATACCGCTGCAGGCGGTGTTCTGCTTGCTGCAATTGGTGCTGCGGTTGCGGGCATTATGTTGTTCTGGAATGTAGAAGTTTTTAAAGAAATATTTCTTTTTTTCAAAACAAATCCCTTAATGATTGCGGCTTTTGCCGTTACACTTTTTGCTTCGTATAAATTTATAACTATCGATAATTCAAAAAAATAGATTAAAAGGTAAAAATATGGAATTAAACACAAAATCAATCTTTGTTGCCATGGTTGGCAAGCCTAATGTGGGCAAATCTTCACTTATGAATCTTATTCTCGGTGAAAAAATTGCCATAGTAACACAAAAACCGCAGACAACCCGTACAAGCATTACAGGTATTCTTACAAAGGGTGCAACACAGTTTGTTTTTATGGACACACCCGGTATCCATACACCGAGAACAAAGTTGGGTGAAAGAATGGTAAAAACAAGCCACAAGACAATTGCTGATGTTGACCTTGCTGTTATGATTTTTGAACCGTACGGCGACCTGAACGAAGCAGAACTTGGCCTTGTTGACAGTATAAAGAAAAACAGAATTCCTGCAATTGCGGTTATCAATAAAAAAGATACTCTTAAAAAAGCTGCAGACCTTGATGCACAGACAGAAAAGCTTAAAGCGATAGGCGTGTTTGAAAAAATTGTTGCAACAAGTGCAAAGGACAACGATGGTGTTGACGAACTGCTGGCAGTTATTGACAGCTATGCCATGGAAGGTCCGCACTATTTTGAAGAAGATGCAATTACAAATATGCCTGAAAAGGTAATTGTAAGCGAAATTGTACGCGAAAAGCTTTTGCTCAATCTTTTTGACGAAATTCCTCACGGTACAAATGTTGAGGTTGAAAAATTCAAGGAACGCAAGAGCAAAAATATGGTGGATATCAGTGTTGTTATCTACTGCGAGCGCAAAAGCCACAAAGGTATGATTATCGGCAAACAGGGTGCAATGCTTAAAAAAATCAGCAGTCAGGCACGTATGGATATCGAACAGTTTCTTGGTGCAAAAGTGTTTATGGAATGCTGGGTAAAAGTTAAGGAAGACTGGCGCGACAGCAACTATATCCTTAATGACTTTGGTTTCAAAGACGAATAATACCTTTAATTGCCACTGATAAGCCAAATGCTATAAGGCATAATATCCTTACAGAAAATTTGTGAGGTGATTGTATGCGTATAGATTATTGGAACAGATTTTTGCGTACAGGCAGTGTGGAGGATTATCTGCATTACCGCCAGTGTTTGTCACAGGCAGGACAGGAAATTATAAAAGAGGTAGCTAATGGCAAACCAACTGTTAAAAGTGAACGGAGTAGTGCTGCGCGAGCTTCAAATGAAGGAGAGCGATAAGGTAATAACCGTTCTCACAAAAGAATTAGGTGTAATTTCAATATATGCCAAAGGAGCTATGAGACTTAAAAACAAGTTTCATAGCTCTACTGGCTTGTTTACATACAGCGAGTTTGTCATCTTTGAAGGCAGAGGTGACAGAATGTATCAGCTTAATGAAGCTGTGGTAAAAAAAGTGTTTTACAACCTGTCTGAATCGGTGGAAAATATCGCGCTGGCTATGTATATGTCCGAATTGGTGTGCGAAGTGGTTGTGCCTGATGAAGTTTCAAATGATATTCTGCGGCTGTATCTAAACTGTCTGCATATGCTGTGCGAGGGCAAGTGGTCGCTGCTTATGACCAAGGCAGCATTTGAAATGAGACTTATGAGCGATATAGGTTTTCGCCCAAGTCTTGTGGGCTGCAAACGATGCGGTCAGTACGAAAACGAAATGTTCTGGTTTGATGCACTTGGGGGTTTTGTTATATGTCCGGGATGCAAACAGCCTTATGATGAAAACTGCTTTGCCTGTGATGCTCCTGTAATTCTGGCTTTAAGATATCTGGCTTTGGCAGACCTTGAAAAGATGTTTACATTCAAGCTGAAAGGTTTCAGCCTTATCCGTCTGTGTCAGGTGTGCGAGAGATATGTGCTTAACCATACAAAAGAAAATTATAAAACGCTGGACTTTTTAAAACCTATGACTGATGCTGTTATTCAGCAGGAAATAGATAAATACGATAAAGGTAACTGAAAGTGAAAGAAAAAAGTTTAAATTCAATAGAATACAATGTTATAACACAGCAGCTTGCGCATTATTGCGTGTTTAACGAAAACAAAGAAGCGGCTGTAAAGCTGATGCCGTTTACAGACAATGAAGAGGTATACAACAGTCTGCTTGCTACAGATACAGTTATGAGCTATATGCTTAAATACGGAAATCCAAGCCTTGATAACGCAGACGGCTGTTACGGTGCGGTTGCGCACAGCGAAAAGGGGGCAATGCTTTCCTGCGCAGAGCTGCTGACAGTTGCAAGAATGTATCGCAATTTTGACCGTGTAAAAAAATGGTATCTGCAGTACGAACGCAACAGTGACATTATCGACTGGACAGTTATGTCTCTTACCGAAAATCCACAGCTTGAAAAAACAATCTTCGAAAGCATACTTTCAGACAATCAGGTGGCAGACAATGCCTCTGATGCGCTGTATGATATAAGAAGAAAAATCAAAAGAGCAGAAAGTGCAGTAAGAGAAAAGCTTGAAAGCCTTATACGCAATTCGACCTATCAGAAATATCTGCAGGAAGCCGTTGTTACAATCCGTAACAACAAATTTGTTGTGCCTGTAAGAGCAGAATGCAAAGGTGAAATACCGGGCACAGTTCACGATGTATCCTCATCAGGTTCTACATATTTTATCGAGCCTGTTGCAGTTGCCGATTTAAACAATAAAATTATGCAGCTTTTCAATGAAGAACAGGATGAGATAAACAAAATTCTCACAAAACTTTCCGGTATGGTTGCACAGTGCTCGCGTTTGTTTTTTGACAGTTACGAAAAGATGCTGCAGATTGATATGATTGTAGCAAAGGCAAAGCTTGCAATAGCTATGAATGCAGTTATGCCAAAGGTTAATCCAACTTTGCAGTTCAGCCTTAAAAAAGCAAGACACCCGCTTATTGACAAAACAAAGGTTGTGCCAACAGATATCGAGCTTGGCTTCAGCTATGATTCTATGATAATCACAGGTCCTAATACAGGCGGTAAAACTGTTTCCCTTAAAACAGCGGGCTTGCTTTGTGCTATGGCCTGCACAGGTATGCTTATCCCTGCACACGAAAGCAGTTCAGTATGTGTGTTTGAAAATATTCTGGTTGACATAGGTGACGAACAGAGTATCGAACAAAGCCTGTCCACTTTTTCGGGCCATATGAAAAACATCGGACAGATTTTAAATCAGGCTAATGAAAAAAGCCTTGTTCTTATGGACGAGCTTGGTGCAGGTACAGACCCGGCAGAAGGTGCAGCTCTGGCACTGAGCATTATTGAAAAACTGCGCAGCAAGGGCAGTAAGGTTATGGCAACAACCCATTATGGAGAGCTTAAGGTTTATGCATTGGAAACCGAGGGCGTGCAGAATGCCAGCTGTGAATTTGATACAAATACACTTATGCCTACCTATAAAATAATCATGGGTGTACCGGGCAAATCCAACGCTTTCTACATCTCCAAACGTCTTGGTATAGGTGATGATGTTATAGAAAATGCAAAACGCCACCTATCTGAAGACGAAAAGCGTCTGGACAGTGTTCTGGCGCAGTTGGAGGACCTTAAAAAACAGCTTAAAGCGGGCCAGGAAGAAATTGAAATGCTCAAGGATTATGCCGGCACAAAGATGCGTCAGGCGGAAGAAAAGAGCGCACAGATACTTAAAGCTGCACAGCAGCAGGCCGATGCAATAACAGCAAAGGCAAAAAATGAGGCACAGAAAGTTCAGGACGAAGCATACCGTCTCAGTGATGAGCTTAAAGTGCTGCAGAAGCAGGAAAATATTTCAGCACAGCAGCGCTTGCAGAAGGCAAGAGAGATTGCCCGCAAGGATACTGCAAAACTTATTTCTGCTGTGGATAAGCCTGAAGAAGAAACAATTGCACTGCCTAAAGTTGAAACAGTTAAAAAAGGCGATAAAGTTGTTATCGGTTCTCTCAACAAGCAGGCAGTTGTTCAGGGGCCTGCAAATAAAGACGGTATGGTTGATGTTGTTGCAGGTATTATAAAAACAAAGGTGCATATCTCCGATTTGTATCAGGATATTGCTCCAGCCAAAAAGCCTAAAAATCAGGGTGGCACACGCAATGTGCGTCAGGGCACAAAACATAATACAGCTTCAGCTTCCACACGCAGTGCAAGTATGGAAATCAACGTTATCGGAATGACAGTTGACGAAGCAATACTGGAGGTTGACCGCTTCCTTGACGGATGTTTTATGAACCGCCAGCACACAGTATATATAATTCACGGCAAAGGCACAGGTGCATTGCGCAGCGGTATACATTCATTCCTTAAAAAACACAAACATGTCAGCTACTATCGACTTGGTGTTTACGGTGAAGGTGAAGCAGGCGTAACAGTGGTTGAACTTAAATAATTAGTATAATTTCGGAGGCGAAATTTTGAAACAGGATTTTCTTACAGGCAATCCGGGCAAAGCGGTATTGATTTTTGCAATACCGATGCTTATCGGCAATATATTTCAGCAGCTGTACAGTACTGTTGATACAATTATAGTTGGCAACTTTGTGGGTAAAAATGCCGTAGCAGCGGTAGGCGGCACATTCAGCATTCAATTTTTGGTGCTTTCCCTTGCGGTAGGCTTTACAACAGGTATGTCAGTTGTTATTTCGCAGCTGTATGGAGCACGGGAATATGACAGACTTAAAAGAGCATTTTCCACAAGCGCACTGTTTTCTGTTGTGCTGTCCGTTGTTCTTGGCATTTTCGGCATACTGGTTATAAATCCTTTGCTCACGCATATGCTGCAGACACCTGCCGAAATATATGATGATTCCTATATTTATCTGTTTATAACCTTTATCGGTTATCCTTTTACGGTTATTTACAATATGTATGCAGCGGTTCTGCGTGCAGTAGGTGACAGCAAAACACCACTGTATTTTCTTATTCTTTCCGCTGTTACAAATATTATTCTTGACCTTTTATTTGTAATTCAGTTTAATATGGCAGTTGTTGGTGTTGCCGTTGCAACAATGGTTGCGCAGGCTCTCAGCTGCGTATGCTGTCATATTTATGTAGGAAAAAAATATGAGATATTCAAGCTGACAAGGAATACACTTGTTTTTGACACTGAATTGCTGAAAGGTGTTATCAGATATGGTGTTCCGTCTGCAATTCAGCAGTCTGTACTGTCCCTTAACTTTATGGTTGTACAGCGTTTTGTAAACTTCTTCGGTGCTGATATGACAGCGGCATTCAGTGTTGTAAATAAAATCGAAAACTTTGTTACAATGCCACAGATGAACCTTGCAATGGCACTTTCAATGTTTGCAGGCCAGAATATCGGTGCAGGGGAGGAAGAAAGAGCAAAACAGGGTGTAAAAGATGTGCTTAAAATGCAGGCAGCTTTCTGGCTTGTAATTGTGTTTGTTCTCCCGCTTATTGCAGGTGTACTTATACAGATGTTCGGTATGGGCGACGATGCCAATGTTATGGCAATAGGTACAGAAGCAATCAGGCTTTGTTCCAAACTTTACATTCTGTTTGGTATTATGCAGACATTCTCAAACTTCCTGCGTGGTGTAGGTGATGCCAAATTTTCCATGCTTACAACAATCTGTATGATTTTAATACGCCTGCCGTTTACTTATGTGCTGGTGCACATAGTTCAGTATGGCGAAATGTCAATATGGCTTGGTATGGGTATGGGTTGGATGACAGTTACAACAATGAACGTTATCAGATATTTAAAAGGAAGCTGGAGAGGAAAAGCATTTGTGCAGACAAGAAAATAACATTAAAAGGAAAGCAGTATGAAAACAAATCGGATATCATTCTATATATGTAAATTTTCATATATTATTAGTGGAATAATATTTATTTTGATGTTTTTCTTATGTGCTGTAAATAAAATTGTAGTAACAAACAATTCCGGAGAATATGTGAATTTTTATATACATAAATATAATTATTTCTTCAGTGCAGCACTGATAATTGCTTTGGTATTATTTTTAAAGCATATGTTAAGTAACATTAAAGCTAACATGCTTTTTGCTATTTTTAGTGCAGTGTATATTGTCGTAGGCATATACCTTATAGTTAATGTTGAGCCGGTGTTAAAGGCAGATGCAGCAGTAGTGTTTGATATTTCCAGAGCTTTGAATGCAAATAACTATTCGGTATTTGATTTAGGAGGATATTTATCCAGACATCCGCATCAATTGGGACTGTCAGTGTATGAAAGTTTGCTTTTGAAAATTTACGATTCGGTATACACAGTGTATATAGCAAATCTTATACATACATTACTGATTAACTATTTTTTGATGAAAATTACCGATATATTGTTCGATAAAAATGAAACAGTAAATAAATATGTTATGATTTTTTCTTTTTTGTTTTTGCCGCAGTTATTATTTGTGGTTTTTCCATACGGACATACAGCAGGGCTTTCTTTTATGCTTATAGCTGCATATATGTTGTTAAAATATTTAAAATCAGAAAAATTGCATTATATTCTTATAGCAGTAATATGTTCTTCCATATCTGTACTGATAAGAAATAATTATATGATTTTTTGTCTGGCAATAATAGTAATGTGTATCGTTCATATCATTAACAAACGAACCACAATGCCTTTTATTGCTATAATATGTATGGCATTTGTGATATTGTGTTCTTCTGGAGCATTAAAGATTTATTATGAAAATGTCAAAGATGTCGAAATATACAGTGGTGAACCTAAATTATTGTATATAGCTATGGGGCTTCAGGAAGGAACAAGGGCACCGGGATGGTATACAGGATATAATGATGAAGTGTATACTCAGACAAATTATGACAGTGAAGAATCCGCGAAGATTGCCAAGGAAGAAATTTTGTCAAAAATAGATAATTTCGTTGAAAATCCTAAATATTCAGTGTGGTTTTTTTATAAAAAGTTTGTTTCAACTTGGTGCGATTCAACATTTCAGTCAGTGTGGTCAGGCCCGATAGATGATAATGGTGATTTTGTAAAAACAAATTTATTAAAAAACCTGTATTCATCGGGAAAAAGCTTTTATATTTATGTATCTGTTTGCAATATAGCTGTAGTTAATATTCTTTTATTTGCAGCAATAAACAGTTTTTGTAAATTCAAGAGAAATATTCATTATGATGATAATTGTGTAAATCAGCTGTTGCCTATAATATATCTGATAGGCGGTATTCTGTTCCATATATTATGGGAAACAAAAAGTCAGTATGTATATACATATATCTTTTTTCTTATACCTTTATCTGCCAATGGTTTATATGAAGCACAGTTGTTATTCGAGACTAAAAAAAGGCATTGTAGGATTAATAAATATTAAGAAGCGTTTAATATAATTAAAAATTTATATTTGAAAAAATAAATAATAAAGGACAATTAAAATGATAAAATACCTCCTGGGAAGACGGACAAAAATCCAAAGTCTAATCATGGGGTATTTTTATTTAAATCATAATATATGTGAAATGCCACTTAAAAATGGCAGGATAAATCAATAGCATAGAGCAAGATGATTTCGCGGTTTTGCATAAATAAAAAAGAATATGCTTAAGTGATATTTTCTAAAAAACCAAGCTGTCAACCACATAGTTACAGCTTGGTTATGATGTGTAATGATGTTTTTTAATTAATTGTTTTCGATTTGTTAACTTCTATTAATCCATATGGATATGCATAATTGTTTAAAATTACAATATGTTGAGTAGATAATCCAACTATGTTTTATTTATCATCATGATTGCTTACAACATCATCATAGTCTATCTCTTCAAAATTGCCAAATTCAATAAATTCTGCAATTTCTTCTTCAGTATAGGCAAATGGAAGCATAGCAACCTGACCGTCAACAATAAATGTCTGACATCTGTCGTGTTTTGTAAGATAATAGGTATCGTTAAATATTTCCATATCCATTATATACAGATAATTGCTGTACAGCCCCTGTCTGAAATCAAGAATTTCTTTCTCCATTACCGCATATCTTTCGTGGTAATTAAACCTTGCACAGAAAGCAGAGCTGATAGGTTTATCATAAGTTCCGCAAAGAGAAGCAATGTCTATCATACCATTACCGAACAGCGGATTGTGGATATCATCTTCAACTTCTATAACACCGTCAACCTTCTGTATTGCATCTTCCCAGAACGGATGCTGTGCCACAAGCTCTTTATACTGACGGTTTTCAGCAGAAAAATTATGGAAATAATCGTGTTTTTCAGCCAGAACACCACTTAAATCATAAATCTGCAGCGCAGCAAAGGGCAGAATTATTGCACAGGCAATTGCAGGTTTTTTTACAGCAGAATAAATGCCGTACAAAGCAAGCAGTGTAATCAGATAGAACAGCAGCCAGCCAAAGCGGCCTGTTGCACGGAACATACCGAACATAAGTTCAAGCTTTTCTCCCCAGTTAATTTCCATAAGCAGATTATCATTCCAGTATACTGCATTGCTGAAAGCAAATACTGTAAGACATACTGTTGAAAAAATAATACCAAACCGGTTAAAAATAAATTTAAAGGTGTTTTTGAATTGAGTAATAATTACAATAATAAAGCTTAAAGCGGCAGCAGCTATCACACCGATACCAAGATAGTTGAACCCTTCGTTCTGTCCGCCAAAGTAACTGCGGTCGGATAAAAACTGTGACCAGTTGTGCTCACCGTCAAAATGAGGACTGACAGGGTTTATAAAGCTGTTAAGGTTCATACTGAAATAACCGTAACCCACAGCACCAAGCACTTCGCCGCTGTAAAATGCACCTATACAGTATCCAACGCCCAAAGTTATACATATGCTTAAAATTATGTTAACCCAAGGCTTCCACCAGCTTTTGCCTATGATAAAATCTTCCACAGCAAATGCAAACATAACTGCAAATGTAAAAGGCAGAAAATAGGGGTGTATAGTTATTGCAAGTGCATTTATAATATAAAACGGAATATAGCTCCATTTTGTTTTTCTGCGGTTTTTAAAGTAGTAGTACAGGGCTGCAAGAATAAGAAAATGCGCAGTAAGTGCACAGTGGCGGAATGCACGTTCAACCATTACAGGTGCAAGGCTGAAAATTAAAGCACCGATAGAACGGTACACTTTGCATTCTGCAAACAGAGATGTAAGCAATGCCCCGAAAACACCCTGAAGCACAAAACAAAGCATTACAAATATTCCAAAATACTGGAAAGTATCAGGTAAGATATTTCTTATTGCTTTAAAAAATATTGCAAACAGCGGTATAGAGTCAGTATAGGAAACACTGTTGCCGTATGGAAATTCTATGTCAGCACCAACACCAAAGGGAAAACTCCAGGGGCTGTTGCGGAAAAGCTTCCAGCCTGCATAATGCTGTGCAACGTCTTTTTCAAGATAACCGCTTAATACAAAAACATCATTTGTGGGGTTCAGCGGTGCCAATCCGTAAACTGCAAGAAATACAATCAGGCCAATCAAACCGCCCAGAACAGCAGTTATAAGCTTGTCATTGTTTTTTACATTGTTAAGGTTAATACTGTCCACAACCTTTCATTTGCATAATTATAAAAATTATAGCACAAAAAACGTACTAACACAAGAAAGTATGCTTTTCGTGTGTCAGTACGTATGAAATTTAATTATTCGGTTCTGTCGTCTATGCCGTTGCCGTCAAAATCAGGTACAAGTGACGGACCAAAAGATTCGGCACCGCCGTTATCCATATCAAACATCGGACCCGGGCCGCCTCCCATAAGTTCAGAGGTTCTTACGCCGTTTTCTCTGCGCGCAACTTCAACAGACTGGGATATAACATCTTTAACCTTGCGTGCATTTTTAATGTGGTCAAGATGAATTTCCGGCACAGAAGCGTCATTTGAAACTATTCTCAAAGTGCCTGTACCGCCGATTCTTTCAATTAAAGACTGTGTATATGTAACATCTTTAACACGGTAGAGGCGGATTTCTTCTTCTTTCTGATTGAGAAAACCTGTGGAAATTACAAGGCGGGAAGGGGTCAGTTCATATTTTGTAAATGTCCAGGGCAAAGCAAAAATTGTGATGCGCTTTCGGTCCATCCATATAACAGGTTCTTCTTCCATAGCAACACGGATATCACCGCATTTAATCTTTTTGTCTTCCATAACAAACCTCCTCATTACACTTTTTATTTAATTATATACAATGTATATGCAAATATCAAATACATTGAATAATTTTTCTTATTTTTTACACATACAGATGAAAAAATATATATAATGATATGTTTCCATTTTTGGAAATTTGGTATATACTGTTAAAAAGGAGTGAGAATTTTGAAAATCGGACTTTCCACAGGCTGCTTCTTTCCTCTGGAAACCACTTTGGCAGTGGAAAAAGCAGGCAGACTTGGTGCAAAATATATAGAGATATTTTTTAATACCCACAGCGAGCTTGAAGAAGAATATCTTTTAAAGATTAAAAGAATAGCTGACAGCTATGGTATGCAGATAGTTTCTATACATCCGTATACATCGGCTATTGAAAGCTTTATGTTTTTTTCAAAGTTTGATTATAAACTTGAGGACAGCATACAGCTTTACGAAGCATATTTCAAAGCATGCAACATTCTTGGATGTAAATATGTTGTTATGCACGGCTGTCTTATGTCGTATGACTTTATGGATATGCGCAGATACTGTGATAATCTCAACAGGCTTTCCCGCAGGGCCAGAGAGTACGGTGTATATATTTCCCAGGAAAATGTTTATAATTTTAAGTGCGGATATATAAAAAATATAGAAGAATTTTTAAAATATGCTGATAAGGATATCAAATTTACATTTGATATAAAACAGGCGGTAAAAGCACGTCAGAGCATTTACAGAATACTTGACCTTGTAAAAGACAGAATAAGCCATGTGCATATCAGCGACTACAAGGGTAGAACACACAGTCTTGTGCCATTTGACGGCAGCTTTGGCTTTGACAGATTTTTCAGATATCTTAAAGAAAACACAACTGCAGAAGCTGCATTGGTAGAACTGTATTCACCTGTGATAAAAGGTGATATGCAGCTGGTAAATACACTGCATAAACTTGAAAAATATGTCTGAAACACTTGAATATTACTTTTGAAAATAATATACTTAAATATATATTTAACAAACGAGAGGGTTAAGTTATGAAATGTCCATTTTGCGGAAATACAGACAGCAAGGTTATCGATTCCAGACCTACGGAAGATAATCAGAGAATACGCCGCCGCAGAGAATGTATGTCCTGTCAGATACGTTTTACAACCTTTGAAATTGTAGAACTTACGCCTATTATGGTTGTTAAAAAAGATGGTTCAATTCAGGCATTCAACCGTGATAAAATTCTGTCCGGTATGGTTAAATCCTGCGAAAAACGTCCTGTTTCCACACAGGATCTGGAAAAGGCAGCAGACAATATTGAATATAGATTGGTTAACAGCCTTAAAACAGAGGTTTCTTCTATAGAGATAGGCGAAATGGTAATGGACGAACTTAAAAAGCTTGACGAGGTTGCTTATGTTCGTTTTGCATCTGTATACCGCCAGTTCAGTGATATAAACACATTTTTTGAAGAACTCAGTGAGCTTATGAAGAAAAAATCAGATAATTAAAACCAAATTATATAACACATCAAACAGCACTTAGCGGCATATAAATAAGAAAACATAAATCCCCATCAGGTTTTGATGGGGATATTTTTTTTGCGATGCAGGCTGTGTTTATGCTTTCATGTAGGGAGAACGCATTGGTGAAGATGCTGTTTTGTTGCTTATATGGTAAAGCTGTTGGATTTTACAATTCCGTCCAATGCAGTTTTTAACAGAGATATATTTGTTGAAATATCTTTTTTATCGTTATATTTGACAGCGCTGTCAAGATTTGTAATTATATTTTCCATTTCATCTGTATGGTCGCGGTTTAAAATAAAAGTCAGCACAGATTTTTTATCTTCATAGATGTCTTTGATTTTGTCAGTGTCAATGTATCCTGTTTCGGCAGATGCAGTCAGCTGACCGTTAATCTGTCTGCTGAAATCATTTACATACAGCATAGTAAAAAAACTGTATGCCAGAACAAGAACAACACATATGGCGGAAATAATGGCGTGTTTCAATTTAAAGCCTCCTTAAGAGTTATGTTGTATTTACCCGCACCGTCCATAGTCATAAGCAAAATATTGTCTTTTACAATATTTTTTTTCTTAAGTATGTCGTCAAGTTTTTTCTGAGTGCTGTTTACGGTTAAAAGATTCTGATAAATTATTCTGCTGTCTATAATCACCGGCAATGCAGGCACAGCGCATTTTTCGATATTGGTATTTGCATTTGGGTCTTTGTATACATTTATTGTTCCGTTTGTCTCTACAATGGCAAGGCAGGCTTCTTCGATATAAAAAATATCCTTGCTTCTCAAAGCTTCAAGTACATCATCAACCGAAAAACGCAGTTCTTTCAGTGTACGCTGATTTATAACGCCATTCTGTACAAGAATTTTTGATTTTCCCTGTGTAATATGAGAGAACTTTTCGTTCTTCTGCGATATCAGGGCAATGAAAACCTCAAGACTCATTATTATTGCAATTGCACTTATAGAGTAAGCCAGAGGCAGATGGGGTTCTTCTATGATTACAGAAGTAAGATTTGATATAAGAATGGTAGATACAAGGTCGCTGGGTTGAAATTCGCCCAGATTTTTTTTGCCCATAATTCTCATTGCAAATATTATAAGGATATACATTATCAGCGTTCTTAAAATAACAGAAAACACAAAATCACCTCGTGATTATTATTGCTTATATGGTTAGAAAATAATCAGACGGCAATAATATTGCAGAGGTGATTTTATTTGGAGAAACATCTGTTTAAAGAACTGGATAAAAATCTGCTTTGTATAAAAGAGTTTTTTGGAAATTCAGCAGACTATTTTGAAAAGGAAATTCTTATTTTGGGGCACAAGGCAGCCCTTGTTATGTGCGAGGACCTGACCAATATAACAAATCTGTGGCAGGTAAACTTAAAACCGCTGAACAATCTGAAGTCGGATTTTACAGCAGATGAAATTTTTGATTATATATCAAACAGGACAACCATACCTTTTAACAGTCAGCCGGCACAAACATTTGAAAAGGTGCTGTTTTTTCTTACAGCAGGGTTCAGTATCATTTTGATAGACGGCGTTGATAAAGCACTGGTTGCACCCGCACAGGGATATCCTGCAAGAAGTGTTCAGGCACCTGAAGCAGAAGGCAGTCTGCGTGGAACACGGGAAAGTTTTTGCGATACCGGCAGAAAAAATATGGCACTTATCCGCCGCAGAATACGCAGCAAAGGTCTTGTGATAGAGACAATGCAGGTGGGCAGTGTAACCAAAACAGAAATCTCTATATATTACCATACTGATTTTTATAATCCAAAAATGCTGGAAAAGGTTAAAGAAAGGTTAAATGGGATTGATATTCCGATAGTAACGGAAAGTGGTTTTCTTGCCCCTTTTATAGATACTACCAAGGGCTCGCTGTTCAGTGCGGTGTCATATACAGAAAAACCTGATGTTCTGTCGGCAAAAATATGTGAAGGCAAAATAGGTATTATTGCTGACGGATGCCCATTTGCACTTATATATCCCTTTACTTTTGCAGAGCATTTTTATACAAGTGATGATTATTCCCAAAGGCCATACTTTGTTTCGTTTACAAAACTTATGAGATATTTTGCCTTTGCAGTTTCGGTTATGCTGCCCGGGTTTTATATATGTCTTGCGGATTTTGCCCCTGAAAATCTGCCGCAGAAACTGGTGTTTTTTATTTTTTCCTCTAAAAATTCAACACCACTGCCGCTTTTTATGGAAGCAGTGCTTATAATTATAACCCTGGAAATAATAAAAGAAGCGGGATTGCGCCTGCCAAAAGCTATAGGGCACACAGTGTCATTTGTAGCTGCACTTATTATCGGTGATTCAGCAGTAAATGCAGGACTTATAGGTTCCGCAATACTGATAATATGCGCCGTTAGCACAATAATGTCATTTGTTGTGCCGTCATTCTATGAAGCGGTAATTGCTTTAAGAATAATATTTCTAGTTGCATCAGGTTTGTGGGGTGCGGTAGGTTTTGCATTTTCCTTTGTATTTCTGGCACTTAATATAGCTGCAGTCAATACAGGCAAAAACAGTTTCATACCTGGTTTTACAGCAGAAAATATGGGCAAACTTACGGATATTTTTTTGAAATCAAGCTGGAGAACATTAAATAAAAATGATAAAAGAATACAATAAATATAATTCTGGTATAACAATGCTTGCCTTCTGCAGCGCATTTACACAGTTTATGATGTCAGAACCCGATACAGCAGTGTTTCCTAAAGAGAGAATCTGTGGCATTGTCATTTCGTGTTTGATAAGTTTTCTGCTGGCATTGATTATCAATATTATAAATTTTAAAATAAATATTTTCAGATATATTGCACTGTCGATGATATTTTTCAGACTTGTATATATGGTTTACAGATATGTGCAGTATTATCAGACATTTTACGGGTCTGGGTCTGCGGGCATAATCTTGCTGACGATAACAGTGGCTGCTTTATTGATTGTATATAAAAACACAGCTGCAGCACCGATTTATGATTTTTTTCTGATATCAAATATACTGATGATTTTTGCCTTGATAATTATGTCTGCTGGCAGACTGAATGCAGCAAATATATATTCCTTGTACAGCATAAATAATGATTGTTTAGATACAGCATCAGTATTTTTTGATGTTTTTACCATAGCAGTATTTGCGGCGGATAAAAAGGACAGAGTATATATGCAGAAAAACTTTTTGCTTGCAGTTTTATTTGCTTTTACGGGCATTACCTTGCTGCAGGGGTTATGTATAAAAGGAAATTTGCTGTACAGCTTATCACCTTTACAGGCTCTTGTTCAGATATTTTCCGGTGAAGTTGTAAAACGGTATGATTACTTTTTTGCGGTTATGTTTACCGTCAATTATTTTGGTGCAATAATGCTGTATGTACTTGCTGTAATAAAACTTATTGATAAGGAGAAAGCTGTTGAAAAAAATTAAACTGTTGTTGCTGCTGGTGTGCTGTATGCTGACAGGGTGCCGTGAATACGGAGAAAAAAGAATTGTAAGTACTGTTGTTGCGGATAAAGAGGCTGTGGCTGTATATTATTACGATTTTACAGGTGATAAGCCTGATTATCTAAAAGAAGAAAGATATAATCAGGGATTAAAAAGTACACTGACAGAAATACTCTCACAAAACGATTACAGCCTTAAGCTTTGCAGATATGCGGTTGTAAGCGAGGATATAATAGCTGAAGGGGTAGATAAAATTTTTTATGCCCTCACCGACAATAGATTTGCACTGGATATGGTAATCATCGAAGGTGATACCGGACTTGATGCAGAAGAATATGAGAAAATAGATAAAAACGGTTATCCCATATACAATTACAGCTTCAGCAATATCGGTGTAGATGCGGTAATAGAAAATATGTCGTCGGATGAGAAAAAACTTATTGTTGAAAATAAAGTGTACAGACAGCTTAATCCGTCACAGAGTTTTGTTTTTGATATTGTAAATAATACAGAGAATGACGGAATATATACAATAATCAGTGATAAAACAACCATAATGGCCCAGCTTGATAAAATAAATACATTTTACTGTATACAAAATGCTGAACTTAATATAAATATTACGGCGATACTGAAAAGTTATAAAGGAATGCCGTCAGACAGAAAAACGAAAGAGTATGTATGCAGTCAGCTTGAAAAGGATATTGAATATCAGACAAAAACTTTACTTGAGGATAAAATAATAACAGACAGATTTGATTTGCTGTGGTACAGACAGGCAGGAAAATATGAGGATGTTAAAATAAATGTAAATGTAATGTAACTATAGCTGCAGATTTTTCTGCAGCTGTATTTATGTGACATATTTTTTACTGCATTTGGTATAAGATAAATCAGGCGGTGATGTGATTGATTATCTATATTGACGTTTTGATTATTGTAAACTTTGTTATTACATATTTTACATTGATTTCGGCGGCGATTGTTTCGGGATATACCTACAGCAGAAGCAGAGTGGTGGTTTCGTCAGCCATAGGGGCGTTTTTTTGTTTGTATATATTTGTGCAAAGCAACAGTTTTTTTGTTGATACTGCAGTTAAGGTGACATCGCTGCTGCTGTGTTCATTAATGGCTTATTGGCAGGGAAAAATCAAAGGTTATTTTATACAGACAGTGTGTTTTGCAGGGCTGAATATTATGGTTACAGGTGCGGTGATGGCATTGTCGGTAAAAAGCCGAATGATATACAGTAATAATATGTTTTATTATATGGATATTAATCCGTTGATACTGGTAACAGCATCGGTTTTTATTTATGCGGCTGCTGTTGGTTTTTCAGCACTGAAAGAACAGTTTTCTGCCGATAAAATGTATATGATGAATGTGGAGTTTAAAGATTTCAGCCTTGAAAATATCAATGCTTTTTATGACAGCGGTTTGAAGATAAAAGATATAGTATCCAATAAAGATGTTTTGCTTATAAGTTTTGAAAATGTAAGGGATAAATTGCCTGAAAAGCTGAATACAGACATTTATAAGTTTTTAAAAGAAGAATATACAGATATAAAAACAAATTTTGTTCCGGTTTTTTTCAATACAATTTCGGGTGACGGGATGATGCCTGCACTTAAAGCGGAGAAAATAAAACTGGAACAAAAAGAAATAAGAAATATTCTGGTTGCATTTGTGGATAACGGTTTTGGAGAAAATATAACTGCAATTTTTGGAACAGACATAAAAAAACAGATATAAGGAGAACATATGGACTTTAATTTGAAAAAACTGTTGTTAAAACTGAAAATTAATTCAAAAATAGTGTGGTATATCAATGGCCCGCAGACATTGCCGCCGCCTTTGAGTGATGCGGAAGAACAGGCGGCATTTAAAGGTCTGGAAGAAGGGGACAAAGCGGCACGGGAAAAAATGATAGTGCACAATCTGCGCCTTGTGATATATATAGCCAAAAAGTTTGAAAACAGCACTGTCAGCATCGAAGACCTTACTTCCATAGGCAGCCTTGGGCTTATAAAGGCCGTAAATTCTTTTAAACCATCGAAAAATATCAAGTTTGCCACCTATGCATCAAGGTGTGTGGAAAACGAAATTTTAATGTATCTGCGCAAACAAAGCAATAAAAATGCTGATATAAGTATAGATGATGCCCTAAGTGTGGACAGTGACGGCAACGAACTTAACCTGATTGATATTTTGTTTACGGACGAATATGAAGTAAGCAAAAATATAGAGCAGGAAAGTGAAAAACAAATTCTGTGGCAGTCGATACAGACTTTGCCCAAAAGAGAGAAAGAAATAATTCTTATGCGGTTCGGACTTAACGGCGTGCCGGAAAAAACACAGAAGGAAGTGGCAGATGAAATTGGAATATCACAGTCATACATATCCCGTCTTGAAAAAAGGATATTTAAAAAACTTAAAAAGGAAATAGAAAAAATTGTATAACAGATAAAAATATCCAATTATAAAAGGGTGCAAAATGCAAATAATTACCTTGTAGCTTTAAGGTTATGAGGTGTAATTATTATGTATTATAAAAAGGTTGAAATATCCGGTTTTGATACAGCAAACCTGCCGGAACTTAACGAAGAAGAACGAAACTGTCTTATAATGAAAATGAAAAACGGAGACCAAAAGGCAAAAGACATGCTGGTGCTTGGCAATCTTAAGCTTGTTCTCAGTATAATTCAGCGGTTCAGATATAAAAATGTTGATTTTGATGATTTGTTTCAGGTTGGGTGTATCGGCCTTATAAAAGCACTTAATAATTTTGATACATCCCTTAATATTCAGTTCTCCACTTATGGTGTTGTTATGATATTGGGAGAGATAAAACGGTTTATCAGAGATAATCAGCCGCTTAAAGTAAGCCGTTCAATAAAAGATCTGGCATATAAGGCCATATCAACAAAAGAAAGACTTACTGACAGCAGCGGCAATGAACCCACAGTTCAGGAAATAGCAGATGAGCTTAACTGTTCAAGTTTTCAGATAAGCAGAGCATTGGAAGCACTGTCTCCGTCCATATCACTGTATGAACCGCTTTACAATGACGATTCCAGCGATGTTTATCTTCTGGACCAGATTTCCTGTGATAATTTTGAAGAAGCGATATGGTCAAAAATTATAATGCAGGATACTTTGCATAATCTTAAAAAAAGAGAAAAGCATATAATGAATTTAAGATTTATAAAAGGCAAAACCCAGACGGAAGTTGCAAAGGAGATAGGAATAAGCCAGGCACAGGTTTCGCGTATTGAAAAAACTGTTATAGGATATATAAAACAGCAGCTGGAAGCATAAATTATGTAACAAAATAATTCTGCACGGAATATATTATTACAGGGGTGGTATTTTGATATCCTTAGCGTTATTGTGTCAGAAGGATGTCATAAGCATTGCAAACGGGCAGAATATAGGCAGAGTGGATGATATAGAATTCTGCAGTGAAAATGCACTTGTAAAAAATCTTGTCATTTTTGGCAGACCTAAATTTTTTGGTTTGCTGGGCAGGGGAGAAGATGTAAAGATACCCTGGGAAAATGTTGTTAAAATAGGTCAGGATGTTGTACTTGTAAACAAATGCGAAACTGATAAAAAAACAAAACGTTCCGGTTTTGCTTTGAAATTTGATTAAAATTTATACTGAAATGCACAGAAATATATTAAAACTGTGCATTTTTTTGTTTTTGCAAGAAAAAGTCATACAATTGCAACCAAAACTTAATTTACATAAGAATAAATTTATGTTATACTGATTCTATAATTTTTTATAAGGAGGAATACAAATGAAATTAGAAAAGGACAAAATTTTATTTGTCGGCTTTATGCTTTTTTCAATGTTCTTTGGAGCTGGTAACCTGATTTTTCCTCCGTTTTTGGGACAAAATGCAGGGAACCAGACCCTGCCGTCCGTCATAGGTTTTTTAATTACTGCGGTGGTTCTTCCTGTACTGGCTGTTATTGTAGTTGTTAAAACAGGCAGTATGGACAACCTTACAAAACGTGTAGGTAAAAAATTTGCTTTGGTATTTACAACGTTGCTTTATCTTGCAATTGGTCCGGGCCTTGCAATTCCGCGTGCTGCAAGTGTTCCTTTTGAAATGTCAATTGCTCCATACTTGTCAGAAGACAGCAACACACTTGTGCTTATGGTAGCTTATTCTGTTGTGTTTTTTGCATTGTCTGCATGGCTTTCCCTTAATCCAAATAAACTGGTAGACCGCCTTGGCACAATTCTTACACCGCTTCTCATCGTTATGATAGTGTTTGTGTTTGGTGCATTTGTGTTTATGGGTGATAAAGCGGTTGCTGTGGCACAGCCTGCCTATGCAGAAGCCCCGTTCTTTAAAGGTTTCAGCGAAGGTTATCTTACAATGGATGCTATTGCAGGTCTTGTTTTTGCATCTGTTGTTGCAAAATCTTTTGAAAACCTTGGCATTTACAGAAAAAAAGATTCTTTAAGATATTCGTCAATTGCGGGTCTTCTTGCAGGTGTTATCCTTGCGCTTATCTACCTTATGCTTACATATATGGGTATGCAGTCCAGCGGTGTTTACGAAATGGGCGCAAATGGTGCAGTTGCTCTGCGTCAGATTGTTTATCAGCTGTTTGGTGATTTGGGTGCAATTATTCTTGCTGCAATCTTTGCGCTTGCATGTCTTACAACCTGTGTAGGCCTTATAACATCGGTTTCTGAATATTTCTCAAAACTTACCCGTGCAACATATAAAAGTATGGTGTGGATTGTAACACTGTTTTCACTTGTTGTATGCAACTATGGTCTTACAACAATTCTCAATATATCAGTGCCTATTCTCAATGCAATTTATCCGTCGGTAAGTGTTATTATCATTATGGGCTTGTTTGACGATAAAATTAAAAATCCGTTTATATATCCTGTAACAATTGGTGCAACAGCAGTTATCAGTGTTATATATGCTCTTGAAGGTATTGTTCCACTTGGTGCAATCAGTACAGTGTGCAGCAAGCTGCCGCTTTATGCACAGGGCTTTGGCTGGCTGGGTGTGACTGTGGCCGCCTTTATTCTTAGTTTGGTTTTGGGAAAGGTGAAAAAATCTTCTTAAAGAGCATCGGAAGTAATCATTTACAGACGTATTATAATATGAAAATTACATAATGTGGCTTAAAGACGGTCAGATGACCGTCTTTTTTATGTACATTTTAATATTTTAGTGATATACTGTAGTAACAGAAATATGAAGATAAAGTATTGTCAAAGGGGAAATCCTTATGCATAAAATATTTGGGGAAAAACTAAAAACAAACTACACCGACAGGGCGGGAGCATATCTCATCTGCTATAATGAAGGCAGGTTTGCAGTTGTAAAAACACCAAAGGGCTTTTTCTTTCTTGGCGGCGGTTTTGAAGGAAATGAAACAGCTGAAGAATGTATAAAAAGAGAATGCGGTGAAGAAATAGGCTACAGTATAAAAATTGATGAGAAAATATGTTCGGCAGAGCATTATACCTATCATAAACGCATAGGATATTTTCATCCCGTACAGACATATTATCTTGGCCAGCTTGTCAAGATGGAAAGCAGATTTACTGTTGAAAAAGACCATACGCTTATGTGGCTTGGTTACGAAGAACTGCGGGGCAGAATGTTTTCTCCAATGCAGAACTGGGCACTTGATATATGCTGGAAAAAGCTTAACGGTTTTGATATTGATAAATTTGTTTTTGTAAACGAAGCACCAAAAGCGGAAGATTACAACGCCTTGCGTGTTGCATCCGGCATTGGCGGTGCAAAAGACATTGAAAAAGCACGTATTGCCATGAAAAACAGCCTTTTTGCAGTATCTGTTTATGACGGCGAAAAACTTATCGGAAGCGGCAGAATAATAGGTGACGGCGGTGTTTCCTATGCGGTAACCGATATTATGGTTGATAAAAATTATCAGAATAACGGCATAGGCACTATGATAATGGCAAGAATTGATGAATGGTTTAAAGAAAACACTGATGAAAATGCTTTTGTAATGCTTATTGCCAATAAACCTGCCGACAGACTGTACAGCCGCAACGGATTTGACTATCTTGCGGACAACAGACTTGGTATGCTTAGAAATCAGAAAAAATAAACAATTTTCACCTGCCTTATGCTAAATATGGCAGGTGTTTTCTTTTATGCAGAAAGTCTAAAAAACAGTTGACTTTTTTGTAAAAAAGTGTGTATTGACACTTGACTTTATATATATGTTGTGGTAATATATTTAGGCGCATTACGCACGCTGTGTTCCTTACAGTTGGTGTGTCTCACGACATAGGCTGTAAAACAAGCAAAACACAGCGGAGGAAAACAACCAAATTGGAGGAAAAAATTATGTCATCAGTATCAATGAAACAGTTGCTTGAAGCAGGTGTACACTTCGGTCACCAGACAAGAAGATGGAACCCAAAAATGGCTCGTTACATCTTCACAGAAAGAAACGGTATCTACATCATCGACCTTCAGAAAACAGTAAAAAAACTTGACGAAGCATACGACTTCATCAAAGAAATTGCTGCAGAAGGCGGCGAAGTTCTCTTCGTAGGTACAAAGAAACAGGCTCAGGACGCTATCAAAGAAGAAGCACAGAGATGTGGTATGCACTTTGTTAACGCAAGATGGCTTGGTGGTATGCTCACAAACTACCGTACAATCAAAACAAGAATTGCTCGTCTTGAACAGCTCAACAAAATGAAAGAAGACGGCACATTTGATCTTCTCCCTAAAAAAGAAGTTATCAAACTTGAACTCGAAATCGAAAAACTCGAAAAAAATATCGGTGGTATCAAAAACATGGAAACATTGCCAAAAGCTATGTTCGTAGTTGATACACGTAAAGAAAAAATTGCTGTAGCAGAAGCTAAAAACCTTGGTATCCCAGTTGTTGCTATCGTTGACACAAACTGTGACCCAGACGAAGTTGACTACGTAATCCCAGGTAACGACGACGCTATCAGAGCAGTTAAACTTATCTCCGGCGCTATGGCTGACGCTATCATCGAAGGCCGTCAGGGCGAACAGACAGCTCCAGTTGCTGAAGAAGCAGAAGTTGTTGAAGAATAATTTTAACTAATTATTAATTTTCTAGTTATAAAATTGGAGGACAAAAAAATGGCATTTACAGCTAAAGATGTTAAAGACCTTCGTGAACGCACAGGCTGCGGCATGATGGACTGCAAAAAAGCATTGACAGAATCCAACGGCGATTTCGAAAAAGCAATCGAATACCTCAGAGAAAAAGGCCTTGCTGCTGCAACTAAAAAAGCAGGCAGAATTGCTGCTGAAGGTATGGTATTTGCTACAGTTGATAAAGAAGCAAAAGTTGGCGTAGTTATCGAAGTTAACTCTGAAACAGACTTCGTTGCTAAAAACGATCAGTTTAAAACATTCGTTGCTGACCTTGCTAAAATTGTTGTTGACACAAACCCAGCTACAGTTGAAGAACTTATGACAAAAACAATGGCAGACGGCAACACAGTTGAAGCTGGTCTCCAGGAAAAAATTCTTGTTATCGGCGAAAACATCAAAATCCGTCGTTTCGTAAGATACGAAGGTCCATGTGTAGCTTACATCCACGCTGGTGGTACACACGGTGTTCT
>JAFSAW010000008.1 GCA_017442085.1 Oscillospiraceae bacterium | reverse complement strand
TCGCAGGATATGCCGTGCTTTGCAAGTTCACGTTTTGCAGGCGGATAAACAGGGTTGCCCACACCGTTCCATATTTCTTCGGTGCTGGTTGCACAGGACTCGATATAAAACTCATCGGCAAGCCCCCTTTTTGCAACCATATCCTTAAAAACAAATTCTGCCATAGGACTGCGGCAAATATTGCCCAAACAAACAAATAATACTTTTTTCATATTTCAACAACTCCCAATTACACCTTAAACTTGGTTTAAACAAAATTTATTTATACCATAAGCCACGCCGTCTTCATCATTTGAAAGGGTGATAAAATCCGCCGCAGCCTTGATTTCTTCGCAGGCATTTGCCATTGCCACACCTGTTCCCGCTGCTTTAATCATAGCCATATCGTTGAGAGCATCACCAAAGGCTATTGTATTTTCTCTTGGCACGCCAAGATAATCTGCCAGTGCCCACAGTGCCTGCCCTTTGTTTGCCTTGGTATCGTTTATCTCGATATTGTTTTTTGCTGTGACAGTAAGCACAATATCGCTGAATTTCTGCGGCAGGACTTCCATAAGCTGTTTATGCACATCTGCATCGTATGTAACAAACTGTGTTTTCTGTATATCCTGTTTTCTTTCTGCGATAAATGCTTTAAGTTCATCAACCGGCTGACGCAGTTCTTTAAGCATTTTGCGGTAATGAACATCATCTGTCATAATATCTATCTTTTCTTTCATAGAGGCCGTCATAAATGCTTCGCCCCCCTGATAGATATCATATATAAGCGGATAACTGTCCAGAAATTCCATTATCTCTATAACCTTTTTATACGGAATCTCTGCCTTGTATACAATGTTTCCGTTTTCAAGGTCTGCCACCTCTGCCCCGTTTACTGTTATTGCATAACGTACAAAAGGCAGTTCTCTGACAATCTGCGGTATTGCTCCGTAAAAACGGCCGGTTGTAGGCACAACTGCCCAGCCGTCTGCTGCTGCCTGCGCAAGTGTATCCCTGTTAACCTGAGACAGTGATTTGTCAGAAGCAAGAAGTGTACCGTCAAGGTCAAGAGCAATAATACCGTTGCAGTTATTGATTTTATCAGACATTTCTTTTCCCTTTCTGTATATGTTGATATATTCAGTTTATATATCGCACTCTTTATCTTTTTTTCTTATTCTGATTATTCTTATTATAAACAGTGTCATAAGCAGTGCCCAGGATATACCTTCGGCATAGGCAATAACCATATTGTCAAAGACAGGCCTGAGCGCATAGGATGCACCTATTCTTGTGGTCAGGGCAACAACACCTATAATACTGGAATACATCACACCGCCAAGACCTTCCACATATCCGCGGCAGGCCATTGCAATGCCATATATAACATAAAACTTTGCCAGACTTGTGAAAAAGTTTGTGCCTATTGCCACAACTTCTTCACCTGCACCAAACAGTGCAATCATTCTGCCGCCAAACAATACAATAACAGCTGTAAGCGCCAATGAAACAGGTATCATAAGGCCAATACCTGATGTCAGCACTTTTTCGGCTTTCTTTTTGTCCCCTGCACCATAATTCTGCGCCACAAGGGTTGATATGCCAGATCCGAGATTGATAACCGGCAGGAGTGCAATGCAGTCAACACGGTATGCTGTTGTAATTGCCGCAACTGTTGCTGTACCAAAACTGTTCATAAATCCCTGAAGTATCATATTGCCAAAAGAATTTATGCAGGACTGCAGCATTGGCGGAACACCAAATGCCATACTTTTGCCCACACAGTTTTTGTAAAACATATTTTTGCCTGGTTTAAACCTGACAACCGCATGTTTTTTTACACCATAAATCACAATAAAAACAGTCATTGCAAACTGTGCAATAACCGTTGCCACAGCTGCACCTTTTACACCCCATCCCATAAAGGCAACAAACACAATGTCCAGCACCACATTTACTGCCGATGACACAAGCACTGCAAAAAACGGAGCGCGGCTGTCACCTATCGCCCTTAATGTTGCAGCATACAGATTGTACACTGCAAGACACGGAACACCCGCTGAAATAATCTGCAGATAATCCTTTGACCATCCAAATATATCCTGCGGAGTATCCATAAGGGACAAAACGCCCGATGCCGCCAGTATTGCTGTTACGGATATCACAACCGATGCAGCACCGATTATAACAAGAAAAGTGGATAGAATTCTGCTGATATCTTCCGCCTGGCCGCTGCCGAATTTCTGCGCCGTATATATTGAAAGGCCTGCAGTGAAGCCTGTAATTACCATTATATAAAAATTGTTTATCGAGCTTACCGCACCTATGGCGGCAAGGGCTGTTTCTCCCACTACATTGCCAACTATAAAGGCATCCGCCCAGTTGTAAAGCTGCTGCAGAATGCCGCTTAAAATAAGCGGCGTACAGAACTTTATAAGGGTGAGCATCATATTTTCCTGATTTGATTTGTTTTGCAGCATTATAAAAATTCCTTTGTTATATTCACATATTGTTATTATACGACATCAAAGAAGAATAGTAAAATATATTTCACAACTGTGCGATTGATTTTTGATTGTATAAAATATATAATTGTTTTATTGATTTTTAAATTTGGAGATACTTTGATGAGAAACAAACTTGAAAAACAGATTATAATCCCGATAAGCCAGTGCGACAGTCACTCCCGCCTTAACATTACCGGTATTTTCAACATCTTTATGGATCTTGCAACTGAGCACGGTGCAGAAATAGGTGTGGGTATGGACAAACTGGCACAGAAGGGTCTGTTCTGGGTAGCTTCCAAAACAAAGGTTAAGGTTAACAGAATGCCTGAAATGCTGAGCACTGTTTCGGCTGCAACCTGGCCCGAAATACCAAACAGAATAAGATGCAACAGATATTATTACATAAAAAATGATGACGGTGTGCTTGTTGAAGGCAAAACCGAATGGATTATGGTTGATATGGCAAGCGGCAGACCTGCCAAGATTGACGGTGTATATCCCGACGGCTTTGAACACTGCACAGACATTGTGTGCGACCAGCCTTTCAGCCGTCTTGGCACACATTTTGAAGACTGTGAAAAACTGGCAGAATATACCGTTTGCTCCACAGATATTGACGTAAGCCAGCATATGAACAATGCGGCATATATCCGCGCAGTGCTTGGCGCCTACAGTGTAAAAGAAATTGACGAAATGAATATACAGGAAATTGAAGTTGCCTACAAGCTGCAGTGCTATGAAGGTGAAAAACTGACATTGCTTGTAAAAGATGAAGAAAACATCCGTGACATAGGTATCATCAAACAGGACGGAACAACCGCCTGCATTGTAAGATTTGTTTGCGGATAGAATAATATTATAAACAGCAAAGGCTTGCCGTCTGATATCGGCAAGCCTTTTGATATTTTTATCAATTTGTTTTATTCTTTAAAATAAATTTTATAATAACCGCTGTCAGTACAATCAGTCCGCAAGCAATACCAGGAACAATAAGTGATACGTACCATGGTGCTGATGTCATCAGATACAGTCCCATATTGTTGCGAAACCGCAAATATTTTGCAGCGGCAACACCGATAAAACTGCCTGTAAAACCACCGATTACTGCATTGAGAATCTTGTCAGCATTATTTTTCATATTTGTCATTCCTCTTTTATATGCTGTACAAGAGCATTGTAAATATCGGGATATTCACGTTTTAAGCTGATTATTTTTCCGTCTTTGTTCATAAAACAGTGCTCTGATGAGCATTCACACACAAGTGTGCCGTCAGGCTTTTTCATACTGTAACCTATTTTCAGTCTGACACCTTTAAATTCTTCCACCCACACATCAATATGTACGATATCTGCAAAGGTGGTGGTGTTTTTATATCTGCACTCAACCGCTGTTACGGGAGATATAATGCCCATTTCTTCAATTTTTTCGTAACCCCAGCCGATATTTTTTAAAAACTCTATGCGGGCTTCTTCCATCCAGCGTATATAGTTGGAATGGTGGGTAATGCCCATTCTGTCTGTTTCATAATAATGCACCTTGTGGGTATACATACAGGTATCTCTCCTTATCTGTTATATTTTTTCCACGCTTTATCGATATATTTGCTTAAACCTTTGTAATAAGCTTCATTGTAAGAGACAAAAAGATATGCTTCATCCTTGTATTCGTCACAATGATAAAGTTCACTGCCAAGCACCTTTTCGGCATATTCGTCAACACAGGCAGGATATCCCTCTTCGCCAAACACATAAAAGCTTTTTGCAAAATCCGAACATGGTTTTGTAAAATGATATCCCCGCAGTTTTCCGCCAAACTGTGCACTGTCACGGATAATCTGTCTTAAATCTTTTTCTTTATCTGTTATTATCTGCGGCAGCTGTGGAAAATCTGCAAGCAGCTTGTCACTTAACATATTGTGCTCTGCTGCCCAGCGCAGAAATACAGCAAGGTGGTTGTACCCTGACAATTCTTCAGCCGACAGTTCCATTCTGCTGATTTTATTTTCGTGAGAATTTCCGTTGTCTATCAGTCTGCCCCAGTATCTGCCTTTTATCTTTTTATCAGTATCTATATAAACACTGCTGTTTTCTGCAAAGTAGACCAGATTTTTTTCGGTGAGACAGACAATTATATGGTCCGTATCATAATTGCCCATATTCATAGCTACACTGACAAATTCTTCATAAGGTACATCATTTCCGTCCGGAACATGAACATAGTATCCTTTAAGATTATCTATTTTTACATACGGCGGATTTGGGTTGCACGGTATAACTGTGGTTATATTTTCCCCCACAAAATAAAGGCCGAACACTCTGCCGTCATTAAGCTGATAATACTTTGGTGCTGCATAGAATACATCCATACTCTGCAGGCGGTGAAGAAGCTTTTCAAAACCTTCCATTGTGCCGCCGATTTCTTCAACTTCCGCCGGGCCTATAGTTACCGGATTGGTAACCCCAAAAAGTATAATGGCTTCTCTTTCTCCGTTTCTTATCTGATTGCCGATAGCTGTTACAGCACCCATACTTGCATTTATGTTTGAGCTTATGTGCTTCTCCATATGTTCAAAGGGCACAATTTCATCATCTACAATAAAGCTGTTTATATTGTACAGTTCGCATATATCCTTTGCCAGCGAGTAAGCAAGGCGGATATCACTTTCGGTGTTTGGCAGAGGAACACGCATACATACGCTGTCATTTTCCTGCCATACTTCCCAGCCTCTGCCGATACAGTCTGATTTATACATTATTGTATAATGACCTGTCTGGTTGAACTCAAGACGATAATTGCTATCCAACACACCATAGCTTAATTTTTTCAGTGATGCAATTTTTGGTATGTCAAGTTTTATGGGACATTCTTCAGGTCTTTTTATCTCAATATTTACTGCCATATTATTTACCTCGCCAAAATAATAAATTTCAAGTTTTATTTTACTATACCACAAATGCTGTTTTGTTCCCATAGTTATTGTGTGAAAATTATTGCGGCTGTTTATTCTCTTGAATATACACCCGATATTGTTTATAATATATAAAACAGTTTTTTACAAATTATCCCAAGCACTTTTATCCTTTTGTATTAATATTTAAAATAAAGCAAATTCACGCTTTATTTTTTGGCACATTTTTGTCGAATTTTGTCGAAAAAAGTCGCATTTGTTGCAAGACCATCAAATGTATGCTACCATAAATATGGTTTATAAAAGGCTGTTAAATAACACTTACGGAGATTATTTAACATGGAAAACAAAGAATTAAAAATCCTGTTCAGCGAACAGAGTGCTGAACAAACATCCGCTATCAAACACTTTTTTGAAGAAAAAGGCATAAAAACATTCTTCTGCTCAAAAGACGGCAAGGATGTTCTGAACACGATAGAACGTATCAGGCCGCAGATAGTTGTACTGGATGTGTTTTTATCATCCCTTGATGCAATATCGGTTAAAAAGGCCTGCGACAGTCTGTCCTGTACACCGGAACTCTTCTTTGCTGTTGGTGCATATGACAATGAAAAGATAGCTTTTCAGATGATGAACAATGGGTTTAACTATTATTTTTTAAAACCCTTTGACTGTTCCAGTATGCTTGACCGCATTGAAGAATTTATGGACGTTGATATCAGCGGGCAGCTTGCAGATACCGAGCTTGAATGCAAAGTCAGCGAAATACTGCACACTATGGGTGTACCCGCACATATCAAAGGCTATCATTTTCTGCGTCAGTCCATAATTATGGTTATCAAAGACCCCGAAGTTATCTCGCTGGTTACCAAACGTTTGTACCCTGATATTGCTGCCCTTAACAAGACAACTGCAAGCAGAGTTGAACGTGCAATCCGTCACGCTATTGAAGTTGCATGGGACCGCGGCAATGTGGAAATTATGAACGATTATTTTGGCTATACCATAAACAATATGCGCGGTAAGCCAACCAACAGCGAATTTATTGCTATGATAAGCGACAGAATGCGCCTTGAAATGAAAAAAGAACGTTTTTGCTGATAAAGAAAGAGATGGTATTATATGAACAACACTGCACCTTCTGTTAATGACTGGCTTAAAGAAGCCAAAATGGACCCAAGTGCCGCAAAAATTGGTATGTATCTTGTGCACAACGGCATTGTACGCGAAACCGCCAAAGCCAAAGTGCGCTATAACGAAGAAAACACAAAAGCTGTAAAAGGTATGCTGTTCAGCTATGACAAAGAAAAACTTGATGCTGTTATAAAAGAAGGATACACTTTACCTGGTATATACTATATCAAAGCCTGGCTTAACGAAGGTGAACTTAAGGTTGGTGATGATATTATGTATGTGCTTATCGGCGGTGATATCAGACCAAATGTTGTTGATGCCCTGCAGCATATTGTCAGCAGAATAAAAAATGAATGTGTTGAAGAAAAAGAAATTTATTAGAATATACGGCAGTGTAAAAACTGCCGTATTTTTTAATTAATATCATTTATATATATTGGTATAATGCTAAAACAGCTGTTACAAACAAATGTAACAGCTGTTTTTTTATGCAAATTATTTGTACCTGTAAAAGTTTATATCCTGAATTTAAAACAATATAATTATTGATTATCCATATATAATGTCATACATTTCATCAGTTGTTCGCCCACACTTTCTATAACTTTTGTATCAGCTTCTGTAGGCACAGCTTCTGTGGAAACACGGGTGTAGCTGCCGTTGTCATAAAACTTGCACACCTTCAGCACTCCGTCAATACATACGCCGCCATCATCCCAACTGCACATTCCGCTGTACCAGATATAAATGAACAATTCTTCTGCCATATCTGCGGGAACAGTACAGCATTTCACATCATATTCTTCATCTGCAGAGTCTCTTTGATAATAATCAAGGTGCAGAATTTCCGGGTCCTGTGTTGTTTTCAGCACCAGTTCACGAACCTGGCCGTCGGCAGGTGTGGTTTCATAATAATTTATCAGCATCACATCAGCCCCAAGTTCCGCAAGGTCGTTTATGCCAAATTCGCTCAGTTTTGATTCTGACAGCACAGACATAGTGTTATCTGAAGTCATATAAAGTTTAACATCGTGCTCCGGCATAGTAAATCTGATAACAATGCCTTTTTTGTCTTCATAACTGAAACCAAGTCTTTCATCGTCAAGATAAAAATAGTAGTCAGTATCGGTGGCAATATACGGGTAATATAGCGTAACTTCCTGCCCTGCCCTGTATGATGATTTTGCACGTTTATACAAATCTTTTTGTCCGCAATAGTCCACAGTATATCTGTTGGCTGAACAGCCGGAAAACAAGCCCATAAACACACCCCCGGTTATAATAAGTATCAGTGTTGTAATAACTGCTTTAAATCTCATATTACCACCTTTTTCGGTATCATAATAAAATCAATCGTCATCAAAAACAGGTTTTGCTTTTTCGGCGGTTTGTCCGTGCTTGCGGAACATAAAGTAACACACTACAGAACCCAGAACATCAGCAATTGGTATCAGCTGCACTGCCGTACATAAAGCAACATCTTTTTTGGTCAGCCTGCCGTGTCTGTGCAGCCATAAAAAACCGCTGATACCGAACATTGCAGAGGAAAGCTGCAATATATAACAACCTGCAAAAGCAATTAGAATCACAGGCAAAACTACATCAATCATAGCCCTACCGCCTATAAGCGATGTTATCAGAACTACAAAAAGTATTATAACAATCAGCGGAATGCTGCACAGTTTTATCAGCAGATTCCAGAACAGAAGCTGTTTTCCGTTGAACTCAAGCTTTGGCAATAAAAATGCGTATACCATATTAAAAATAATGATAGCACCGTATATGTAAAGCCCGATTGCAAAATCCATATTTGCGCGGTCGAAAATAAAGTATATAGCATATGGTGCAATCAATAATAAAATCATTGGAATTTTTTTCACGAAAATGCACCTCCTTTTATGCCTTTGGGTATTACAGACAGAGCGATATCGGGTGTTTCCTGATATCGCTCTTTGTGCTTGCTATAAGGATAATTCGGTTTTAAAATCACTGTCTGTCAGCAGTCCGTCACGCTTGCAGGCAATGGTCAGAGCTTCCATTTCCACAGACATATCCAGCATATCATTATCAAAAAGAGCGGTGTACTGCTTTTCGGTTGCTTTTTTAATATCCCCAAGGCAGTTTATTGTGCTGTGCACAATATTTTCAGCGGGTACACCGCTCTCTTCAATAGCAACAAATTTTTTAAGAATATTTGTCAGCGTAGGCAGATAATAGTTGAAAAACTGTCGCAGTTTTTTTATATCTTCAGGCTGTTTTTTCAGTGTTGAAAGAATTTTGTCCACAGTTTTGCATATATCTTCGTTGAGTGCTCTTACCTCGCTGTTTTTTATACGCAGACCTATATTGCGCAGTTCCATAAGACTGCTGCGGCCTTTTGCAAGCTGTGAGTTATCTTTTGCTTTGGCATTTTCGGCATCCTTTGCATCACTTTTGCGGAAAGCAAAGTAGATTACTGCCACAACAATGACAATTACCCCCACAGCCACTATGCCCAGAAAGGCTTTAAGCACACCTGTAAGCACAGGAAACAGCCCCTTTGCAGTAAAAAACAATACTGCAGCTATAACGGCACCAAAACCGATTATACCAAAAGATGAGTTATTCTTCATAGACATTACTCCTTTCGGGAAAACCAGAGGCTTTTAACCTCTGATTTCCAGCAGTTTGTTTTTAAGCTCTGTTTCTATGCGGATAAGTTCTGTTTCTGCAGCCTTGCGCTTTGCTCTGCCCTCGTCCTGAATGCGCAGTACCTCGTCAAGTGTAGTGATAAGCTGCTGATTTGTATATGCTACAGTTTCGATATCCACAATGCCTCTTTCGCTTTCCTGTGCAATTTCAACAGTGCCCTGCTTGAGCATATCAGCATTCTTTTTAAGCAGTTCGTTGGTCATATCTGTAACAGCGCGCTGTGTTTCCAGTGCTTCTTTGGAATGCGCAAGGCCAAGGGCGAGCACCATCTGGTTTTTCCACAGAGGTATTGTGTTGTTGATTGTGGACTGGATTTTCTCGCTCATTACAGCATCGTTGTTCTGTATAAGACGAATCTGCGGTGCCATCTGTACGCTGATTGTACGGGTGAGTTCAAGGTCGTGCAGCTTCTTTTCGAAGCGGTCACACATTGCAGCATAATCATTTGCTGCCTGTGCATCATTGGTAAGGCCGCTTTGTTCTGCCTTTGCTTTCATCTGCGGCAAAGTTGTGGCACGTTCTGCTTCCAGTTTCTTTTTACCTGCCATAATGTACATTGTAAGTTCCTTGAAATAGTCAAGGTTTGTTTCGTACATTTTATCAAGCATAATGATATCCTTGAGCAGCTGATTCTGATGAGCTTCCAGTTTGCCCGTAATCATATCTATATTGTTTTCTGCCTTGTCATAGCGTGCTTTAAGGCGTGCAGCCTGACCGCCTGCCTTTTTGAATATACCCAAAAAACCTTTTTCTTCTTCAGTTGTATCAAAGCCTTTAAGCTCTGCAACAAGGTCTGCAATCATATCGCTTGTTTCACCAAGGTCTTTTGTGCGCACACCCGCAAGGGCATTGTCGGAAAATTCGGCAATCTTTTTCTGACAGGCAGCACCGTACTGAAGAATAATTGCAGAATCGTTAAGGTCGATTTTGCCCGAAAAATCATCAACTGTTTTAAGTTCTTCTTCGGTAAGGTTAATCTGATTCAGATATTCTGCATCTATTTCCTGTGGCAGTGGTATTGCAATTTCATCTTTTGGTTCGTTGGAATGTATAAGCTCCAATGTGATTTTTTCGTTAGCTTCTGTCATTGTAAGTCCTCCTTTTTATAAGCCAAAACATTTTAGCCTACAGCATTATAAAGAGTATAGAAATAATCTGCTTCATTATCCAGCAGGAAGTCATAATCTTCGTAGGTCATATATACACATTCACTGTATTCGTCGTATTCAAAGCTCATAACTGTGTAAATATCCGGCCTTGCAATCTGAATATCAGAGTTGTCTTCCACAAGGGATAGTTCAAACACAAGTGCGCTTGCAGGATAGCTGTCATCTTCTGCAGGGTACCAGTAACCTTCGTAATATACCTCATATCCATTGCCGCCGTATACTTCGTAGCACATTTCCATATTGCCGTATTCATCAAACCAGAAACCTACAGCAACCTCGTTATCATTCAGAGTAGGAACATACGCTGTCCAGTCTTCTGCATAATAAAGCACTGCAGGGTCGAATGTATAATCATTTTCCGTCACATAGCCCAGCTTTTCATATGGTGTAAAGTCCAACACTGTTGGCGCATCGTACGGCACTTCCAGTGTTCCGTCCATACCGCTGAGCCAAGGAATATAGCTAAGCTCGTTTCCGTTGCTGTCGATAATTTCCACAATTATATTTGGAACAACTTCGCTTTCGTTGCACATTACAAGCACAGGCTTGCCGTCTGTGGACTGATACAGTGCATCACCGTAATCTGCAGTGTAGTCTTCATAATCGAAAATGTAATCGTAGATTGTGATTGTTGCATTTTCATCAGCAGGCACAATGCAGAAAAGCTGCCCGCCAATGTGCGGCACAAAGTGGTCTGCATCTATATTTGCAATAAATGGATGGTCTTCTGCAACAAATGTATCTGCAATATATTCTTTAATCTGTGAGTAGTCGTAAAGGTCGTAATAGTCTTCAAACCAACCAAGATATGCCACCGCAGCCATATCTGTGGTATCAATCATTGCCTGCTTCAGCATCACCCAGTCGTTGCCGTCAAAAGCTTCTCCGCCGTTATCAGGGTCTGCAGTTGCCTGCGGTGTAGCACGTGGTGTATCGCTGTTCTGCGGTGCATCGGTACCGCCGCCACCGCAGGCTGTCAGTGCCAGCACCATTGCCAGAGCAACAATTATAGCTGTGATTTTTTTAAGTTTGTTTTTAAGCATTTATATCACCTCTTAAAATCAGAATCTTCCGCCTTTGCCGGAGAAGCCTCGGCTG
>JAFSAW010000007.1 GCA_017442085.1 Oscillospiraceae bacterium | reverse complement strand
TGCCGTATCAGAATGATGTGGTGGGGGTATGCCCGCGCTGCGGTGCCGAAATTGTGGAAAATGCAAAGGCCTTTGGCTGTGTAAACTGGCCGCAGCCCCACAACTGCAAGTTTACACTGTGGAAAGAGCCGTTGCAGCTTAAGCAGTACAATGCGGTTATAGATAAAGATGCCGCAATAAAATTGCTTAAAGGTGAAACTGCCCAAATTATTACAGACAGTAAAGTGATGGATGTTAAAATTGATGACAGTCAGAAAAGCGAATACGGTCCCCGCTTTGTAATTGAAAAGGTGACCGACCAAAATGATACCGACAGCCCCGGCTGTTAAAATAGAAAATCGGAGGATATTTTTATGGTTTTCGAAAAGAGAAAAGCAGGCGTGCTTCTGCCTGTGTTCAGCCTTCCGTCAAAATACGGCATAGGCACATTTGGCAAAGAAGCATACAACTTTATTGACAAACTGGAAGCAGGCAAGCAGAGCTACTGGCAGGTGCTGCCACACGGCCCTACAGGTTTTGGCGACAGCCCTTATATGGCATACTCCACCTTTGCAGGCAACCCTTATTTTATCGACCTTGATATGCTTGTGGAAGACGGTTATCTTGCAGAATCAGACTGCACATCTGTGTTCTGGGGTGATGACCCGTCCCATGTTGATTATGAAGCAATATCCAAAGGCAGAAAGGCCTTGCTTAAACTTGCATATACAAACGGCAAAGATGTGCTTAAATCAAAGGCATACAAAACCTTTGCAGAAAAAAATGCTCACTGGCTTGGCGACTATGCAATGTATATGGCACTCCGTGACGAAAACAATGCTCCATGGACACAGTGGAAAACAGGCGAAAAACTCAGGGAAGATGCTGCAATGGAAGCCGCAAAGGAACGCCTTAAAGAAGAAATAGACTACTACTGTTTTGTTCAGTTTATGTTCTTTAAACAGTGGACAGCCCTTAAAAAATATGCAAACAAGCACGGCGTTCAGCTTATAGGTGATATTCCAATCTATCTTGGCCTTGACAGTGCAGATGTGTGGGCAAACAAACATCTGTTTGACCTTAAAAAAGACGGCAGCCCAAAAGAAGTTGCAGGCTGTCCGCCTGATGCTTTCTCCAAAACAGGTCAGCTGTGGGGCAACCCTATCTATGCCTGGAAAGTACATAAGGAAGAAGGCTTTAAATGGTGGGTAAGCCGTGTAAAAGCATTGTTTGAAATGTATGACGTTGTGCGCATTGACCATTTCCGCGGCTTTGAAAAATTCTATTCCATTCCTGCAAAGGACGAAACAGCTGAAAACGGCAAGTGGAAAAAAGGCCCTGGCATCGAACTGTTTGATGCAATCAAGGCTGAACTTGGCGATGTTAAAATTATTGCCGAAGACCTTGGCCACATCACAGCAGGTGTGCGCAAGCTGCTGGACGAAACAGGTTACCCAGGTATGAAAATTATGCAGTTTGGCTTTACAAAAGGTGTGGAAAGCGAATATCTGCTGCATAACCACATCAAAAACTGCGTGGTTTACACAGGCACACACGACAACCAGACAGCAAAAGGCTGGTATGAATCTTTAAGCTGGGAAGAAAAGAACTACAGCGGCCAGTATATGATGTTCTACACAGAAGTGTGGGAGAAAAACCGCTTTATCCGTCACACACTTTCCTCCCCTGCAAACCTTGCAATTGTTTCCCTGCAGGACTACCTTGAACTTGGTGACGAAGCACGCATCAACACACCTGGTACTGCGGTAAACAACTGGAAATGGCGTCTTGTGCCTGAACAGTTTGACGACGAAGCCTGCAGATATATGGCTTATGTAACCGAACTGTACTACAGAAAATAAAATATTGTGATATAATAAAGAGGTAAACCGTTTTGGTTTGCCTCTTTGTTTGACAATATGCTTTTGGAGAAATTTATGAATATAAACCAGATTATATCAAAAGAAGAAAAGGACGAAGCATTTAAAGCTTTGAACAATAAAACGGCTAAAGTTATCGGTATTGTATGGCCGGTTGCTTTTGCTTTTCTGCTTGTATTGAGTGTGCTTGGCATTGTTTGTTTTGCAGTTTTGAAAAATTATACTATTGTGGGCTGCAGTGTGGTGCTTGCGGTTGTGGCTGTGGCAGAGTTAAAAAACATATTGTGTTCAAATAAATCGAGAAATACATTAAAATACATAAAGCATATTGATGAAATACTTGAACACCCGTTTCATTACAGTGTCAAAGCCGATGATGAAAGAATAACCATAAATGATAAAGTTTCAATCAAGTGGGAAAACGTAATTATTACATTTATGTGCGATGATATTTATGTTTTTGGTACAAGATATAAAAATATGGCTTTTTTAAAGCTTGACGATGAACAGAAAAAGGAAGTTTACAGCCTTGTAAAAAAATATAAAAGCAAGTTCTTTATTTATGGCACCAATAAAGTTAATATGGAACTTACAAAAAAATCCCGCAAAAAACTTGCAGCAAAAATGCTGGCAAGAGTTGTGCTGCTGATAATTGTGGCGGTTATAGTTGGTAAAGAGAGAATAAATTATAAAAATCAGCCTGAAACACCGTCAGGTGAACAGCCACCCATTGTGCAGGAAGAAACAAATCGGGAAAATGCGGTTGATGACATCAGTCTGCCGGTGGAAATTTCAACACCGCAGCAGCTTGTTGATATGTCTGCCGATTATGTCATAAACGGCCACAGATACGGTGACCGTAAATATGTGCTTACAAACGATATCGATATGGCGGGTATAGACAATTTTGTGCCAATCGGTGCAAACCGCGGCAACAATGGCGAAACAGAATATGCGGCAGTTGACGGCTTCTGCTCGCAGTTTGACGGCCAGGGCTATACAATAAAAAATCTTGTTCTTACAGAACAAAACTTTACAGGTGACAGCGGCTGGCACAATGTGGCACTGTTTGACACAATTGCCCCTGACGGCGTGGTGGAAAATCTGAATGTTGAAAATATAAACATCAATATAGCTTTGGGCAGAGATGATATTTACACCTGCGCAGGCTTTGCGGCAAGGGTGTCGGGCAATGTGGATAACTGTCACGTTCAGGGGGCAATCAGCAATCCAAAAGGCGGTGGAGGCGGTTTTGCAAACACAGTCAACGGCTACAACGGCACCCAAATCAGCAACTGTTCTGCCGATGTGGATATAACAGGTCACTGGGGCATGGGCGGTTTTGTTGTAAACTGCTCGCAGGAAGTAGGGCAGAAAAGCGAGTTTTTCAGAATTTTCAACTGTTCATCTTTCGGCAGTATAACGGCACAGCGCTATGAAGGAATGCCCGATTATTATGACGTGGGCGAGTTTGGCGGCTTTGCAGATAAAATTTATGGCGGTACATTTGGATTCTGTCATATGCAGACACCGATAATTATGAATGACACATCAAAATATGTGGGCGGCTTTGCAGCCAATGTGGAAGCTGACCCTATTACACATCAGGAAGCGAATTTTATAAACTGTACCTACAGCCCTACGGCAAACGGCAGCAGGTATCTTATCGGTATGCTTGGCTGGGAAGGCACAAAAGGAAAATGTGACAGCTGGTTTTCACCTTTGGAAAAATAAAACAGCATATTTTGCAGTTTTGACACAGCTATAGTATAATGTTTATATAAAATCTGATTGACGTTCTCTTAAATACAAGGAGAAATATTATGGTAGAAATTTTATTCAACGAAAGTGCTGCAGGTACACTTAAATGTGCACAGCACGCCAGCCCAGACGGTGCGGTGATAGGTGTTATCGTTACAAATAAGGACGGCAGCACACCGTCGCAGGCAGAAATTGAAAAAGCACAGAGAGATGCAGAAGAAAAACACCGCAGAGACTGGGAGAATGCTGTGGCCATAGGCGGCAGCCCCGATGATGTATACTGCTTTGATCTGGCCTGGGATATGGGCGATATAAGCGAAGACGGCATCGGCGAAAAACGCCTCAGTGTGCTCAATGCCCTGTACAGCATATACGATGATGATACACAAAAGGGTGCAAAGATGCAGTATGACAAGGCAAAGGATGATTTTGCCGATGTTATGCAGAGAATACACAGCGGTGAAGATGTGCGTATATGGTACAGCGACAATCCGTCAGAACGCTGCGGTATGCTGTGGTTTATGGCAGAAATGCGTAATGTGCATAACTTTGGCGGCAGGGTATATATGGTCAAGCTGCCCAAATATATGTACAGCGAAGCAGACAATACAATCACCGAATATTTTGGCTGGGCAGAGGTGGCACCTGCAGAGTGGCACAAATGTCTGGAATATGTACAGGATAAAACAAAAGAATGCTGGGGTTATGCACAGCAGTGGTGGAATTTAAAAAGAGAAAATGCCACACTCCGTGCAGTGCTCAACGGCAGGGTGCGCAGTGTGTCGGAAGATATTTATGACAAATACATCTGGGACGAAATTGACCTTGAAGAAGACGAGTTTATTCAGGCAACTGTTATAGGCAATGTGCTGGGCAGACATCAGCTTGGCATAGGCGATGCCTTTATTGCACTGCGTATGGAAAAACTTATCGAAAGCGAAATTCTGCAGATTGTGCCAAAAACAAGCCGCGGTCCTGCGGTTTATCACAGAAAGCTTCGTAAAAATTATTAAAAGCAATAAAAAGTCATTCTGAGCAGCTTTTGCCCGGAATGACTTTTGTTTTTGTAATAATTGATAATATGCCGCGTGATATAAGGACTATTCTTCAAGTTCAAACCGCCACAGTCTGTCCTGGTCCTGTCGGCTGGCATAGCCGATGCCTATGCGCTTTGATGCGCTGAATTTATATGTTTTGCCGTCATCTTCAACCCATATTTTATCTTTGGTCAGCAGGCTGTGGCCGTACAGTGACTTGTCAATCTGCATGGCTTTGGTGGCTCTGCCCGGGCCTTTTGCGCCCGTTACACCGCGGATAAGCACACCTTCGGCTTCACCTTCTTTGCCTGTAATAAAATTGAGCATCTGATGTAGGCCGTAACACAAATATACATAACACACACCGCCCTCGTGCCACATAATCTGTGTACGGGCGGTTTTTCCTTTATATGCGTGACAGGCGGTATCACAGCTGCCGATATAACATTCGGTTTCGGTAATCTGAAACTTTTCCACCGTGCCGTTTATGTCACGGCATATCCATTTGCCGATAAGCTGCTGCGCCGCATCATATGCACTTTGTGTAAAAAAATCTTTTGTCAGATGCTTCATAAATTGTCCTCAGAATACGGATTTTATGTAATTATTATAGCCTTTGCCGTTTAATTTATCAACACGGCATATACTGTATGTGGAAAACTTTTCCATGTGCAGAAAAGTGCAGAAAAACCGCGTAAAATGTGGATTTTTCACAAAATTTAATTTGTGAATTTTGCATATTTATATTGCATTTGACAGCGGTTTATGGTATCATTTTGGTATGAAAAGTGGGTAGTTGTGGGCAATTGTGGGATTAAATTCTTAAAATTGCATTAAAACATAATTTTTGATAAGGAGGTAAAGTTTATGCTTATAGGCAGATACGAGCACACACTTGATGCCAAAAGCCGCGTTAACTTTCCTCCAAAACTGCGTGCTGAACTTGGCGAAACATTCTATATAACCAAATGGCTTGACGGCTGTATCATCGGTTATGCCGAAAAGGAATGGAACAGAATTGCCGAGATTTTAAAAGCAAAAAGTATGGTGAAAACCCGTGATATTCAGCGTATGCTTTATGCAAATGCAATGGATGTTACACCGGACAAGCAGGGACGCATCCTGCTGCCGCAGTATCTTAAAACCCACGCAAACATAACAAAAGATGTAATCATTATCGGCGCGGGCAACCACGTTGAAATTTGGGATAAAGCAGCTTACGAAAAACAGGAAAGCGAAATGGACTTTGCCGATATCGAAGCAGCAATGGAAGAACTGGAGTTTTAGTATGAGCGAATTCAGCCACAAATCAATAATGCTGCAGCAGTGCATTGATGGCCTCAGCATAAAACCGGACGGTATTTATGTGGACGGCACCTGTGGCGGTGCAGGACATTCCAGAGAGATTGCAAAGCATCTTACAGACGGTATGCTTTACGGGCTTGACCAGGACCCTGATGCAGTGGCAGTTGCCACAGAAAGACTTTGCGGCCTGCCTGCAAAGGTTATACAGACAAACTTCCGTGATGCAAAATATGCCCTTAAAAAAGAAGGGGTGGAAAAAATAGACGGCGTACTGCTGGACCTTGGGGTTTCAAGCTATCAGCTGGACACAGCAGAACGCGGTTTCAGCTATAATGCCGAAGCATATCTTGATATGCGTATGAGCAAGGAAGGCCCTTCCGCAGCAGACCTTGTAAACACATTGTCACTGCAGGAAATCACCGATATTCTCCGCGAATACGGCGAAGAAAAATTTGCATACGGTATTGCAAAAAAAATTGTGGCTTACCGTGAAACACAGCCGATAACCACAACAACACAGCTAAGCGAAATTGTAAACAGTGCATATCCTGCTGCAGAACGCCGCAAAAGCAAAAACCCGTCCAGAAAAACATTTCAGGCATTGAGAATTGCAGTAAATGACGAGCTTGGTGCACTTAAAGATGCGCTGGAAGACCTGTTCGAAATGCTTAACCCGGGCGGCAGAATGTGCATCATTACATTCCATTCTCTTGAAGACAGAATGGTAAAACAGTATTTTAAAGACCTTACAGTTTCCTGTACATGTCCCAAAGAACTGCCGATATGTGTATGCGGCGGCAAGGCAAAAGGTAAACTGATAACAAAAAAACCAATAGAAGCAGATGCACAGGAACAGGAAGAAAACCGCCGCAGCCGCTCTGCAAAACTGAGAATTATAGAAAAGCTGTAAAACAGCAGGGAAAGTAATTTTGTAAAGGAGATATATACGCTATGGACAGACAGAACGTTGCATATGATTTGTCAATGTACGAATCTTTGCTTGAACAGAAGCCTGAAAAAGAAGCAAAACCTCATCATCAGGCAAAAACTGTCAAGCTGAAAAATAAAAAAGCTTTCCAGACAGCTGTAAGAGCATTGTCCCTGGCGGTTATTTTAAGTATGATTATCGGTGTTATCTACACAAACAGCCAGATAACCGAAATCACAACAGATATCGCAACAGTACAAAGCGAAATTACAGAGCTTGAAAGCGAAAAAGCATATCTCGATTTTACACTTGAAAGCCGTATGAGCCTTAACGAAATTGAAGAATATGCTGTAAATGTTCTGGGTATGGTAAAGATGGATTCCACACAGGTTGAATACATAGAAATTGAAAGTGAAAACAAGGTGGAATTCAGCGGTGAAAATTTTGGTGACAAAATAGAACAGGCAGTTCAGCCGGTATTATCATATTTTGAATAACAAAAAAATATACATAATTAACAAGGGTTTACACATAGGGGTTCACGCCATAGCTTGCGTGTAGACCTCTTAACAGTAAGCCCTGTTTTCTGTATATAGACATTTTTTTATGCGAGGTCAGCAGTTTTGAACGAAAAACATAAGAAAAATCAAAACAGAGTAACAAAAAAGATGCGCAACAGGGGATTGTTTGTAATAGCCTGTTTTTTTGCTTTTGTGGTGTGCATTGTATACAATATGGTAAATGTACAGCTTGTAAACTATGAAGAATACAAGGCAAAGGCATCATCAATACAGCTGCGTGACACAAAAATATCACCTAAAAGGGGCACTATATATGACCGCAATATGAAGGTGCTTGCCCAGAGTGCAACTGTGTGGACTGTTTTTGTTTCTCCTGCGGAAAGCGATGAGAAACAGCATGCACGTATTGCAGAAAAGCTGGAAGAAATACTTGATGCAGACAGGGAAAGAACTCTTGAAAAACTGAAAAAAACAAACAGTTACTACGAAATAATTGAATATAAAATAGATAAACCTCAGGCAGATGCCATCAGAGAATGGTGCCAGGAAGAAGAGATAAGCGGTGTAAACCTTGTGGAAGATTATAAGCGATACTACCCTTACGGCAGCTTTGCGGCAACAATCCTTGGCTTCTGCGGCACGGACAATCAGGGCCTTGCAGGGCTTGAAAGTTACTATGACGAAGAACTTACAGGTGTGCAGGGGCGTGTAATCTCGGCCAAAAATGGCTGGGGGCTGGATATGGGGTATGAATACGAAGAGCTGAATGCCGCACAGAACGGCTACAGCCTTGTAACAACAATTGACGAAACCATACAGCATTTTCTTGAAAAACGTCTTTCTGCAAAGGTGGAAGAATACAACGTACAGTGCCGCGGTGTCGGTATTGTTATGAACGTAAAGACTGGCGAAATTTATGCCATGTCAACAAAGCCTGATTTTGACCCTAACGAGCCTTTTGAAATTTATGATGAAGATGTAAAGGCTGCAATTGAAGCTATAACCGATGACGAAGAATACAATGCGGCGGTAAGCCAGGCAAGGCAGACACAGTGGAGAAACAAGGCGGTTTCTGACCTTTACGAGCCGGGTTCTGTTTTTAAAATTGTAACAGCGGCTTCTGCACTGGACAGCGGTGCAGCCACCGTGCACACACCGTTTTTCTGCAAGGGTTATGTTTCGGTGGGCGGCTGGAACATCGGCTGCAACCAGCGTTCAGGCCATGGTGCGCTCACCTTTGAACAGGCACTTATACAGTCCTGCAACCCGTCATTTATCGATATGGGTCAGCGTATGGGCATACAGACCTTTGTGGATTATTTTGAATCCTTTGGCCTTTCGGAAAAAACAGGCATAGACCTGCCGGGAGAACAGAAAAGCATTACCTATAATGCACAGACAATGAACGAAACAAGTCTGGCAAGTAACTCTTTTGGCCAGACCTTTAAAATTACACCTATACAGATGATAACTGCCGTGGCAACAGCAGTTAACGGCGGCGACCTTGTTACACCGCATCTTGTTTCCAAACTGGTTGATGAGGACGGCAACACGGTAAAAGACCTTACGCCGGAACCAAAGCGTCAGGTTGTAAGTGAGGAAGTAAGCAAGCTTATCTGCGGTATGCTGCTGGAAAACGGCACAAACTACAATGCAAGATGGTCATATGTTCCGGGATACCGTGTAGGCGGCAAATCGGGTACATCACAGAAGCTGGACACAGCCATGGATGATGACTATATTGCTTCTTATGTGGGCGTGGCGCCTTGTGACGACCCTGAAATTGCAATTCTTATCTTCTTTGATGAACCAAGAACATATTCCTATTACGGCGGTAACCTTTCAGGGCCTGTGGTGGGTGACCTTATGGGTGAAATTCTGCCGTATCTTGGCGTAGAGCCTGTATATACTGATGCGGAAAAGGCAAATGTAAGCCAGCACGTTAACTATGTAACGGGTGAAAACGTTACAGATGCAAGGGTTACACTGCAGCGTGCAGGTTTTAACGTTAAGGTTGTGGGCAGCGGCAACACTGTTATTTCACAGTTCCCGACCAATGCAATGAAGGTGCAGAAGGGCAGCATAGTTGTGCTGTATACCGACCCTGACACCGAAAGTGTTATGGTGACAATGCCTGACCTTGTAAACAAATCTGCTTCGGATGCCGAAACCACAATGCGCGGCCTTGGCCTCAATGTAAAATTTACAGGTGTATCTGCATCCAGCAATGATGCAGTGGTTATTTCCCAGACAATACCGTCGGGTGAAAAGATACCAATGGGCACAATTGTAGAGGTAAATCTTACTGCTACAGGTGCATTTGAATAATATATCGAAAGGAAAGACCTATGAACGTACTGTCTTTATTGAATGGAATTGAATATAGCGGAATTGTAAATGATGCTGAAATATCTTTTGTCACCGATGATTCCCGCAAGGTGGAAAAAGGCTGTGCGTTTGTATGCTGCAAAGGCGGCAGTTTTGACGGACACACTTTTGCGGAAAAAGCGGCAGAAATAGGTGCACAGCTTATTGTATGCGAAAGGGATATGGGCGTGCCAAACCAGATTATAGTTGCCGACAGCAAAAAAGCATATGCTTTGCTGTGTGCAAACTTTTTTGGCAATCCTTCACGAAAAATGAAGATGATTGGCATTACAGGCACAAACGGCAAAACCACATCAACCTATCTCATCAAGGATATTCTGCAGCAGCAGGGCAAAAAGGTGGGGCTTATCGGCACAATTCAGAATATGATTGGCGACCAGGATATCCCTGCCAAATATACAACCCCGCAGGCATGGGAGCTTAATGTGCTTTTAAGCCAGATGTACAAAAGCGGCTGTGAATATGTGGTTATGGAAGTTTCCAGTATGGCACTTGTTCAGCAGAGACTTTATGGTATAGAATTTGATGTGGCTGTGTTTACCAATCTTACACAGGACCATCTTGACTATCACAAGACTATGGAAGAATACTTTAAAGCTAAATGTATTCTTTTTGAAAACAGCAAAAATATTATTATCAATGCAGATGATGAATACGGCAGACGGATTGCACAGCAGTATAAGGACAGCGACAAAAATGTTGTGACATTTTCTCTTAAAGACGACAGCGCAGACTGTACTGCAAAAAATATTCAGCTCAGTGGCACAGGTTCAAAGTTTATTATGGTAAGCTGCGGCAGCATAAACCGCGTGGAATTTTCCATGCCGGGTGAGTATTCGGTGCAGAACGCCATAGGCAGTGCCCTTGCCTGCCAGTGCGTCGGTTTTGATATTGCAGATATATGTGCAAATATGAAAAATATAAAGGGTGTAAAAGGCAGATGCGAAGTACTTGTAAAAGAGCCGTTTACTGTTATCTGCGACTATGCCCACACACCTGACGGGCTGGAAAATGTGCTAAGCGGGCTTAAGCCTTTTGCACAGAACAGATTTATTGTGCTTTACGGCTGTGCAGGCGAACGCGACCCTAAAAAGCGCAGATACATGAGTGAAGCTGTTGCAAAATATGCTGATTTTGCGGTGCTCACAAGCGACAATCCAAGGGGAGAAAACCCGCAGAGCATCATTGATGATGCAGTTGGCGGTCTGATTGAAAATAAAATACCGTATATTGCCGAAGTTGACCGAAGAAAAGCTATTAAAATGGCGCTGGATATGTTACAATATAATGACATACTTATTCTGTGCGGCAAAGGTCACGAGGATTATCAGGTTATAGACAAAATCACCCTCTATCTTGACGAACACAGAATAGTGGAAGAATATATGAAAAAAAGGAATGAAAAATAAATTGGAAAAGATTTATCTGTCCCAGCTTTTAAAGGATATTGCAGTACCAATGGAAGACTGCGTTGTGTCTTCAGTTGCAGTTGACAGCCGCAAGGCAGAAAAAGACAGCGTTTTTCTTGCCATCAGGGGCGAAAGGGTAAACGGTGAAGACTATGCGGCAAAGGCGATAGAACAGGGTGCCTGCTATGTGCTTACCGAAAACTATATCCCTGATGTGCCTGCACACAAGCAGGCTATCGTGCCGGATATTCTTGATGCAAGCATTCAGCTTGGTGCAAACCACAGGGATATTTTTGATATCGAAGTTATCGGCGTTACAGGCAGTGTGGGCAAAACCAGCACAAAGGATTTTATCTACACAGCACTCAGCCCGTTTGCGCCTACAGTGCGCAGCCTTGGCAACCACAATAATGAAATTGGTATGCCGCAGACAATTTTCGGCTTTGCACACAGTGATAAATATGCAATTCTGGAAATGGGCATGGATGACCTTGGCGATGTGCACAAACTTTCCTGTGCGGCAAAACCAAAATATGCGGTTATTTCCTGCATCGGTGTAAGCCATCTTGAAAAGCTTGGCAGTCAGGAGAATATCCTTAAAGCGAAGATGGAAATGTGCGACGGCATGGACAAAGACGGCGTGCTTGTGCTCAACGGCGATGATAAGTTTTTAAAATCCGCAAAGGTGGAAAATCCGCTTAATGTAAAATATTTTGCCATCGAAAACAAAGATGCGGATGTAACTGCAAAAAATATTGTAAGCAAAGGCTTAAGCACCAGCTTTACAATCTGTGACAAAGTTCACGGTGAAATACAGTGTACAATTCCGGTTGTGGGCAGCCACAACGTTATGAATGCACTTTCTGCATATACAGTGGTTACATCAATGGGTTTTGACCCTGTGCAGACAGCGGCAAACCTTGCAGACTATGTGCCAAGCGGTATGCGCGGCAAGGTTGTGGAAAAAGACGGCATCACTTTTGTGGAAGACTGCTACAATGCAAGCCCTGACAGCATGCGTGCGGCGGTAAACACAGTGTGCGCTGTTGCAAAAGGACGAAAAATCTGCGTGTTCGGCGATATGCTGGAGCTTGGTGCAGACAGTGACAAAATGCACTTTGCAGTGGGTGAATATGCAAAACAGCAGGGTGTAAATGTTATGCTGTGTTTTGGCGACAAGGCACGTTTTATTGCCGAAGGCTTTGGTGCAGGGCAGATGTTCGGCACAAAGGATGCCCTTGCAGCTTATCTCAAATCCATTATGCAGGCTGATGACACGGTTATCTTCAAGGCCAGCAGAGGTATGGCGTTTGAAGAAATTATAGAGAAGGTTTATTAAATTACAGGAGTTTTTATGGTTAGAATATCATTTTTGGTTGCCACATTTGCAGCTTTTCTTATTACAGCTATAAGCGGTTATGTGGTTATTCCGTGGTTAAGAAAGCTTAAATACGGGCAGACTATAAACGAAATAGGCCCTACATGGCATCAGACAAAGCAGGGCACACCTACAATGGGCGGTCTTATGTTCTTTGTTGGTACACTTGTGGGTGTGATTGCAGGTTATTCTCTGCTTTTAAGCAGCGAACCTACATTTATGGAAGAAACATACCAGAACCAGAGCATCAGCCTGTTCATCAGCATTACAACCGCACTGGCATTTGGTATGATTGGCTTTGTGGACGACTATATCAAAGTTGTAAAAAAACGCAACCTTGGTCTTACAGAAAAACAAAAGCTTATTCTGCAGTTTGTTGTTACAACAGCATTTCTTGTGGCACAGTATATGATTGGCCACATCAACACAGCAATTACAATACCTTGGGTTGGTCCGTTTGACCTTGGTTATTTTTACTATCCGATTGTTTTTGCAGGCATTATATTTATGGTTAATGCAGTTAACCTTACCGATGGCATCGACGGCCTTTGTTCCAGTGTAACATTTGTTGTAGCACTTGGCTTCTTTATGATTTCTGCTTCCTACGGTTACTATGCAAACAGCGTGTTTGCCTGTGCCCTTGCAGGTGCACTGGCAGGTTTCCTGGTGTGGAACTTCTACCCTGCAAAGGTGTTTATGGGTGATACGGGCAGCATGTTCCTTGGCGGCAGCGTTGTGGCTATGGCGTGGGCAGTCAACCGCCCTGAAGTGCTGGTACTTATCGGTATTATCTACACCTGCGAGGCACTCAGTGTTGTTATTCAGGTGACTTATTTTAAAATCACACACGGCAAACGTATCTTCAAAATGAGCCCTATTCACCACCATTACGAAATGAGCGGCTGGAGCGAGGTTAAAATTGTGTGCGTATTCAGCGCAGTTGCAGTTGTTTTTGCTGCACTGGCCTGCCTTTATATGTATAAATTCTAAAAGTCAGTTTTAAGAAAAGAGGTATATCCTTTTGCATCAGGAAAAACACAGCAAAAAACAATTTAATATCAAAAGCTTTTTCCGTTTTGCAGAAAAAGGCACAAATGTGGATATGCCTATGCTGGTTATAACAATCACTCTGCTTGTGTTTGGGCTTATAATGCTTTATTCTGCAAGTTATGTTAAAGGTCTGTACGAACGCGGCGACAGTTTCCACTATATAAAGGACCAGTGTATTTTTGCTGCCGGCGGTCTGGTGGTAATGTTCTTTGCCGCCAAGCTGGATTATCACATTCTGCGCAGATACACGCTTCTGGTGCTTGGCATAACATATATTCTGTTGGTAATGGTTTTCTTTATGCCGGAAATCAACTATGCAAACCGATGGATTGTTATTCCTCACGTGCTTACCTTTCAGCCGTCTGAAATTGCAAAGTTTGCAGTAATACTTGTTTTTGCAGACTGGGTACAGCGGTTTGGTGCACAGAAAATGCGCACCTTTAAATACGGTGTTATGCCGTTTCTCATTCTGCTTGGCTCCATTGCAGGCCTTGTTATTGTAGAACCGCATATTTCAGCAACACTTATCATCTGTGCCATCGGCGGCATTATGATGCTTGTGGGCGGAACAGACGAAAAGTTCTTCATTTTTGCAATCCTTCTTGTTGTTGCGGCAGTTGCAATGGCGTATTTTTTAAATCCTGCGGGATTGTGGGACCGTGCTATGGGCCGAATTGTTGCCTGGCAGAATCCCGAAAGTGACCTGCAGGGCAGCGGTTATCAGAGTTATCAGAGTCTGCTTGCCATAGGAAGCGGCGGACTGTTTGGTCTTGGCCTTGGCAACAGCCGTCAGAAGCATCTGCATCTGCCCGAACCGCAGAACGACTTTATCTTTGCGGTTATCTGCGAAGAACTCGGCTTTATAGGCGGTATGCTGGTTATCTGTCTGTTTCTTGCTTTGCTGCTGCGCGGTATGTACATCGCCTTCAAAGCAAAGGACAAATTTGGCGCAATGCTTGTTGTGGGTGTTGTTTCGCAGATAAGTATACAGGCGTTTCTCAATATAGCAGTTGCAACCAACACAATACCAAATACGGGTATCAGCCTGCCGTTTTTCTCTGAAGGCGGTACATCGCTGCTGATGCTTCTGGCCGAAATGGGCATAGTGCTGTCGGTTTCGCGCTATGCTGACCTTGGAAAAGGAGAATAGATATGAAAGTTATAATTGCTGCAGGCGGCACTGCAGGCCATATAAACCCCGGCCTTGCAGTAGCAGAAAAAATTAAAAAGGAACACCCTGATGCTGACATTATGTTTGTGGGCAGAAAGCAGGGTATGGAATATAAGCTTGTAACCCAGGCGGGATATAAGTTCAGCCATATGGAAGTTACAGGTTTTCAGCGCAGTTTCTCACCGGAAAATATAAAAAGAAACCTTATTACAGTTAAAAATCTGCTTACAGCAAACAGGGCAGCAGATAAAATACTGAATGAATTCAAACCCGATCTGGTTATGGGTACAGGCGGTTATGTGTCGGGCCCTATTGTTCTGCGCGCTGCAAAACGCGGCATAAAAACAGCCCTGCACGAACAGAACGCATTTGCAGGAGTTACAAACAAACTGCTGTCCAAAAATGTGGACAAGGTTTTTGTGGCAACAGAAAAAGCCAGCAAATTTATGGCATATCCTGAAAAATGTATTGTGTGCGGCAACCCTGTAAGAGAAGAAATAACCCTTGCAGATACTGCAAAAGCCAAGGAAGAACTTGGTGTTGTGGGCAAGACTGTGGTGCTGTCTTTTGGCGGCAGTCTTGGTGCAGCAATGGTAAACAAGGCAATGCAGCATCTTGCATTACATAACAAAAACCGTGAAGATATCATTCATTTTCACGTTGTGGGCAGATATGACGAAGGAAAATTTGTAAAATTCCTTGACGAAAACAATATCAACAACCCTGAAAAAATTGTGGTAAACGAATATCTTTATGATATTGCAAAATATATGGCGGCCGCAGATGTAATTATCTGCCGCTGCGGTGCACTTACAATTGCCGAGCTCAGCTGTATGGGCAAGGCGGCAATACTTATCCCGTCACCAAATGTTGCAGAAAATCATCAGTATTACAACGGCAAGGTGCTCAGTGACATTGATGCGGCGATACTTATAGAAGAAAAAAATCTCAACGAAAAAACAATAACCGATAGTTTTGAAAAACTGTATCAGAACCCACAGCTTATAAAGGATATGGGACAGAGGGCAAAAACAGCATACAACCCTCGCTGTGTTGATATAATATACGAAAATCTTGAATTATAATTTTACACACATCGTCACCCCAAAGCATATTATAAGCTAAATGGGGTGATGTTTTTTTGGAAAGACTTACGGTTAACGGCGGTAAAATCTTATACGGATGCACAACAGTCCCGGCGGCTAAAAATGCTGTTCTGCCGATAATGGCGGCATCGCTTATGCTGGACGGAGAAACTGTTATAAACAGCTGTCCCGACCTGCTTGATGTACAGACAAGTACAGACATAATCAATTCTCTGGGCAGCAGAGCTTTTTTGCAGGATGGCAGGCTTTCGGTTTTTTACAAAGCAAGCGATAAATATGCCATAGAGGAAAATCTGTGCAGAAAAATGCGCTCAAGCATACTTTATATGGCACCGCTGCTTTACCGCAAGGGCAGGGCAGAACTGTGCTGGCCCGGCGGCTGCAATATAGGCAAAAGGCAGATAGATATTCACCTTGACGGTCTGCAGCAGATGGGCGCACAGACAGAATGCTGTGATGGTAAAATTGTTGTCACCGCACCACATGGGCTTAAAGGCACACAGTTCAGGCTTAAACTGCCAAGTGTGGGGGCAACCCAGACACTTATTATGGCAGCGGTAACAGCCGATGGGATAACTATACTGCGAAACTGTGCAAAAGAGCCTGAAGTTGTTGACCTTGTGCGCTTTCTGCGCAGGGCAGGGGCAAGAATAACAGGCGCGGGCAGGGGAGAAATTATAATTCAGGGTGTTAAGTGCCTTGACGGTGTGGAATATACACCTGTACCTGACAGAATTTTTACCGCAACAGTTTTAAGTGCGGTCAATGCCTGCAGGGGTGCAGTTTACATCAAAAATTACCCCGCAGCATATATGACGGCTTTTGAAAAGATTTTATGTCAGACGGGGCTTAAAATACTGCACCTTGCAGAAGGGGCGTTGGCGGTAAAATTATTTGACAGGGCGGCGGATATAAATACACACACGGGGTATTATCCTGCTTTTTCAACCGATATGGGCCCGCTGCTCAGCAGTGCACTGGTGAACAACAACGGCACATTGCGGCTGAAAGAAAATATTTTTGAAAACAGATTTTCCTACAGAAAGGAATTTGAAAAACTTGGCCTGTGCTGCAGGGTTGAAGATAATGAGTATTTTCAGACTGCAGGCAAAGATGTATATGAGGCAGAGTTAAAAGCATCAGACCTGCGTGCAGGTGCGGCACTTGTGGTGGCGGCACTTGCAAAAAAGGGCAGATTTACAATAGAAGGTGTGGAATACATCGACAGAGGATATGAAAAAACAGAGCAGATTTTTTCGGCTCTTGGCGGAGACATAAGGAGAGAAACTTTTGAACAGCAGAAACAGTGCAAAAGTAAATAAGAAAAAAAAGGCGGCTGCAGCACAGTCGCCTAAACGTGTTTCCCGCAGAACACTGCGCCGCAGACTGCTTGTAAAACGTATAATCGGTGCACTGCTGGGTGCTGTTATTATCGGCGCAAGCTTTTATGCCAGTGCAAAACTTCTGTTTATAGTAAAGACGGTAAATGTAAGCGGCAGTCAGATATTTACGGCAGAGGAGATAACAGAGTTTATGAACATACCGATGGAAGAAAGTATGTTCAGGGTGGATACGGACAAGCTGACAGAGGACGTTATGGCAGAATTCAGATATCTGGAAGAAGTCAGGATAGAAAAACGTTTCCCTGATATAATTGAAGTTACTCTGACAGACAGTGTGGAAAGCTATTACACTGTTTCTGACAATCAGTACAGAATTTATTCGCAGAATTTCCGTTATCTGCGCAACGGCACCGAGCCGCCGCTGGAAACAGTGTGGCTGGACCTGGATACAGAAAACAGCGATAAGCTGCAGAAAGCAAAAAATCTTATAGAGCTGCTGGAAAAAAACGGCGTGGATAAAGTTACAAAAATTTCGGTGCATGACGAAAACTCGCTTTCGGCAGAATATGACAACCGTATAGTTATGGAATTTGGCACCGAGCTGGATATAGAATATAAAATAAAAATGTGCAACAAGATAATCAGCGAAAAAATACCTGATGGTGAATATGGCGTAATAAACGCAACCAATAGTGGTGAAGCAGTTTATACAAGACAATAAATTGTGATATCTTTTGGCCAAATATATTGAAATAACAAAATCTTTTTGATATACTTATAAAATAAGGATAATAATATTTTCGGATAGATTATTAATTGAAAAATCAACCGTTATGGAGGAATATATATGAGCTTTTTCTTGGAAGAGGATGTAGTTGCAACAACCAACATTAAAGTTATAGGTGTTGGCGGCGGTGGCGGCAACGCAGTAAACCGCATGGTGGTTGCAGGTCTTAAAGGTGTGGAGTTTATCTCTATGAATACAGACGCACAGGCACTTGCTGCTTCTAAAGCAACACAGAAAGTTCAGCTTGGTGCAAAACTTACAAAGGGCCGTGGTGCAGGTGCAGACCCTGAAATCGGTCAGCGTGCAGCAGAAGAAAGCCGTGACGAAATTGCAGCAGCAC
>JAFSAW010000123.1 GCA_017442085.1 Oscillospiraceae bacterium | reverse complement strand
TGTATACACACAACCGTGTCCGAAGCGGTTTGGCTGAAAGCCAAACGATGCAAGGATAGCGTGCAGCGTACTGCTCCGCATGGGTCCGCTGCGTGCAATCAGCGGCGCTTTTGGTCACTTTGGGCGGTCAAAGTGACGTCCGAAGGACAAAGTTTTGAAACTCTTGCTGTAAAAATCTGTAATCAACAATTAACAGGCAAACAAAGTTTGCCTCTGCAGTCCGCAGACGGCAGTCTGCTACTATAAAGTTATACTTTCTTGCACTGTTTTCGATATTGGTATATAATAAACAAATAGGATATTTTAAAATATTATTTTTATATAAAGGAGCCACAATTATGCTCACACTGGAAAAATCAAAACAGCTTATCGCAGGCACAACCACACAGCCGCACCTTATCACCCATGCAACTGCAGTTATGGCAGCAATGGGCGGTATGGCGGCACATTTTGGTGCAGATGTGGCACACTGGCAGGCAGTGGGCTATCTGCACGACTATGACTACGAGCAGTACCCTGACGAACATCTTAAACACACCGCCCAGCCACTTGCGGCAGAAGGCGTAAGCGAAGAAGAAATCCGTGCAATTTTAAGCCACGGCTTTGGTCACTGCACAGATGTGGAACCGCTTACAGATATGGAAAAAAGCCTGTATACAGTTGACGAGCTTACAGGCATTATCGGCGCGGCTGCCCGTATGAGACCGCTGGGTATAACCGACCTGGAAGTTTCCAGCTTTATGAAAAAATTCAAGGATAAAAAATTTGCCGCAAAATGTGACCGCGAGCTTATTAAAAACGGCTGTGCCCTGCTGGGTATGGAAGTTAAAGAGGTAAGCGAAATCTGCATCAATGCAATGCGTCCTTTTGCAGCCGAACTGGGCCTTGGTCCCAAGGAGTAATCTATGTATAAACCAAACCGAAGCATAGCTTCACGTTTCTTTATATCCATTACTTTGCTTATAGTTGCCAATGTGTTTATCTTTGGTGCAACCCTTGTTATGTTTGCCAACAGATATTTCGAGTCTGACCGTCTCAACACACTTAACATCTGTGTGCAGAGCGTGGAAGCAAATATTCTGGACAACAGCAGAATATACATCAGCAGAGATGACGGCATACGGGCTATCGCAGATGAACTTGAGCTTATCAGCGAAACCACACAGTCCATAATTATCCTTGCAGACAAGGACGGCAACATCATCACCAGCACAAACCAGTATGCCAGAAACTTTGCAGGCAGACCAATGCCCCCTGCGGCAACCTATGCGGCAAAGATGGTTACATCAGCTGTCAATGTAAGTGATATATTTTCCGAAAATCACACCTCAAAATACTATGCTGTGGGCAAGGCGGTTTTTGATGCACAGGGGCAGGTTGCAGGGTATATATATGCCTGCAGCAGCACAAAGCATATTACTTTGTTCACCAATGCCCTTATGAGCATGTTTCTGCTCAGTTCGTCCATAATGATTCTGGTTTCCAGCATTGTGGCACTGGTGGTTACCAGCCATATGACAACCCCGCTGCGAAAAATTGCCGATGCGGCAAAACGCTTTTCCCAGGGGGATCTGTCGGTGCGCGTAAAGGTGGAAGGTGCAGACGAGGTTGCCCATCTTGCAGCTACCTTTAACAATATGGCCGAGTTTGCCGACAAAAACGAGACCAGCCGTTCAAACTTTGTTGCAAACATCGCCCACGAGCTGCGCACCCCTATGACCAGCATAAAAGGTTTTGTGGACGGCATTATCGACGGCACAATCCCGCCCGAAAAGCAGGACACCTATCTTAATATCGTTTCCAGCGAGGTTGGCCGCCTTGCGCGCCTTACCAACAGTATGCTTGATATGTCCAAGCTGGAAAGCGGCGAATTTATAATGAACGTAAGCCGCTACAACATCTGGGACACAATCTCGGACGTTGCCTTTGCATTTGAAAGCCGCATAGAAAACGCCGACATTCAGGTGCGCGGTTTCGAGCCTACCCGTATGATAGTTTCTGCCGACAAGGATATTATCCATCAGGTTGTGTATAATATTGTGGACAATGCCCTTAAATTTACCCATCAGGGCGGTTATATCGGCTTTAATGTAAGCGAAGACAAGGCAAACGGAATGATTGTGGTTAAAATACGCAACTCCGGCGAGGGCATAGCCCCCGAGGCACTGCCGTATATATTTGACCGCTTTTACAAAACCGACGCCAGCCGTTCGGTGCATATAAAGGGCGCAGGCATAGGTATGTACATTGCCAAAACACTGGTAAACCGCTCGGGCGGAGATATCCACGTGGAAAGCCAGCTTGGCGAATATACCGAGTTTATCTTTACTCTGCCTGCGGCAAACGATAAAAACGAAAAAACTGCCGAACCAAAAGCCAAAAAAGAAAAAGCACCAAAAGCGCCAAAAGCACCAAAAGGCCCGCGTCTCAAGGCACCAAAGCACAAATAGGGATGCTTCCGGCTGCTTTGGCCCATACAGTCCGCAGGCGGCAGTGTGTGACTGGCAGCACACATTTTAATAAAAGTGAAATAAATGTTAAAAGCTTTGACAAAACAAATAATTTTCACATTTGTCTAATAATATATAAGACGAAAAATAAATCTGTTACTTATTGCAAAAACTTCTCTCAAAGGGGATGAAAATATGAAAAAATCAAGAAAACTTCCTGCAATACTGCTGGTTGTTGCACTGCTGGCGGCAGCCCTTGGCGGCGGTTTTGCGGTGGGCAAGGGTATGGAAAGTGCAGGAATTATGGAAGAACTTCTGTACGATTTAAACATTACCATTCCGCATATCGAAAATCCGCAGCCGCTGGATGAGATAGCTGATTTTAATGTGGAAATTCAGCCTGTGCCTGAAAACAGGGACGAAGGCTATGCCACAACCGATATATACGAAAAGGTTAACCCATCTGTTGTAAACATCACTGTTTACGGCAGTCAGTCAATATCTGCCATAGGCAGCGGCACAGGCATTGTTATGACAGATGACGGTTACATCATCACAAATGCCCACGTTGTTGACGGCGGCACCAGCGTAAATGTAGTATTCGCCGACGACACCAATGCAAACGGCCGCATTATCGGCATGGACAAAACCACCGACCTTGCAGTTGTAAAGGTGGAAAAACACGGCCTTATCCCTGCCGAATTCGGCGACAGCGGTGCGCTTAAGGTTGGCGAAAGGGTTGTTGCAATCGGCAACGCAGGCGGTCTTTCCAGCACAATGACACAGGGCATTATCTCGGGCCTCAACCGTGACCTTGGCGAAGGTGCACGCAGTCTGGAGCTTATTCAGGTTGATGCAGCCATCAACCCTGGCAACTCGGGCGGTCCGCTTATCAACCGTTTTGGTCAGGTTGTGGGTATCAACAGCAGCAAAATTGCCGACATTGACTACGAGGGCATCGGTTTCTCCATACCAATCAACGAGGCTATGCCAATTATCGAAAACATTGTGGAATACGGCTATGTAAAAGGCCGTGCTGTGCTGGGCATCTCCATTGTGGAACTCAACAGCACCAACGGGCCAATCAACGGCCTGCCAAGCAAGGGCGTGTGTGTTGTGGAATTCAACGAGGGCTGCAGAATGCAGGAAAAAGGTGTGCAGCTGCGTGACGTTATCATCGAGGCCAACGGCCGTGAGATAATCACAAGTGACGACCTGCTGGAAGAACTGGATAAATTCTCCCCGGGGGATAACTTTGACCTTGTTATCTACCGTGCCTACGACAACAGCACATTCTCTGTTACAGTGGAACTTATAGAATCACTTCAGTAAAATAAAAACAGACGGTATCTTCTGATACCGTCTGTTTTCTATATGTGACAATTATATTATAAGGATTTTTAATCGATAATTCAGCAGTGAGCAGAACGTTGGGTTTTATATAAATTCAGCAAGTCTGCTTTTGCCTTGGCAAAATGAACAAAGATGTTTGAGGATGAGCAAAACCTGAAAGGTTTTGGTGTATCCGAGTTCTTTGTTCAAAGACCTTGCGGCTGTGAAAAGGCAGGCGGGGTCCGCTGCGTGCCAACAGCGGCGCTTTTGGACACTTTTGGCGCCAAAAGTGTCATGCGAAGCATCATTATGCGGTTATTCAATCTTTCCGTAAATTCTCTGAATTTCTTCAGAGAAATTTCCCTTTTCATCTTCCATAAACAAATCGGGCATAACAGTCAGGCTTTTTCCGCCGTTTTTGCGGCCGTCCACCAGCACAAGCCAGGGGTGAGGGCTGGTTTTGCGCTGACGCACAAAGCGGATAACCTTTGGCTCTATGCGGTTTTTCTTCATGGCATAGATAACCTGTGCCAGCTGGTCGGGGCGCTGGCAGATGCACAGCTTGCCGTTGTCCCGCAGCAGTCGGTATGCCGCCGCCGCAACATCATCGTCTGTCAGTGTAAGCTGATGGCGGAAAGACGCCTTTCTTTCATCGTCCTTTGGCTTGCCCGCAGTAAAGTAAGGCGGGTTGCAGGTGATAACGTCAAAATCTGCCTTTTCGGTTTTGAACTCCCTTACATCTGCACATATGGCGGTCAGCTTTTCTGTGCCGTTGAGACGGATGCTTTCTTTTAACAGTTCAGTGCCCTGCGGGTCAATCTCAAGGCCGTAAGCTTCGCCCTTGTGGCCCATATCCTTCCAGCGCAGCGGAATAATGCCGCAGCCCGTGCCTATGTCCAGCGCTTTCTGGGCATACTTTACCTCGGCAAAATGGCTTAACAGAAAGGCGTCGGTGCCAAAGCGGTGGGTTTTGTTTATGCACACCTTTGTGCCGTGTGCCAGCGTTTCAACTGTATAATCCATAGGTTAAATTGTAGCCTCAATACATACCCAGTTATTTTTTGTGTGCACTTTAAGAATTTTAAAGCCAAGGTTTTCAAGGCAGGCCAGCACTTCGTCCTTGCGGTCAAGGATGATGCCGCTGGTGATGTACAGACCGCCTTCCTTTAAAAATTCAGGCACGTTTTTGGACAGCATCATAATTGCGTTTGCAACAATGTTTGCCACAACAATGTCATATTTGCCGCTTGCCTGCTGGGCCAGGTCGCCAACCTTGATTGTAAACTTGTCGCTTACGCCGTTAAGCTGGGCGTTTTCGTTTGCAACTTTAACGGCTGTCGGGTCAATGTCCACACCTTCTGCTTCCTTTGCACCAAGGATACAGCTGGCAATACCAAGAATACCGCTGCCGGTGCCTACGTCCAGAATTCTTTCGCCGCCTTTTATTGTGCGGTCAAGCACTTCAAGACAAAGGTTTGTGGTTTCGTGTGTGCCTGTACCAAATGCCATGCCCGGGTCAAGTTTAAGGATTTTGCGGTCGGTTTCGCATTCTTCCCAGCTTGGACAAACCATAAGGTTTTCGCCTATAGGCAGTGCATGGTAGTATGCTTTCCAGCCTGTTTCCCAGTCTTCCTGATTTACATATTCAATCTCTGTTGTAAAGTCAACGCCTTCTTCTGCAAGGCGGTTCTGCAGAACAAGCAGGCTTTCCTGTGCATCAAGTTCAGGGGAGATATAGTGGTGCACAATTATCTTTGTGCGGTCCTTTTCCAGCAGGTCCTGTTCAATCAGGTCAATGTGGGCAATCTCCAGCACATCGCTTTCAAGGTTGGAATAGTCCTCAATCTGCACACCCATAGGGCAAACTTCGGCGGAAACATAGTCAAAAACATCTTCAAATTTTTTGTCGCAGATAATTTTTATATCGGTCCACTGCATAGTGTAGTTCTCCTTATAGCATATATATGTATTTTATATAAATATCAATAAAATTATTGTACCATAAAAGCATTTAATTTTAAATATAAATGTGATAATATAAGGGATAGAGTTTAATCAAATTTATACATATCAAAAGGAGAAATATTATGGCAAGCCGTTTTGACAAAAAAATTGACCGCTGGGCAACAGGGGCAACCAAATGGGCTATGACAAAGGTTCCGGGCTCACCACAGTACACCGAAGTACCGCAGGAAGATATCATTCCTATGTGGGTTGCAGATATGGACTTTGAAACAGCCCCAAGCGTTATCGAAGCACTTAAGGAAAGAATTGAACACCCTATTCTCGGTTATTCCGTGCTCAACGAAAGATATGTAAATGCAATTGCTTCCTGGCAGAAAAACCACTACGGCACAGAAGGCGTAAAAGAAGAAAACATTCTTTATCAGAACAGTGTTCTGGGCGGTGTGTGCAGTGCAATCAGTGTTTATACACAGCCGGGCGACTGGATTCTTACAGGTCAGGCAACATATGTGGGCTTTCAGGGCTCCATTAAAAATCTTGGCAGAAACATCGCATTTTCTCCGCTGGTTAAGGACGAAAACGGCATCTACCGCATGGACTTTGAGGATATGGAAAAACAGATTGTGGAAAAACATATCCCTATGATGATTTTCTGTTCACCGCACAACCCTACAGGACGTGTGTGGGAAAGATGGGAGATTGAAAAGGTTGTTGAACTGTGCGACAAATACAATGTTTTCCTTTTCAGTGACGAAATCTGGGCAGACTTTATGACCGACCCTGCTTCAAAGCATATTCCTACACAGAGTGTAAGCGACAGGGCAAAACAAATCTGCCTTGCTGCATATGCACCAAGCAAAACCTTTAACCTTGCAGGGCTTATCGGCAGCTACACCATCTGCTACAACCCTGTTATCAATGCACGCATCAAACGTCAGGGCGAAAGCACACACTACAACAATGCAAACGTTCTCTCCCTTGCTGCCTGCACAGGCGCATACGAAGGCGGCGATGAATATGTGCAGGAGCTTATGCCTTATCTGCGCAAAAACCAGGAGTATATGGTAAACTTCCTCAACAGCCGCAAGGGCATCAGTGCTTATCTGCCACAGGGCACATATCTGCTGTGGGTTGACGTTGGCGGCTGCGGCATGGATATGGACACAGTTATGGCAGAGCTTGCAAAGGTTGGCGTTATCGTTAACGACGGCAGACCTTTCCAGGGTCCTACACATCTGCGCATCAACGTGGCCTGCCCGCACGACAGTGTTGTGGAAGCCTGCAGACGTCTTGAAACAGTGTTTGAGGCAAAATAATTTATAAAACAATATAAAAACCATGTCATTCTGAGCAGTTTTAACTGCGAAGAATCTCTCTGTTTGCACAGCACAGCGGTTTATATCAGACTGATTGAACCGGGAGATCCTTCGGCGAAGCCTCAGGATGACATTTTTGTATTTCTGAACAATTTATCTGTAATTCTGAGCAGTTTTAACTGCGAAGAATCTCTCTGTTTGCACAGCACAGCGGTTTGTATCAGACCGATTGAACCGGAAGATCCTTCGGCGAAGCCACGGGGTGACATTTTATATTTCTGAACAATTCTTCTGTCATTCTGAGCCGCCAGCGAAGAATCTCTTTGTTTGATTAAACCCGGATATTCTTCGCCGCTTATGTTCCTTATGATGACATTTTGTTTATGATGTATGGCATAACCAATGGTTTTATGCTGTTGCCAAAAGCTGTGATAAATGATATTCTGTAAAGGTAAAAACTTTTTATGGAGAAGTGTATGAAAAAACTTATCTACAATCTTATTCTTCCCTGCACATTTATCGCAATTCTGCTGTGGAGCGTTATCGGCGTAAGCCAGAACCGCAGCTTCTTTGACAAGCAGTATCAGCTTAACGGCACGGCAGAGCACATCGGTATGCGCCATCAGGATTTAATGAGCGTCACCGACAACCTTTTGTCCTATATGGTCAGACAGCGGCCTGACCTTGAAATGCAGTACGGCGTAAAGGGCGAAATCCGCGAGATTTTTGACCAGCGTGAAAAACTGCATATGGTGGATGTGCTCAATCTTTATATGGGTGTTATCTATGTTGCCGCAGGGCTTACCGTGGCGGTGGCGGCAGGTGCGGCATATGTTGCAAAAAAAGACGGCATAAAAACCGCCCGCAGCATTCTCAACAAAAAATATGTCTGGGCGGCCATAGGTCTTGCGGTGGTTGCAGGCACCTTCGGCATTGTTATCGTCACCAACTTCCAGTGGTTCTGGACCAATTTTCACCTTGTGTTCTTCACAAACGATTTGTGGATACTTGACCCAAGGGTGAGCATAATGATAAATATGTTTCCGCTCAACTTTTTCTATGCAATATGCGAAAGAATCCTTATTGTATTTGTGCTGGGCTGCGGCATTGTAAAGCTGCTGCTGGCAGATTTTAAAAACGGCGGCAAACCACGCAGAAATATACCGCAGGGTGTAATATAAACAAGGAAAAATTTATGGAAAACACAGTTTTAAATATAGCAGGCTTCAACAAAAACTCCATCACCGACGGCCCGGGCTTCCGCTTTGTGATTTTTGCACAGGGGTGCATACACAACTGCAAAGGCTGCCACAATCCCGAAACCCATTCTTTCGGCACAGGCACCGACTATACAGCGGCCCAGATTATCGCAATGATAAAGAAAAACCCGATGATAAAAGGGGTAACTCTGTCAGGGGGTGACCCGTTCTGCCAGCCAAAGCAGTTTGCTGCCCTTGCGGCAGAGCTTAAAAGGCAGGGCTATGAAATCTGCGCCTTTACGGGCTATCTGTTTGAAAAGCTGATTGAAGACAAAGCAGACGACAAATACACCCTGCTGCAGAATGTGGATATACTTATCGACGGACCTTTTATTGAAGCAGAAAAAAGTATGGAGCTTAAATTCAAGGGCAGTGCAAACCAACGCACAATAGATGTGCCAAAAAGCCTTGAAGCAGGCAAGGCGGTAATATCTGACAGCCCAAGGTGGATATAAAAGATATTTTTGTTTTGGGCAAACGGCCCGTTGTCCGTTGGACGTCACTTTGACCGCCCAAAGTGACCAAAGGCGCCGCTGTTTCGACGCAGCGGACCCCCGATTACTTTTCACGGCCGCAAGGTCTTTGAAAAAAGAACTCGGATACACCAAAATCTTCGATTTTGCTCATCCTCAGACACCTTTTTTCATTTTGCTAAAGCAAAAACAGACTTGCTGTTTTTTTAAAATAAAAATCTGTGTGCTCACTGTTAATATAGTGTATTAAAATATCACACAAATAAAAAAGCGACCTCGTGTGAGGTCGCATTTTTTATGCTGTAATTATGTTTTGCGAGTTGAAATTATTATTTTTCACCAAGCATTTTTTCAACTTCTGCAAAGCAGGCGTCCATATAGTCGCCTTCGAAAAGTTCGATAACACCCTGGTCACAGTTTTTTGCAAGCTGTGGGTCAATTGGGATTTCTGCAAGCAATGGCAGGTTGTATTTTTCTGCTGTTGCCTTAACTTTGCTTTCACCGAAGATGTTGATTTTTTTGCCGCAGTCAGGGCATTTTACATAGCTCATATTTTCAACAATACCAAGAATTGGCACGTTCATCATATTTGCCATCTTAACAGCCTTTTCAACAATCATACCAACAAGTTCCTGTGGGGAAGCAACGATGATGATGCCGTCAACAGGGATGGACTGATAAACTGTCAGCGGAACGTCGCCTGTTCCCGGAGGCATATCGATAAACATAAAGTCTACGTCATTCCAGATAACATCGCTCCAGAACTGTTTGATAACGCCTGCAATAACAGGACCGCGCCATACAACAGGGTCTGTTTCTTCCTTGAGCATAAAGTTTGCGCTCATCAGCTGAATACCTGTTTTGCTGATGTTAGGCAGAATGCCAACATCGTTGCCCAGCAATTTT
>JAFSAW010000122.1 GCA_017442085.1 Oscillospiraceae bacterium | reverse complement strand
TTCCACTGCATTTTCTTCTGCTTCCAACATATCACGCCAGTCAGGATTCTGTCTGAGTTCTTTAAGGCGGAAATATTCTTCAAATATTCCCCTTACTGTTTCGGCAAGATAATAACCGTTGCCTGCCTTTTCGGCTACAATTGCAACAGCAATTTCGGGATTTTCCACAGGACCGTATGCCATCATAGTTGCGTTGTAATAACCGTCTGCCACCTGTGCCGTACCTGTTTTGGATGCTACACCATACGGTAAACCTTCAAGGAACTGTCTTGCGCTGCCTTCTGTGGAAGCCATAAGCATACCTTTTTCTACAATTTCGTAGGAACTATTTTTATCAGGCAGTTCAGACAGCACAGTAACAGGTGTTTCGTACACTGTTTCGCCATCCATAGAGACTATGGAATCCACAATATGAGTATTAAGGCGTTTGCCTTCGTTTGCTATTGTTGCTGCATATGTTGCCAGCTGTACAGGTGTAATTGCTGTATCAAGCTGACCGATAGCTGCCTGAATAACGTTACCAACCTGCCAGGTGCCGCCAAGACTTTCGGTATATTCCGGGTTGGATATAACGCCTGTTCTTTCGGATATTTCCAGACCTGTCTTTACACCCATACCCATATTGTTTGCAATTTCGTTAAGTTTTTCTATACCAAGCTGTCGGCCCAGGTCGAAAAAGAAACAGTTGCAGGATACTTTAAGCGCTTCCTTTACATTTATTGTTCCGTGCGCCCTGCCGTTTGCACAGCTTGGTGTATAGCTTGGTGCATAATACATATACCGTCCTGTGCAGGTATATGTTGTTTCTTCTTCTATAAGCCCTTCCTGCAAAGCTGCCAGTGCCACCGCACATTTGAAAACCGAACCAGGTCGGTAAAGGCCCTGGGTAACACGGTTGAACAGCGGATTGGTAGGGTCACCTGCATATTCGGAATAGTTTTCGTTGTATTTTGTAAGGTCATAGTCCGGATAGTTTGCTGTTGCAAGTATACCGCCTGTTTTTACATCTATTACAACTGCAGAAATACCCTCTGCATCACGGCCCCATTCTTTGGCAGGGTTCTTGTGAAGCACTTCCATCTGGTGCTCAAGCAACTCTGTAAGTTTTTCCTGAAGCTGATAGTCCAGTGTAAGCTTTACCGTGTTGCCCTCAACAGGAGGGTCCAGTACCTGTTTATCTGTAATTTCACCGTACATATTGCGTTCTATCTGCACACTGCCATCAGTTCCTTTAAGATAGCTTTCGTACAGCTTTTCAAGCCCCGATTTGCCAAGTATATCGGTCATTTTATATCCGTGGTCTTTAAGCTCGGCATATTCTTCTGCCCAGATGATACCAACAGTGCCCAAAATATGCGGCAGAATTTCTCCGTCTTCATAATATCTTTCGCTGGTATCGTATATTTCTATACCAGAAAGCTGACGGGAGTTTTCGGTAATAATCGCAACAGTTTTTTCGCTGACATCCTTTGCTATTGTAAAAGGCGTGCTGAGAGAATATCCCTCGCGTTCCATTGTATATCTTATACCGCCAACCTTGCGCCACATATCCCTTGGGATATCCTGAAGGTCATAGCGCTCGGCAAGTTTTTCTATAATGTCGTTTTCGGTGGCATAAATGTTAAGTTCCAGGGTTTTTCTTACCCATTCCACCTCTGATTCTTCCCCGTCTATAAAAGAATACGGTTTTGTTTTTTCAAGCGGAAGGATATCGTTTACATTTTCATCGTTTGCCTCCAGTATATCCAGCGCCTTTATAATCATCTGATTAAGCTGGTCGCCGTCAAGATAGGCACGGTTGAGTGTAACATTGAACACAACCTGACTGGAAGCAAAAGGCGTGCCGTATTTATCCACTATGTCACCGCGTGATGCAGACAGTGTCTGCTGAAAAACAACCGATGTGTTTGAACTTGCAAAATGTTCTTCACCCTCGATAATCTGATACTGAACAAGCTTTGTTGCAAACAGCATAAAGATAACGCCAACAAAGGCAGACAGTATTTTTATTCGGAAACCCAATTCTTTTTTCAAAATCTACCTCGCGTCAAATTTTTTAAATCTGTTCTGTATTGCAGAAATTATCTTATAATACAAAATTGAAAATACCACCGAATAACAGCTGGACAAAAACACTGTTTTTATAAAAACAGCAAAAACTCTTTTATGCCCCGGCAATATATAGCTGAAAAAGAAATCCAGCATAAGTATTGCAAAAGTGCATGCAAAAGAAAGTGCAACTGTGTTGCGGTAGTTTGCCTGAAACACAAATTTTACCAGAATCGTGCAGATGACACAGGCTATAATAAGCGGAATGGTATACATACCCACAATTCTGCCTGCAGACAGTTCCATAAGCAAACCTGCAATTACATATATAATTAAAGAATATCCGTCATCTTCCAGCATAGCAAGGTTGATGCAGAACGGTATAATCAGAACAGGTCTTACCCCTGCAATCTGCAGAAATCCCGGAGTACCCTGAAGAATATAAAGCACAAACACACACAATGCCAGCAGCGCATATTTAATTGTCTGTTCTATAGCATTTTTTCTGCTGTTCATAGTTTCTCCTGAATTTAATGATTTTTAATGACAAAAACCGTTTTGACTTCGGCAATTTCGCTTATAGGTTTTACTATTGCATAATTGTAGTTGCCGGAGGAATCTGTCTCCACCTTTTCCACTGTGCCGACAATCAGGTCTTTTGGGAAAACGCCGCCCATACCTGTGGTGCTGATAATATCCCCTTCTTTTGCCTGTGTATTTTTTGGCAGATATTTGATAACCGTTCTGCCGTCAGCAGAATATTCACTGTCGCCGTTTACAATGCCCGTATCCCTTGTGCTGCTTACAAAACACGCAACATTTACCGACGGGTTTAAAACAGTTGATACTCTTGAGTAGTTTGGGCCTGTTTCCACAACAACCCCAACAACACCAACTGAAGAAAGCACAACATCGTTTTCTTCTACATCATCATTCTCACCCACATCTATTGTAAAGGAATAAAATTTTTCCAGACCGTCACGGCCTATTACAGATGCCTTTGCAATTTCGTACTGAGGATTTTCCTCTTTGATGTTAAGAAACTCTTTATACTGTTCGTTTTCTATTTTAATTTTGTCATAGTCTATCTGCTTTTGCAGAAGTTCCTTGTTTTCTTCTTTAAGTGCTTCGTTTTCTGCAATTATTTCGTCAATATTTATAGTTCTGTCTTTCCACACGTAAAATTTGTTTGAAATCTGTGCTGTTGTCTGCTTAAACGGCACCGCAACAGCCCCCAGAAGTTCCTGCGGTAATGTTGTAAGCCTGCCGTTTACACCTGCATAAAGTGCCATACCTGCCAGCACTGCGATAACAGCAATTATAATTTTAAAAGGATTTTTTTTAAACAATTTGATGTTCCCCTGTTGTGTAAAATTAAAACCTGAACATATCTCAATATCAAAATATGTATATGATAAAATTGCAAGCCTTTGCTGTACAAATATCAAAGGCTTGCAAATTTCTATGCTTATTAAAGTTTTCTTGTATCTGTCTGCAGAACATCGCCCAATGTTTCCATATGGTCAAGCACATAACCTGTACCGTTTGCAACACAGTCCAGTGGATTTTCTGCAATGTAAACATCAATGCCTGTTTCCTGACTGATAAGTTTATCAAGGCCTTTAAGCAAAGCACCGCCGCCTGTAAGAGTAATGCCGTTGCTGATGATGTCAGCAGCAAGCTCAGGTGGTGTTCTTTCAAGTGTTTCCTTGATAGCTTCGATGATTTTTTCAAGAGATTCCTGCAAAGCTTCTCTTACATCTTCGCTTGTAACTTCAATGTTCTTTGGCAAGCCGTTGATAAGGTTGCGGCCTTTAACTTCCAGCTTGAGTTCTTCGTCAAGTTTGAAAGCTGTGCCGATTTCAATTTTAATCTGTTCTGCTGTTCTTTCACCGATAAGAAGGTTGAACTTTCTCTTGATGTAAGCGATGATAGCTGCATCAAATTCGTCGCCGCCTGTTCTTACACTCTTGGACTGAACAATGCCGTTGAGTGCAATAACTGCAACTTCGCTTGTACCGCCGCCGATGTCAACAACCATATTGCCTGTTGCTTCCTGTACAGGAAGTTTTGCACCGATAGCAGCTGCCATTGGTTCTTCAATAATCATAACCTGACCTGCACCTGCTGCGATGGAAGCTTCTTTAACAGCACGTCTTTCAACTTCTGTAACACCTGATGGAATGCAGATAACTATACGTGGTTTGAAAAGCAAAGATGTGCCGCAGGCTTTTTTGATGAAAATTCTAAGCATACTTGCTGTAACATCAAAGTCTGCAATAACACCGTCTTTAAGCGGACGAACAACCACGATGGAACCAGGTGTACGGCCGATAACTTCTTTTGCTTCGTTACCTACAAATTTAACTGTATCATTTTTTGTATCTACTGCAACAACGCTTGGTTCGCGCATGATAACGCCTTTACCCTTCATAAAAACAAGGGTATTTGCTGTGCCAAGGTCGATGCCTACGTCTTTAGTAAAACCTAACATCAATTTTCTCCTTTTTACTATATATATTATATATTTATTTTTATACTTTAAGACAGCCTATATGATATCATAAAATATTTTGCTTTGCAATTATTTATGTCAACTTTTCATAAATATTTTATAATACCTTAATATTTTTCAGCAGTTTGTTAAGTCTTGCCACGGGAAGCCCCACAACTGTGTGATAATTGCCGTGAATTTTTGAGATATACCCCGACATAAATCCCTGTATTGCATATCCGCCCGCTTTGTCGTATGGCTCGTCGGTAAGCACATACGCTTTTATTGTTTCGTCATCGATAAAATCCACATACACTTCTGTTGTGTCCACAAAAGAATAAATTATTCCCCTGCAGTAAACACTTACCGCTGTGTGCACTTTGTGTACATTGTCTGAAAGGCTTTTTATCATACTGCAGGCTTCTGCCCTGTCCTTTGGTTTTTCCAGTATAACACCACCAAGGTCCACAACCGTATCACTTGAAATAATTACAGCATTTCTGTCTGCACATTCTGCCGCTGCTGCTTTGCATTTTTCCCTTGAAAGCACCATTGTGCGCTGCTTTGCATCGGCAATTTCTATGCTGCTTTCGTCAAAATCCGGCACTGTGCATTCAAATTCGGGAATTATTGCTTTAAGCAGTTCTCTGCGCCTTGGAGACGCTGATGCAAGTATAAATTTCATAGCCGTATTATCTGTTGTGTCTGTAGATGAACATTGCAATTGATATTGTAATGATATGTGCTACAGTAAGGGACATTGAAAAGCCGAATGTAAGTGTGAATATTGCAAGGTCAACAACAGCAGGGCTGTTTGGAGAAAAACCGATTGTCTGGCCATATGCCAGCCATCCAAGTGCACCTGAACCCGCACACAGATTTGCTATTATTGAACCTGTTATAATACCTGCAATAAGGTAAAACAGAAAAAAGAAATCCCTTTTCATTTTCATTGTTATCCTCGTTTTTCATTTATTTTATATTGAGCCCTTGTAATAGAGACCCCGTGTAAAATCTTTGCCGAAAGCATTACCGCTGACAAATTTTTCAATTACATTTTCTGCCTGATGCTGTGTTTCTACAGTAAAGTTGAGCGAGATATAATCGCTTGATATCTCTTCTTTTCTGTCGCCCATATATATCGGCACGGCATTGAAAATTTCGCGGTATCCCTTTGCCTTTCCGTGACAGACTACCGGCATTTTTACACCTTTTCGGTCGGTAAGCCAGCCTTTTCCGTCACATTTGTCACAGCTTCTTACGTTGGAAAGCGGGCAGGATTTTGTAAGCATAAGCGGAATGTTCCCGTATGCATAAACTATTGTTTTTACACTGTGGTCTATACGTTTTATGTTTTCAAGGGTAATTTCAGGGCTTAAGGTTACAAAATTCACACCCAACTCTTTGTACTGCTGTGCTGCAACAGAGTTTGATACATTAAGTGTAAAGGAAGAAAACACATTTTTGCCCTTTACCAAAGGCAGATGGCCGATGTTCTGTACACAGAAACGGTCAATGCCCATATCTTCTGCGGCGCTGATAAGCGCTTTAAGCTTCTGTGTGCCGCCAAACATATCCCTTGTAAGCTCAAACACCACTTTATTCTTATACAATTCTGTTTCGGGCTGATGGATATGCTCTATCGGCATAATAATATACTCAAACAAATCAGCATATTTCTGCGGTATCTGACCGTAATTTTCAAATCTGCCTATATATTTTGGCTTCTGATATCTTGGCTTGTTCTGCGCAAAGCTCCAGCTGCAAATTTCATATTCATTTTTTGTGCTTCGTGCTTCAAGCAGACGGCTTACAAGCTGACGCCTTGCTTCGTTTACTGCAGCCAAAGGCAGATATTTGCCCTGTATCAGTTTAAAATCTGTTTTTTCAAGGTAAAACGGTGTACCGCCCAGCTTTGCAAGTGCATTTGAAAGACTTTTTTCAAAATCGCCCTGAGAGTCCTGCACCGCTTCTTCTATTGTTGCACTGAACTGATTTTTACCATCAGAAACAGACAGTACAGAACTGTTTTCTCCCATTTCGAATGTAAATGAAACAGGCACATACTGACCTTCGCGGCGGTAAAGCTGACGCAGCTGAGGCAGCACCTCTTTTGTGCGCTGACTGTCTTCTTTTGTTCTTACGCCAAAAATATCATTTGAGAATTTGCCTTCTATATAATTGTTTGTAAAGCCCGAACGGCTGAAGGTATCGCGAAGCATCTGTTTGTCAAAGCTTTCGTCGTTTACTGCCTTGCGGCAGGCATCCACCGCACCTGCAACATATTCCGGTGTACGCAGTCTGCCTTCTATCTTCACGCATTTTACACCGATATCCTTAAGCTGTTTTATCATATCAACAGCGCAAAGGTCTTTAAGGCTTAAGTGATAGTCTTCCTGTGGGCCCTTTGCAGAAAAAGGCAGACGGCAGGTGCCTGCACAGCGTCCGCGGTTGCCGCTGCGGCCGCCAAGAAATGTGCTGGCATAACACTGGCCCGAAAGACACACACACAAAGCACCGTGGATAAACACCTCGGTTTCAATGCCACAGTTTTCGGTGATGTATTTTATTTTTTCAAAGGAACATTCTCTTGCAAGGATAACACGGGTAAACCCCATTTCCTTAAGCTGCAGTGCGCCTTCAAGTGTGTGAACCGCCATCTGTGTGGAGCCGTGACGTGCAAGCCGCGGAGCAATTTCCTTTACGATTTTTGCCGCAGCAAGGTCCTGCAGAATAACCGCATCAACACCGCATTCTGCAACATTTTTCACGGTATCGGCAAAACTTTCCAGCTCGGTATCATACAGGATGGTATTAAGTGTTACATTTACGGTAACATTTCTTGTATGGCAGAATTTTACCGCTTCACCAAGAGTTTCCCAATCGAAATTTGTTGCGGAAGCACGGGCATTAAAATTCTGCACGCCAAGGTACACACTGTCTGCACCGGCAAAAACCGCTGCTTTAAGGTTTTCAAAATCTCCTGCAGGAGCAAGTATTTCGAAACGATTATTCATTGTTTCCTCTCTGGCTCTTGAGATACTGAATGTCTACTTTAAGTTTTTCAAGCTCAATTTTAACCTTTTCGGCTTCATATCTGGCTTTATTTGCTTCTTCAAGATACTGTTTTATCTGCAGGCGCATATTGTCTGCACCTTTTGAGGATTTTTCCAGCTTGTCCAGATATGTCATTGCACAGATAACTGCTGCAGCCGTAACAGAAGCAGAGCTTGTCTGGTCCAGAACTGTGCGCATATCCTGGTCAAGTGTTCTTGCTATGGACAAAACGTGCTCTTCACTGTCCATAGAATTGATTGTGTAGGTTGAGCCTGCAATATTTAATTTTATTTTGTTAAAAGGCATAATTAACCTCCTGAATATATATAAATTGATTTTTGAACATACTAAATCAACATATATTGTACAATATAATTTGACTTTTAGCAACAATATAATATATAATAATGAAACATTTTTCTTGTTGTAATATACAGAGAAAATTGTTATACTGACTAATATGGTTAATTTTGTATATTTTATAAAACCATAATAAAAGAGAGGGAGTGTAATTTTGCAGTACGATATTACATCTAAACAGCTTGCAGAAGAAGTTAAAAGTATTCTGATGCAGGAACATTCCAAGAAGCTTGAAGAAGCTACTTATGAAGATATCTACAAGGCAACTGCTTACTGTGTAAGAAGAATGCTCAGCAGAAAAAACAAAGAATTTATGGCAGATACCTATGGCCAGGGCAAAAAGAAGGTATACTACCTTTGTATAGAATTTTTGATGGGCCGCAGCCTTAAAACAAACCTTTACAACATGGGCTTGGACAAAGTTGCAGCTGATATGTTTAAAGAATTTGGCGTATCTGAAGAAAGAATTTACGAATGCGAACCTGATGCAGGTCTTGGCAACGGCGGTCTTGGCCGTCTTGCAGCTTGCTTTATGGACGCTCTTGCAAGCGACCAGTATGCAGGCGGCGGTTATTCCATTCTTTATGAATACGGCATCTTTAAACAGAAAATTGTTAACGGCTGGCAGCAGGAACAGCCTGACAACTGGCTTCCTGGCGGCGAAGTTTGGCTGAAACCTCATCCAAACCAGGCTGTTGAAGTTAAGTTTGGCGGCACAGCTGAAAGTGTATGGAGCGAAGGTTTCCACCACGTTGTTCACAAAGACTACTCCAGCGTTATGGCTATTCCATATGATATGTATGTTTCCGGCTATGACAGCAAGGGTGTTTCCAAACTGAGACTGTGGGAATCCAAAGCAAAATCCATCGATATGGAAAGCTTTAACAAAGGTGACTATCTGCAGGCAATCAAAGCAGGCAGTGACGCAGAACTTATCAGTAAAGTTCTCTACCCTAACGACAACCATACAGAAGGTAAAATTCTTCGTCTCAAACAGCAGTACTTCTTCTGCTGTGCAAGTATCAACGATATCGTAACAAACCACCTTGCTCAGTACGGCACTCTTGAAAACCTTGCTGAAAAAGTTGCTATCCACATCAACGATACTCATCCAACACTTGCTATCCTGGAACTTATGCGTATTCTTCTTGACGAATGCGGCTACAGCTGGGATAAATCCTTTGAAATTGTTAAAAACACATTTGCATACACAAACCACACTGTTCTTCCGGAAGCATTGGAAAAATGGAATGTTGGTCTGTTCAAAGAAACTCTGCCAAGAATTTTTGCAATTCTTGAAGAACTTAACAAACGTGCAAGACAGGAGCTTTTTGCTGCATTCCCTGGCGACTGGGGCAAAATTGACTATATGAGCCCTGTACTTGGCAACGAAGTAAGAACAGCAAATATCTGCTGCTATGTTTGTCACTCCATCAACGGTGTTTCCGAACTTCACAGCCAGATTATCAAGGACACAGTATTTAACGACTATTTCCTTTTTGCTCCTGAAAAGTTCAAAAACGTTACAAACGGTATTGCATACAGAAGATGGCTGCTTCAGTCCAACCCTGAACTTTGCAAATTCCTTGACAAACACATCGGCACAGAATACAAGCACAATGCTTATGCTCTTAAAGACCTTGAAAAACTTTACGACAACGAAAAAGCTATCAAGGACCTGCTGAAAATCAAGCAGAAAAACAAAAAGGCATTTGCTGAATACCTTTACAATACAACAGGTGAAAAAATCAACCCTGATTCCATCTTTGACGTTCAGGTTAAACGTCTGCACGAATACAAACGTCAGCATCTTAACGCTTTGAATATTCTTGCTGAATATATCGAAATCAAAGAAAATCCAACTATGGACTTCACACCAAAGACATACATCTTTGGTGCAAAGGCTGCTCCTGGCTACTATATGGCCAAACAGATTATCCGCCTTATCCATGCAATCAAACAGCTGGTTGAAAACGACCCTGATACCAAAGACAAACTCAAGGTTGTTTATCTGGAAAACTACTCTGTTTCCCTCAGTGAAAGACTTATGCCGGCAAGTGAAATCAGCCAGCAGATTTCTCTGGCAGGTACAGAAGCTTCCGGTACAGGCAATATGAAGTTTATGATTAACGGTGCTGTAACATTTGGCACATACGACGGTGCAAACGTTGAAATCAAACAGTGCTGCGGTGCAGAAAACTTTATCCAGTTTGGTATGGAAACACCTGAAGTTAACGCACTTAAAGCAAGCGGCTACAGCCCTAAAAAATATATTGCACAGAGCCCAATTCTCCAGAAAGTTATGACACTTCTGAGAAACGGCATCAACGGCAATTACTTCAACGAAATTGAAGACAATCTTACAAACAGCGACCCATATATGGTTATGGCTGACTTTGATTCCTACCACGAAACACAGCGTATGCTTCGTGACCTGTACAAAGACAAGATTAAATTTGGTCAGATGAGCCTTATGAACATTGCAAATGCAGGTAAATTCTCTGCAGACAGAGCTATTGACGATTACGCTAAAAACATCTGGAATCTCGAAAAAATCAAATAATTTTAGACAAGGTGACTTATGAGGATTTTTAACAGCAGAGATGAGTTTTATAAAAAGCCTTTCGGTGCAGTAAAACAAGATACAGAAGTATCTTTTGCTATTGCACTGGACAGTGATGATATAAAGCCATTTCTTTCCGTTCAACGTGAAACTGCTGAAAATCAGAAGCTCGCTATGACTCTTAAAGGGAAAGAAAACGGTAAATTTATATTTACCGTTTCTTTTGTTCCCAAAGAACGCGGACTTTATTTCTATTCTTTTGATTTAGGCAAACAAGGCATTTACAACAAAGGCAAAGGTGACGGCTATCTTGCCGAAAACGGCAACCCCTTTCAGCTGACTGTATACGATAAAAACTTTACCACTCCACAGCAGACAAAAGGCAAGGTTTTCTATCAGATTTTCCCTGACAGATTTTATGAAGGCAGAAAGAAAACACAGCTCAGCTTTATCGACCGTGTATACCGCCCTGACAAAGAGGGGGAACCTTTCTTCTACCCTACCGAACAGCCTGACGGATATCTTAACAAAGACTATTACGGCGGTGACTTTCAGGGTATTATTCAGAAACTTGATTATCTTGAAGAACTGGGTGTTGGCTATATCTATCTCAACCCTATCTTTGAAGCTCATTCCAACCACCGTTACAACACAGCAGACTATATGAAGGTAGACCCGGAGCTTGGTACTCTGGAAGATTTTCATCAGCTTTGTGCTGCTGCCCACGAAAAAGGCATTTATATTATTCTTGACGGTGTTTTCAGCCACACAGGCAGCGACAGTATCTACTTCAACAAGGAAGGCAGATATGACAGCAAGGGTGCATACGGCAACCCTGACAGTCCATACAGAAAATGGTATGAGTTTTCCCCTCGTTTCCGCTGCGGATACCGTGCATGGTGGGGCTTTGATACTCTGCCTGAAACAAATGAAAAAGACCCTGACTTCATCGAATTTATCTGTGGCAAGGGCGGCGTAATTGACTATTGGCTCAGCCAGGGTGCTGACGGTTTCCGCCTTGACGTTGCAGATGAACTGCCTGACAGTTTTATTGACCAGATCAGAGTTGCTGTAAAGGCACACGGTGAAGACAAGCTGCTTATCGGCGAAGTGTGGGAAGATGCCACAAACAAAATAAGCTATAACAAGCGCAGAAGATATCTTTTGGGTACAGGTCTGGACAGTACAATGAACTACCCGTTCCGTGTTTCCATTCTGGAGTTTCTTACAGGCAAAAGCGGACACGCTTTCTGTGACGAAATTATGACCATATGTGAAAACTACCCTAAAGAAGCACTTGATGTGGCTATGAACAATCTTTCCACCCACGACACGCCACGAGCTATGACAGCTTTGTGCGGTGAAAACCCTTACAGCACCGACAGATACTGGCAGAGCAAACGTTTTCTCACTGCTGAAAAATATATAAAAGCGCAGAAACTGATTGTATGCGGCTTTGCACTGCTGTTTACACTGCCAGGTCTGCCTTGTGTATATTATGGTGACGAAATCGGTATGCAGGGTTACCGTGACCCGTTCAACCGCGGTTATTTCACCTGGTGGGCTATGGACAAATATATTCAGGACAATGTTAAAAAGCTTTCTGCTTTCCGCAACAGTCACGATGTATTTGAAGAAGGCCATATTTTCTTTGCATATTCCACAAATGAATGTATTGCATATACACGCTATAACAAGGAAACAGGCAAAGAAGTATTTATAGCTGTCAATCGCGGACATAATGATGAAATTATTAATTTCAACGGCAAAAAATACACAGTACCTGCTATGTATTATTTGATTGAAGAAATAAAATAACATTTGTTTTAAACACTGCTGAGCCTTCAGCGGAATATTTATAAAACAGTTAAAGCCGACCTGAGATTTAAATCACAGGTCGGCTTTGTAATATATAGCAGTCAGTAAATACTCTACCGCTGTTCAAAAAATTGGAATTTATTTACTTGTTCTGTTCGTTTTGTTCCAATTTGATATGTTCCACAATGGAGTCAGCAGAGTAATAGACAATAATATTTTCATTCTCTGTCATTACCCAGATATCACCATAAAAACCAGATAGCATACCGTCTGGATTACCCCAATCTTGTACAAGTTCTTCTCGTGTACATCCTTTGAATTGGCTCAAAACGAATGCTTCATCTTTTCCATCCAACTGTAACTGTAGGTAGACAAGTTCTTTGTCTGGAATATCATTTGAAAAATTGACAAAATACATTGCAACAGTAGTTGCCACAAGAACGGCAACCACAACTACTGCAATGACAATTTTCTTTTTCATACAATCACACTCCTTTGTCAAATTGGGATTTGGTAGTATTACAACTGCTTAATCTCATTGGCAATCATAGCCACGGTTTTTGCATTGGTATCAATTTTAGTGGTATTGAGTGCTTGATACATTGGTATTCTTGCTATGCTTCTCTCAATTACATCTTCAGAACGAATA
>JAFSAW010000121.1 GCA_017442085.1 Oscillospiraceae bacterium | reverse complement strand
TACAACCTGTCCTAAATGCGGTGCACCTGCAAAACGCGAAACAGACACAATGCCACAGTGGGCAGGCTCTTCCTGGTACTTCCTGCGCTATATCGACCCTAAAAACGATAAAGCACTTGCAAGCGAAGAAGCAATGAACTACTGGATGCCTGTAGACTGGTACAACGGCGGTATGGAACACACAACACTCCACCTGCTCTACAGCCGTTTCTGGCACAAATTCCTTTATGATATCGGTGCTGTTACCTGTCCGGAACCATATGCAAAACGTACAAGCCACGGTATGATTCTTGGCGAAACAGGCGAAAAAATGTCCAAATCCCGCGGCAACGTAGTTAACCCTGATGATATCGTTAACGAATACGGCGCAGATACAATGCGTATGTACGAAATGTTTATGGGTGACTTTGAAAAAGCTGCACCTTGGAGCCAGTCTTCCATCAAGGGCTGCAAACGCTTCCTTGACAAAATCTGGAACCTGCAGGAAATTGTTACTGACGGCGAAGAATACAGCGAAGACATGGTTGTGCCTTTCAACAAAACAATCAAAAAAGTTACAGAAGATATTCAGAACCTTGGCTTTAACACAGCTATCGCTGCAATGATGGCGCTGCTTAACGAAATCGGTGCAAAAAAATCCATCAACAAGGCAGAATACAGAACACTGCTTATCCTGCTCAACCCGTTTGCTCCGCATATCACAGAAGAAATCTGGGAAAATATGGGCTTTGGCGGTCAGATTGCACACACACAGTGGCCAAAATTTGACGAAGCAAAATGCGTTGAAGCAACAGTGGAAATCCCTGTGCAGATAAACGGCAAAATCCGTGCAAGAATCAATATGGCACTTGACCTTTCCAAAGATGATATGCTGGCAGCAGCAATGGCTGACGAAGCAATCAAGGCAGCAACAGAAGGCAAAACAGTGGTTAAGACAATCTGTGTTCCAAATAAACTGGTTAACATAGTTGTAAAATAAGTTGTAAAAAGCAAAAATAATTGTTGACAACAGCATACTTAATCTGTATAATTAATCTGTGATGTTTAAATTGGTTAAACAAATCTCAGCAAAAAAGCGTAAGGGAGTGAAAATAGATGTCCGAAATCAGAGTTAAAGAAAATGAATCCTTGGATTCAGCACTTCGTCGCTTTAAGCGTTCATGTGCAAAATCTGGCGTTCTCGCAGAAGTTCGTAAACGTGAACACTACGAAAAACCTTCTGTAAAACGTAAGAAAAAAGCAGAAGCTGCTCGCAAACGTAAATTTAAATAATTAGTTTGAACTAAAGCCGACTGATATTCAGTCGGCTTTTTGTTTTGCGGGGATTTATCGCTTTGGCGTCGGCAGAAGCTTATATATTACTTGTAATAATCGGTTTAAGATAGTATGATGTAAATATAATAAAGAAAAAGGAGCATCTGTTATGAAATATATAGATTTGCACTGCGATACACTATGTATGGCTTTTGAAACACAGGATAAAAACATCTTTGACCGCCCACAGTTTATGGTGGATATAAAACGTCTTAAACAGGCAGGTGTGCTGGCACAGTTTTTTGCAATGTATATGCCGCCGCAGGACTGGATACACAATATAAAAGCAGACTGCACAGACGATATGTTTATAGACGAGCTGTATGCAACTCTCTGCGATGCAGTTGCACAGCACTCAGACGACATCGCATGGGCAAAAAACGCCATTGATATGGAAAATAATGCAAAACAGGGTAAGGTGAGTGCATTTTTAACAATCGAAGACGGCCGCAGTGTAAACGGCAGCTTTGAAAAATTTGACAAATACTACGATATGGGTGTTCGCCTTGTATCCCTTACCCATAACTTTGAAAACTGCTTTGGCTACCCAAACAGCACAGACAGCAAGGTTATGAATGCAGGTCTTAAACCTTTCGGCAAAGAAGCTGTGGAATATATGAACGATAAGGGAATTATCATTGACGTTTCCCATCTTTCTGACGGCGGCTTCTGGGATGTAATGGAACTGAGCAAAAAAACTGTTGTGGCTTCCCATTCCTGCGCCCGTGCACTTACACCACATCAGCGCAACCTTACCGATGATATGATTAAAGCAATGGCAGACAAAGGCGGTGTGTGCGGCATCAACTTCTGTCCTTTGTTTGTTACAAGTGAAGATATAAGCGGAGAAAAATGGATTGAGGACAGCAAACTGGAAGACATTGTCCGCCATGTTATGCACCTTTACAATGTGGGCGGCAGCGATTTTGTGGCAATCGGCACCGATTTTGACGGTATCGGCGGAAAGCTGGATATTGCCAGCCCGCTTGATATGGACAAGCTGTTTGATGCTCTGCTCAAAAACGGAATGAACGCCGTGGATGTTGAAAAAATTGCCTGTAAAAACGCTGAAAGACTTATCAGAGAAACATTGAAATAAAAAACTTTGCAAACTGTCATCTTGAGTGTAAGTGAAGGGGTCTTAATGTTTAACAGGAATAAAGGGTACAGATTTATCTGGTTAAACCGAGAGATTCTTCACTGCGTTCAGAATGACAGAGTAAAATCAAAAAAGTTATGTTAAACTTAATCTGCAACGGAGAAAATATGAAAAAACCACTTATTGCCCTTATGCCTTTATGGGATAAAGAGAAAAACAGCTATTGGATGCTGCCCGGATATATGGACTTGATTATCAAAAGCGGAGGTGTGCCGGTTATGCTGTCCTTCAGCGATGATGAACAGTCGATAGAAGAAATTGCAGACCGTTTTGACGGCTTTGTTTTTACAGGCGGTGATGATATTGCACCTGCACGTTATGGTGCGGAAAAAATTGAGCAGTGCGGCGAAGAATGTGTGCAGCGCGACAGCCTGGAGTTTGCACTTTTCAAAGAGGTTATCAAAACAGATAAACCAATTCTGGGCATCTGCCGCGGTATGCAGTTTTTAAATGCTGCTTTGGGCGGCACACTTTATCAGGACCTGCCAACACAAAAACCGGGCGAAGTATGCCACAAGCAGAGTGCGCCGTTTGATGCGCTTACTCACAGAGTAACAGTGGAAAAAGACACACTTTTATATGATATTGTGGGCACAGCAACCCTTATGGTTAACACTCTGCATCATCAGGCAGTAGATAAAATTGCCCCTTGCCTTGTGCCCTGTGCAAAGGCAGAAGATGACCTTGTGGAAGCGGTTTATGCCCCCGAAAAAGCCTTCTTGCTGGGTGTTCAGTGGCACCCCGAAATGATATTCAACCACGAAGAAAACAGCATAAAAATAGGCAAAGCCTTTGTGAAAGCCTGCGCAAAATAGTATAAAAATAACCGTGTACCTTTAATGGGTACACGGTTTTGTGTTTTTATAAAGGGCTGTTGATGCCGTTTTATTTATCTTTTCTGAAAATAAGAAATTTGCTTAAGAAATAGTTTGTAACGATAACCACAATCTGACCCACAACCTTTGTCAGAATAACGCCGATGCCAAGCACGTCAATAAACAGCCAGATAATACCGTTTTCCATAAACAGTGTCAGCAGTCTGCCTGCGGCAAAGCTGATGATTTCTCTTACAATGCCTTTGAATGTGTGGCTTTTTTCGGTGAAAACCCAGGTTCTGTTGGTTATGTAGGCAAAGGCAACAGCGATAACCCAGGAGATGTTGTTGGAGGTTATTTCTTCCAGCCCAAAGGTGAAAACACCTATGCTGAAGGTGATAAGGGCAATAAAGAATGTACATCCACCAAAGAACAGATACAGCAGGCCTTCCTTGTATTTCTTATAGAACGGATTGAAGATGTTTATAAGCGGAAGTTCCATAATTCTGTCAAAAATATCTTTTTTTGGTTCCATTTCAGTCTCCTTATATAATTTCTGCGGTCATACGCTGTCCGTTGATTTCTGTCAGCTTTACATTTACTATATCGCCGCCCTTTAAATGACTGCTGTTTTTTACAACAACGGGGATATATCTGCTTGTGTAGGCAGTCCAGTCGCCGTTTTCCAGCTGCTGTTCCAAAAGGGCAGTATCTTCAAAGCCGATAAAGCTTTCCATAACCTTAAGCTTTGTCTGTTCGCTCTTAAAGGTCATTGTGCGGTTTCTTTCGCTCTTTATATCGTTTGGTATCTGGTCGGCCATATCGTATGCAACAGTGCCTTTGCGCGGGGAAAATGTAAAGGTGTGCACCTTTAAAAATTCGCATTTCTGCACAAAATCCACACTTTCGATAAAATCCTGCTCGGTTTCACCCGGAAAACCCACAATGATATCGGTGGTAAACACAGGCCTGTCAAACAGCTCTCTCAGACGGTTCATCATATCGGTGTAAAGCTGTGTGTCATACAGACGGTTCATACTTTTAAGCGTTCTGTCACAGCCGCTCTGCAAAGAAAGATGAAAATGCGGGCAGAATTTTTTAACTTTGCTCATTCTCACCAGCATTTCGTCGGTGAAAAGGTCAAGCTCAAGGCTGCCAAAGCGGATGCGGTGCACGTTTTCAATCTCTGCAACAGCTTCAATTACCTCGCACACGTTTATGCCCAGGTCCTGACCGTAACAGCTTATGTTGACACCTGTCAGCACAATTTCCTTATGGCCAAGGTCTGCCAGTTTCTGTGCCTGTGCAACAATGCTTTCAACACTGCGGCTGCGCACACGGCCCCTTGCTTTTGGGATGATGCAGTAGGCACAGCTGCGGTTGCAGCCGTCCTGAATTTTTAAAAATGCACGGGTGTGCATTGTGTCTGCACCTTCTGCCATTTCTTCAAAGCTGTCGTTTTCTCCGTGGGGCTTAATGTCAACAATGCGGCATTTATCGGCCATAAACTGCTGCACAAGGTCATATACCTGGCCTTTGCCTTTGCTGCCGATAATAATATCCGCTTCGCTTACAGCGGTTGCCTTGTCGGGAAAAGCCTGTGGCATACAGCCGCACAGCACAACAACAGCATCAGGGTTGCGTTTTTTTGCACGTCGTATCCACTGAATGCTCTTTTTGTCGCCGCTTAAGGTTACGGTGCAGCTGTTTACAATATAAACATCGCTGATTTCCTTATCTTCGGCAATTTCCCAGCCGTGCTGGGAAAAAATATTTATCATAGCAGCAGTTTCCTGCTGATTTACTTTACAGCCAAGTGTAAAAAAACAAACTTTCATCTGATGTTACCTTTTCAAAATTTATAACTCTAAATATTTATTTTATCATATTTGTGCACAAATCTCAACAATTACACCAAGGATAATATTTCCGCACACAGATACATAAATATAATACAAGATTAAGTATAAATCAAGGTGGTAATTATGAAAAAACTGACAGGTATTCTTCTTGCTGTTATATATGCCGCAGGGGGTATGACGGCATATGCACAGCAGATAAGCGGCACAGAAGGTGCGCAGCAAAAAAGTGATACATACACGGTGTATGCCCCGCAGGCTGAAGAAATGGCGCAGCAGATTGCATATGTACCCGTTGAGGCGGCGTCTGCAGCAGCTATTGTAAACAGCGACAGCTTTGTGGACAGGACAGCCGACCAAAGCAATTTTGACCTGCCCTGCAAGGCGGCACTGCTTATGGACGAAAACACAGGGCAGATTTTATACGCCAAAAATGCTGACCAGCAGCTGCCGATAGCCTCCATAACCAAGGTCATGACAATGCTGCTGGTGTTTGAAGCTGTTGACAGCGGCAAAATAAAAATGCAGGACACGGTGCCCATAAGTGCTCACGCGTATTCTATGGGCGGCAGTCAGATATGGCTGGAACCGGGGGAAATTTTTACAGTGCACGAGCTGCTTAAAGCGGTGGCGGTGTCCTCGGCAAACGATGCGGCGGTGGCACTTGCAGAGTTTGTGGGCGGCAGCGAAAGTGTTTTCTGCGATATGATGAACACCCGTGCAAAGGAACTTGGCATGGAAAACACAAATTTTGTAAATGCCTGCGGGCTGGATGCACCGGGGCATCTGTCCACCGCAAATGATGTTGCCATAATGAGCCGCCAGCTGATGAAGCACGAAAAGGTGTTTGAATATACAACCATATGGATGGATTATCTGCGGGACGGGCAGACACAGCTTGTAAACACCAACAAGATGCTGCACAGCTACACAGGGACAACAGGGCTTAAAACGGGTACAACAAACGGTGCAGGCGTGTGCATAACAGCAACGGCAAAACGTCAGGATTTGTCGCTTATTGCGGTGGTGCTTGGGTCGCCGTCAGGGGAAGAACGCTTTGCGGCGGCAAAAAAACTGCTGGATTTCGGGTTTTCAAATTTCGAGAGCAAAATGTTTCCGTCCATTGAAGATTATCCGCAGAATATTGCTGTGCGCCACGGTGTGCAGAAAACCGTTCCGCTGGAATACAACCTGCCAAAAAAACTGCTGTTTTTAAAGGGGGCATCATCAAAGCTGGAAAGCCGCATAACCCTGCCCCAGTATATTGATGCACCTATGGATAAGGGTACGGCAGTGGGCACTGTGGATTTGTATTCACAGGGACAGAAGATAAAGGAATACAGTGTGACCATAGGCGAAAATGCCGAAAAAATAACCTTTAAAAAAGCTTTTGAAATACTTTTGCGTGCAGCTGCAACCTGCTGAAAATAAATACAAAAAATATGCAGGTTTTATGCAATAACAAAATGGTAACAAAGGCTACAATAAAGGGTTTTAATGTTGACAGTTTTTTGGTAATAATGTATACTGTATAAATAAAAGTAAATATTTTTTAAACACTATTGAGGTACAAATTATGGCTGTAAAATTTCAGGGCAAATATCTTAACGGCTTTGTAAAGCCGGAAGAATTTGATTATGTAAGCAAAGAGGTTGAGCTGTGCCACGATATCCTTCACCAGAAATCAGGTGCGGGCAGTGATTTTTTGGGCTGGCTCAATCTTCCTTTTGACTACGATAAAGAAGAATTTGCAAGAATCAAAAAAGCTGCAGAAAAAATCAGAAATGACAGCGAAGTTCTTGTTGTAATAGGCATTGGCGGTTCTTACCTTGGTGCAAGAGCAGCAATCGAATTCCTCGGTTCTCCTTTCTACAACAATCTTGATTCCAACAAGCTCAAGGTTTATTTTGTAGGCAACAACATTTCCGGTGCTTATCTCAATCAGGTGCTTGCACTGTGTAAGGACAAAGAAGTGTCTGTTAACGTAATCTCCAAATCCGGCACAACAACAGAAAGCGCAATTGCTTTCCGTGTGTTCAAGGAATTTATGGAAGAAAAATACGGCAAGGAAGGTGCAAAAGAACGCATCTATGCCACAACAGACAAGGCACGCGGCACACTTAAAAACCTTTCCACAGCAGAAGGTTACGAAACATTTGTTATCCCTGACGATGTTGGCGGCCGTTTCTCCGTGCTTACAGCAGTAGGTCTTCTGCCAATTGCAGCAGCAGGCTATGACATCGACAAGCTTATGCTTGGTGCACAGCAGGCATGCACAGATTTTGCACAGCCAGACAACGACTGTTATAAATATGCAGCAGCAAGAAACATCCTTTACCGCAAGGGCAAAGTTACAGAAATTATGGCTTGCTACGAACCAAACTGGCAGATGATGAACGAATGGTACAAACAGCTTTACGGCGAAAGCGAAGGCAAGGACCAGAAAGGCATCTTCCCTGCAAGCGTTATCTTCTCCACAGACCTTCACTCAATGGGCCAGTTTATTCAGGACGGCAACCGCAATCTGTTCGAAACAGTTGTTTCCTTTAAAAAGCCTGCTGATGACTATTTTGTAAAAGCTGACGAAAACAACTTTGACGGGCTCAACTTTCTTGCAGACCAGCCAATGAGCGAAATCAACAAAAAGGCTATGCAGGGCACAATCCTTGCACACGTTAGCGGCGGTGTGCCAAACATCGTGCTGGAAGCAGATGCAATGGACGAAGAAAACCTTGGTTACATTATCTACTTCTTCGAAAAAGCATGTGCAATCAGCGGTTATATGCTGGGTGTTAACCCATTCAACCAGCCTGGCGTTGAAGATTACAAAGTAAACATGTTTGCACTTCTCGGCAAACCTGGTTACGAAGAACACAGAGAAGAACTTCTCAAAAAATTAGGTGAATAAGCGCGTTAAGCGTTAAATATAGGAGGATTCCAATTATGATTAAATTAATTGTTGGTAATAAAGGTACCGGTAAAACAAAAGTTATGGTAGATATGATCAACGAAAATCTGCCACAGGTTAAAGGTAACATCGTTTGCATCGAAAAAGGTATGCAGCTTACACACAACATTCCTACAAGCGTTCGTCTTATCGATGTTGACGAATACAAAATCAAAGGCTGCAAACGTTTCTACGGCTTCTTTGCAGGCGTATGCGCAAGCAACTACGATATCGAACAGATTTATGTAGACGGCATTCTCAAAGTTCTCGAACACGATATGGAAGACTTTGGCGAACTTCTTGCTAAAATCGAACCACTTACAGCAGACAAACTTGTTGTATTTACAGTTTCTGCAGATGTTGATGAACTTCCTGAAGAAGTTAAAAAATATATGTAATTTTTTCTACATAACAAAAAACAATGTGCAGCGGACCGATAAAAAGGTCTGCTGCACTGATTTATGTTGAAAGTGCACTTAAATAAATGCAAAAAAGTCCTTAAATATGGCCATTTTTTCCTTGACAAAGTGGGCAAAGGTATATATAATATTTAAGTGACCTAAAGAGGTGCTTTATGTTAGTTAATCTCACCAAAGTCTTCCAAGGGGAAGAAAAAGCCAAACAGCTGATGCTGGAATTTGATTTCAGCAACGAAGATATAAGCTGTGACGCCACCTTTGAACAGCCGGTTAAGGCCGAACTTAATCTGCGCAAGGGCAACGGCGAAACATTTATCGAGCTTAACGTAAAGGCAACTGCTGTGTGCAGCTGCGCAAGATGTTTGAAGCTGTTTAGCAGAGAATTCAGTTTCTCTCAGGATTTCGTTGTAACTCCGGATATCCTCACACAACCGGACCCGGAAATTCCTGTAAGCAGTGATAACACACTTGACGTAAAACAGCTTGTTTATCAGGAACTGTCCCTTGAAATTCCAAATGCACTTGTGTGCAGCGAGGACTGTCAGGGATTGTGCCAGTACTGCGGCAGACCTAAAGAGGAAAACTGCGGCTGCGAAGATAAACAGATAGACCCAAGGTTATTAATATTAAAACAATTATTACAAGATGATGAATAATCAGAGGAGGTGCTAAAGCATGGCAGTACCAAAGAGAAAAGTTTCAAAAGCTAGAAGAGATAAAAGACGTTCTAACGTATGGAAATTGACTGCACCAACATTTGTTAAGTGTGCACAGTGTGGTGAATTAACACTTCCACATAAAGTTTGCAAAAGCTGTGGTTACTACAAAGGCAAAGCTGTAATCAAAAAAGAAGCTTAATTAACAAATAAGTGTAAGGACAGAGCGCAGGTTCTGTCCTTTTTTATTGTTTTGCATACTGACAAAGCATAGGTTTTCTGTATGGGCGGACTGTGTTCGCCCATTTGTTTTAAAAAATCAGATTGTTCATATAATTTTTATAGAAATTATTGCAATAATATGATAAAATATTAAATTGACATAATTTGGTCTGTAAAAAAGGAGGTTTAAATGGCTGTAGTAATCAAAGATGTGCAAAAGCACAGCCCTGCGGACAAATGCGGCATAAAAGCGGGAGACACCCTTGTTGCAATCAACGGCGAAGAAATCAACGATATGCTGGATTTGCAGTTCTATCAGAGCAATACAAATCTGGAAATAAAACTGCTGACAGGCGGCGTGGAAAAAACCGTTACAGTTGCGGATAAAGACGAGTACGAGCCTTTGGGCCTTGAATTTGAAACCTACCTTATCGACAAGCACCATCACTGCAAAAACAAGTGTATGTTCTGCTTTATCGACCAGCTGCCAAAAGGTTTGCGCCAGTCACTTTATTTTAAAGATGATGACGAAAGACTGTCCTTCCTTTTCGGCAACTATATTACCATGACCAACCTTACACAGAAAGAGGTTGACCGCATCAAAAAGGTGCGTATCTCTCCGATAAATATTTCTGTGCACACAACAAACCCGCAGCTGCGTGTAAAGATGATGAAAAACCCCAACGCCACAAATGTTATGGAGCGTATGCGGGAGTTTGCGGCGGCAGATATAAAGATGAACTGCCAGATTGTTCTGTGCAAAAATGTAAATGACGGTGACGAACTGCGCCGTTCCATCCATGACTTGCAGTCACTTTATCCTGCAGTGCAGAGCGTTTCCGTTGTGCCAATAGGCCTTACACGCTACCGTGACGGGCTGGAAAAGGCCGAAAGCTTCAGCGGTGAAGACTGCAAAGAGGTTATTGCACTTGTTGCCGGAGAAACTGAAGATTTTTACAGGGAACACGGCACAAGACTTATTTATCTGTCTGATGAATTTTATCTCAATGCAGGCTATGATATTCCAGCTGCGGAATATTACGAGGATTTTCCGCAGATAGAAAACGGCGTTGGTATGGTGCGCACCTTTATGGACAACTTTGCTGACGATATGGACTATCACCCGGCAGCAAGCAGAAATGTTGCGGTGGATATAGCAACGGGCGAAAGCTTTTATCCTGTGCTTAAAACAATGACCGATATGGCAATGGAAAAGTACGGCGATAAGGTTAAAATATATGTTCACAAAATCAAAAACGAATTTTTTGGCGGCAACGTGTCGGTGACAGGCCTTCTGACAGGCACCGACCTTGTAAATCAGCTTAAAGGCAACCTTAAAACAGACCGTCTGTGTCTGTGCAATGATGTTTTAAGCGACAATGCCGAAATTTTTCTGGATGATATGACAGTGCCGCAGCTTGAAGAAGCACTTGGCACAACTGCAGAATTTTACTCATGTGACGGCTATGACCTGCTGTCAGGAATTTTGAAAGAGGTGTAAAGATGGCAAAACCGATTATTGCAATTGTGGGCCGACCAAACGTTGGCAAATCCACACTGTTCAATAAAATTATCGGCCAGCGCATAAGCATAGTTGAAGACACACCGGGTGTAACCCGCGACCGCATCTATGCCGAAGGCAACTGGCTGGACAAACAATTTTTGCTGGTTGATACAGGCGGTATCGAACCACGTGACAACGAAAGTGTGTTCAAGCACATCCGTCAGCAGGCACAGATTGCCATTGACACAGCAGATGTAATTCTGTTTGTCACAGATATCCGCAGCGGCGTAACAGCAAACGACTACGAAGTTGCAACAATGCTTATGAAAAGCGGCAAGCCTGTGGTGCTGGTTGTAAACAAATGCGACAGCATCGGCAAGGTAAGCGATGATATCTACGAATTCTATTCACTGGGTCTTGGCGACCCGTTCCCTGTGTCTTCCGTGCACGGTCACGGCACAGGTGATATCCTTGACGAATGCTTCAAGTATATAAAATACGAGGAAGAAGCTGAAGATAATGACGAAAGAATCCGTGTTGCGGTTATCGGCCGTCCAAACGTTGGCAAATCCAGCCTTGTAAACCGCATTATCGGCGAAGAAAGAATGATTGTCCGTGACGAAAGCGGTACAACCCGTGATGCTGTTGACAGCTATATCGAAAACAAGCACGGCAAATTTATCTTTACAGACACAGCAGGTATGCGCAAGCGCGGCAACGTTGAAGAAGGTGTTGAACGCTTCTCCGTTGTGCGTGCACTTGCAGCAGTTGAACGCAGCAACGTGTGTGTAATTATGATTGACGGCACTGTTGGCTTTACCGAACAGGACAGCAAGGTGGCAGGTTTTGCACACGAGCAGGGCAAGGCTTGTATCATTGCCGTTAACAAATGGGACGCTGTTGAAAAAGATGACAAGACAATGGACGTTATGCGCAAAAAGCTGATGGAAGATTTCAGCTTTATGAGCTATGCACCTATCATCTTTATCTCTGCACAGACAGGTCAGCGCATTGACAAGCTGTTTGAACTTATCAAATTTGTAGACAACCAGAACTCTTTCCGCACAACAACAGGTGTTCTCAATGATATTCTTGCACGTGCCGTTCAGCGTGTTCAGCCGCCAAGTGACAAGGGCAAGCGCCTTAAAATTTACTATATGACACAGATTGGCACACGTCCGCCGACATTTGTTGCTTTCTGCAACAACCGCGAACTGTTCCACTTCTCCTACCAGCGTTATATCGAAAACCAGATAAGAGAAGTGTTTGGCCTTGAAGGCACACCAATCAAGCTTATTATCCGCGAAAGAGGTGACAGCTGATGCCGTTCTATATCAAATGGATTATTATTGCTGTTGAAGCATATCTTCTCGGTTCACTGTCCTTTTCAATTATTGTAAGCAAAGGTCTTTACAAAAAGGACATCCGCACATTCGGCAGCGGTAATGCAGGCATGACAAACGTGCTGCGCACATTCGGCAAAAAAGCTGCAGCACTTACAATCACAGGCGACGTGCTCAAAGGCACGGTTGCAGTTATGATTGCACGTCTTTTGTTCCTTAACAGCCCTGTTACCGAAGAACTGCACCACGCGTTCAATATGTTTGGCAGAGAAATTTATTTCTCCAACAATCTCAATATGGAAATCGGTCTGTATATTGCAGTGCTTGGCGCATTTCTCGGCCATATGTTCCCACTGTACTTTGGCTTTAAAGGCGGCAAGGGTGTAAGCGTTATTGCAGGCAGTATGATTGCCGTTACACCAATCACTCTGCTTACAGCACTGGGCCTGTTCTTCATCATTGTGTTCAGCACAAAAATTGTGTCTCTGGGCAGCATTATTGCACCGCCGACTTATATTATCTGGACACTTATTCAGGTGTATATCACACAGACTGTGTCGGTGCCAAACCTTATTGCAGCGGTTGTATTTCCGTCAGCGATTATATGGTCCCACCGCACAAATATCAAACGTCTGCTGAATGGTACAGAGTACAAATTTGGTCAGAACAAGGATAAAAAATAACAAAATGTTAAAGGCGCATCAGACTGATGCGCCTTTTGTTGTGCAGAAAATTATGCTGTGGTATAATAAAATCAGTTAGAAAAACTTGAATTTGACAACAAGGAGAACAGATAGATGATTCGAATATCATACACATCAATGTTGGTGTTCATAAGTATCATTTGGTGTTTGGTAAGAGTGATATGTGCAATTAAAACCAAGAGAGCAGATTGGAAAAAAGAACTGAAACTGCTTTTGGTATATGTCTGCATTGTCGTTGTTGCTCGCTTTACCTTTTTCCCATTTTCTAAAGTGAATGGAGAAATACAACCGCTTGTTTATGAAAGTGCAAAAGTATATCCGTTTCGGATAAATTGGATTCCGCTTGTTAATTTGTTTGATTATCCCGAAATGAGAGACATTTTGATAAATGTAATTGGAAATACAGCAATGTTTATTCCATTGGGAATTGTTTGGCCCAGTGTATACAAGGGGTTGGATACACACTGGAAAGTCATTTCCGCAGGTATTGGTGTTTCTTTATGTATTGAGATTTTACAGCTTCCCTTTTATGACAGAGTATCCGATATTGATGATTTGTTATTAAATTCGTTAGGTTTCATCATTGGGTATCTGCTGTATCTTCTTGCGAAGCAGGTAAGTAAAAAAATGCGAAGAATTAAGTAAATTCCAATTTTCCGAACAATTTATAAATTTAAACTGTCATACTGAGCGAAGCGAAGTATCTCTATGTCTGCTCAAAATAATATCTGTTCAAACCGGGAGATTCTTCGGCTAAAGCCTCAGAATGACATCAATCCCAATATATCCAACAGTTCATACACTATAAAACAAAAAGGTCGGACAAAATGTCCGACCTTTAACTTTTAAAATATAATATGTGCAAAAAGTGCAATTACAGGCAGTGTAACAATTGTTCTTTCAAGGAAGATGATAAACAGGTTTTTAAGTGAAACCGGGATTTTGCTGCCCATAATGATACTGCCTATTTCTGACATATAGATAAGCTGTGTAACACTTGTTGCGGCAACCACAAAGCGTGTCATTTCGCTTTCTATTGTGCTGGCAAGAACACTTGGCAGAAACATATCGGCAAAACCGATAACAACAGTCTGTGCTGCGGCTTCGGCATATGGAATGCCCAGCAGATTGTACACTGGGATAAATGGAACGCCCAGCCATCTGAAAAACGGTGTAAATTCTGCAATAATCAGTGCAATTGTGCCCATTGCAAGAATTACAGGCAAAGTGCCAAACCACATTTCAAACACGTTTTCTATGCCTTCCTTGAAAAAGCCTTTTACGCTTGGGCAGTTTTCTGCTTTTTTAAGTGCCAGCTTTGTGCCGTACTGCAAAGGTGTCATACCGTCAGGAATATCTTCTCTGTGCGGTACTTCGGTATAGTATGTATCAGGCACGCGTGACAGCGGCGGCAGTTTTGGCACGATAATTGCGGCTACAATACCTGCCAGGGAGACAACAAGATAGAATGGCAAAAACATATGTTCAAGCCCAACTTCGCTGATAACAACAAGGCTGAAGGTGATGCTTACAGCGGAGAATGTTGTTGCAATAACTGTTGCTTCACGTTTGGAGTAAAAGCCTTCTTCGTACTGTTTGCTGGTCAGCAGAACACCGATGCTGCCGTCACCCAGCCAGCTTGCCACACAGTCAAGTGCGCTTCTGCCCGGCAGATTGAACACAGGGCGCATAAGCTTAATCAGCAGTGCACCAAAAAAGTCCAGCAGGCCATAGTTGAGCAGCAGTGCAAGCAGAATACCTGCCAGCAGAAATACACACACAAGGATAGGTATAAGGTCGTTGATAACCATACCGCCTGTTGCGCCGCCTATGATAAAATCAGGGCCAAGGTTAAAGTAAATCATATTTGCAAACACAAGGCCAATCATTCGCACCACAAACCAGAAGCCTTTTACACTGAAAAGGTTGTTAAGCTTAGGATTGTTTTTAATAATGCTTATTCCGATAAATTTGTGTATTACAGTTATAATGCCGCTTAACGAGATAAGTGCCCATATAATTGTCAGTGCGCTGTCTCCCATAAAATCCAGCAGCATGTTTGCCACCACGGCAATTGGTATTGTAAGGTTGCCGTCCTGATTTATCGGTGTTACAAAGAGAAATGCACCGATAGCAGAGGGAATTAAAAATTTATAAAAGCGTTTGTCTTTAAGTATTTTCATAATTCTGCCTTATTACATATTTTTTAAATTTTGCTGTATAAATAAACAGCAGCTATATTAATTTATACTATTTTGCAGGATAAATCAAGCATAAATTTACCTATGATAACAATTATCTGCAAAAAGTATAACAAAACAATAAAATCCTTGTATCTATTGACTAAATCGGCATAAAAGATTATTATATATAAATAAGTATTTTTAATTTATTAAATATTAATATACATAGTTAACATTTGGAGGACATTATGTTAAACCAGGATAAAACAATGGAAAAAATCATTGCTCTGTGCAAAGGCAGAGGCTATGTTTATGCAGGCAGTGAAATTTACGGCGGTCTTGCAAACACTTGGGACTACGGCCCGCTTGGCGTTGAATTCAAAAACAACGTTAAAGCAGCATGGAGAAAAAAATTCATCCAGGAAAGCCCATACAATGTAGGTCTTGACGCTGCAATCCTTATGAACCCACAGACATGGGT
>JAFSAW010000120.1 GCA_017442085.1 Oscillospiraceae bacterium | reverse complement strand
CGTACAGGGCGCGGTAGACCACCAGTTCCTCCAGCGTTTCCGAGTGGCGGGCGGTGCCCACGACTTCGTATTCGTTGCCTTTAAAATGTCTGTATCTGCCTGTTTTTATTTCCATTGTTTAATTTCCTTTCAGACTGCGCACATATTTTGCACTTTCGCTGCCGGCAACAGCACCCTGATAAACCGCTTTTGCCACCTGAAGCATGCCGCCAAGGTTGTCCCCAGCAGCATAAAGGCCGGGGATATTTGTTGCACATTTTTCGTCTGCAGCAATGCTGTTTCCACTGAGTTCTGCCCCAAGTTTGCGGGCAAAATCACCTGCCCCCGCAACGCCTTCAGCCACAAAAACACCGCTTGTGTCTATGGTGCTGCCGTCTTCAAAAACAACCTGCTGCACAGTGGCTTCGCCTTTTATCTGTGCAAGTTTTTTATCGATGTATTCCACACCGTCAGCAATCTTCTGCGGTGCTTTGCCGTTTGTAAGGATATATACCTTTTGAGCAAGATTTTTAAGGTAGGCTGCTTCTTCCGCTGCGTATTCGCCCTCGCCCAGTACCGCCACGGTTTTGCCGCGGTAGAAAAAGCCGTCGCACACCGCACAATAGCTTACGCCGCGGCCTTCAAAGTCTTTGAGGCCCTCTATTTTTGGTGCACGGCGCTGTGTGCCTGTGGCAAGAATTACACTTTTTGCAGTAAAGGAATTTTCCACTGTTTTCACACCAAAATCGCCGTACCATTCAATTGATACAACCTGACCTTCAAGGGTGTCGATGTTGTTGTCCTTAAGCTGATTTACACCCATTTCAAAAAGCTGCGGGCCGCTTGTGCCTTTTGGCACGCCGTAATAGTTGTCTATCTTTTCAGCTTTTGCAAGAGCGTTGCTTTCGCCGCCGATAACCAGCACATCACTGCCTGCACGGTGGGCATACAAAGCCGCCGAAACCCCTGCAGGTCCCATGCCGATTATAATTATATCGTAACTGTTTTTCATATTTTAACCTCCGCTGCAGAGCAGTTGTCTGTAACTTTGCACTGTAAAATGCACATTATGCCTTTTTATCTGCAATTTCTGCCTGTTTAAAGGTTTCCAGCATATCCTTCATAACCTGCAGGCTGCTTTCACCGTTTTTAATCTGTGCAGAAATATATGGCTTATTCACACTGTTTATTGCAATTTTATGCTTTGTATTTTTAAGCACACTGCCTATGTCGATTTTTGCAAAATCGTTGGAGTAGAACATAATATTGTCCTTGCGCTGTACAACCTCGTAAATACCGACGCTTGCCGCTTTTACACGCAGAAGCGAAATGTCAATAAGGCCCATAACGCTGTCCGGCACATCGCCGTAACGGTCGATAAGTTCGTCCAGCAGGTCGCTGACATCATCTTCGTTTTCAAGGCTTGCTATGCGCTTGTAGCTTTCAATGCGGTTCATGGTGTAAGGGATATATTTTTCAGGAATAAATGCGTCCACCGTTATGTCGATAAGACAGTCGGATTTTTCGGTTTTGATTTCTTCGCCCTTTTCCACAGCAATAGCCTGATTGAGCAGCTTGACATACAAATCGTAACCGATAGATGCCATAAAACCGCTTTGTGTTTTGCCCAGAATGCTGCCCGCACCGCGTATCTGCAGGTCGCGCATTGCAATTTTAAAGCCCGAACCAAAGCTGGTAAACTCGCGTATTGCATTAAGGCGTTTTACTGCAATTTCGTTGAGCACTTTGTTGCGGCGGAAGGTAAAGTAGGCATACGCCTTACGGGTGGAACGGCCCACACGGCCGCGTATCTGATAAAGCTGGCTTAAACCCATACGGTCAGAGTCTTCGATAATCAGCGTGTTGCAGTTTGGCACGTCGATGCCTGTTTCGATAATTGTAGTGCACACGAGAATATCAATTTCGCCGTTGATAAGCTGCTGCCATACCCTTGAAAGCGTTGCCTCGTCCATCTGGCCGTGGGCAACTGCCACACGGGCATTTGGGCACATCTTCTGCACACGGAGTGCACAGTTGTCAATTGTTTCCACACGGTTGTAAAGATAATAGCACTGCCCGCCGCGGTTAAGCTCGCGGTTAAGCGCAAAGCTTACCATTTTTTCGTCAAATTCGCTTACATAGGTTTCAATCGGGATACGGTCAAAAGGCGGTTTTTCTATTGTGGACATATCGCGTATGCCGTTGAGTGCCATACTTAAAGTTCTTGGGATAGGTGTTGCGGAAAGAGTAAGCACGTCAACACCTTTAAAGCCTTCAACCAGCTTTTCCTTGTGGGCAACGCCAAAGCGCTGTTCCTCGTCTATGATAACAAGACCAAGGTCCTTGAACTTAACCTTGTTCTGTATAAGTGCGTGGGTGCCCACAACAATGTTTGCCACGCCACTGTTGATATCCTTTATTGTCTGCTCCCTCTGTTTTGGTGTGCGGAAACGGGAAAGCAGCTGAATGTTTATCGGGAAACTTTCCATACGCTGCACAAGGGTGTTGTAGTGCTGCCAGGCAAGCACTGTGGTTGGCACAAGAATTGCCACCTGCTTGTTGTTCATAACCGCTTTGAAGGCGGCACGCAGGGCAACCTCGGTTTTGCCGACGCCAACGTCACCGCAGACAAGGCGTTCCATAGGGTATGGGCTTTCCATATCCTTTTTGATTTCGGCAACGGCTTTAAGCTGGTCGTCGGTTTCGTCATAGATAAAACGGGCTTCAAAATCGCGCTGCCATTCGGTATCTTCTTCAAAGGCAAAGCCCTTTGCACGTTCACGCTCGGCATAAAGGCGGATAAGCTCTGCCGCCATCTCCTGTGTTGCCTTTTTGGCTTTGGCCTTTGTCTTTTTCCAGCTTTCGCCACCAAGCTTTGAAAGTGTAACCTTTTCGTCCGACTGGGCATAGGTGTAACGGCTGATAAGGTCCAGCTGGGTTACAGGCACAAAAAGGCTGTCCTTGCCCTGAAAGTTGATTTTAAGATAATCCTTTGTAACGCCCTGCATACTTACATTGTGTATGCCGTCGTAAACACCGATGCCGTAGTTCTGGTGCACAACATAGTCACCTTTGGAAATTTCGTCAATGGATGTCAGTGCATCCTTTGCCTTTTTGCGCTTGTAGTTCTGTTTTGAAACATCAAGCTTGCGGCCTGTGATAAGGCACAGCTTGTAGGCTGGCAAATCAAAGCCCTGCTGGGTGTGCCCCCCTGCAACGCCAATGGTGCCCGGGGCTATATCACAGTCCTTTTCCATATAAAATGCACTGTAGCCAAAGCTTTCAAGGTCGCGCACAAGGCCCTGTGCAGATTTTTTTGTACCTGCCAGCACCACAATTTTATATTTCTGTTTTATCAGCTCGCCAACATCTTCGGCAAGCACTTTGTATTCACCTGCCCAGCTTGGCAGATTGTGACAGGTAAAGTTGACAATGTTGGAAAGGCTTACATCGCTTACACTGCGCACAAAATCTTCGGCAATAACTGTAGGTGAGGTTTTTGCCTTTTCAAGCATATAGCTGTAAGGGGCATAGAAATCTGTCATACCCTTTGCAAGTATGCCGTCTGCCAGCAAAGTTTCGATATCCTGCCCGTTGTGCCACAGCACCTGCTCATAGCCTTCTCTTGCCGCAGCAAAGTCATCGATAAATACAATAGGGTTATCCAGAAAATCAAACAGAGTTGATTTTTCGCTGTAGCACATACCGATATATTTGTCCATAGCCTGCGGCATCATCCCGTTTTTAAGGGTAATCATATCCTTTTCGCAGGCTGTGTCAAAGGCGGCAAGCTGTTTGCCGCTTACAGTTTTGCGATATCCGTTTATTGCATCAACTGCCTGCTGCGGTGTTGTGAACAGAACTTCCTTTACTGGTGAAATATGCACCTTTTTAATCTGCTGTGTACGGCGCTGACTTTCTATTTCAAAGGTGTTGATGCGGTCAATCTCATCACCCCAGAACTCAATACGCACAGGCATTGGCATATCGGGGGTGTAAAGGTCCACAATATCACCGCGCTGTGCAAACTGACCGGGGCCTTCCACCATTTCACGGCGGATATAGCCCGCATTTACAAGGCTCTGCACCAGATCTGCAGGTCTGATAACTGTGGTATCCTTGATGGTAAGGGTGTTCTGCAGAAATTTTTCCTTTGGCATTGTATACATAAGGGCTGCTTCCATTGTGGAAACAACAATGTCACAGCGTTTGGACACAAGATAGCCCATTGTCTGTATGCGGCGGTATTCGTACTCACGGGAAAATCCCTCCAGTGCACGCAGGGTTAAATCCCTTGCAGGAAACACCTGTGTTTTTTCGCCGAAAAACATAATATCGTCATTGAGCCTGTTTGCATTTTTTTCATCCTTTGCAAGCACCAGCACCTGACGGTCTGTGGCTTTCTGCACCGCGGCAATAAAGGCTGCGCGGGCAGTCTGCGACAGACCAAACAGAGCTATCGGAGAAGAATAGCCCTTTATTTCATTTACAAGCTTTAAAAATTCTGGTGTTCTGCTGATTTCCTTTAAAAGCATATTGTCTCCTTTTTGTATATTTTTCGACAAAAATTACATTTTGTTTATAACGAGCAGTTGCCGTACAGGGCAAAGGATACCCCGTACGGCTTCTGTTTTCAATTATCTGTTATATAAGTTCATAGCCTTCTGGCTGTCGCCGCCAACCATAAGCTTAACGGCTCTGTGTGCATCTTCAAAGCGGTCTGCCAGCAGCTTTTTGTCGCTGTCTGTAAACTTGCCCAGCACCCAGTCGGCAAGGTCGTAGTCGGGATGAGGCTTCTGCCCCACGCCCATTTTGATTCTTGGAAAATCCTGTCCCATATGGCTGATAATGCTTTTTATGCCATTGTGGCCCCCTGCACTGCCTTTCTGACGGATGCGCATTTTGCCCACATCCAACGAAACATCATCGAAAATAACAATGATGTTTTCGGCAGGAACCTTGTAAAATCTTGCGGCCTGCACAACAGCTTCGCCCGAAAGATTCATAAAAGTCTGCGGTTTAAGCAGCATTACCTTGCAGCCCTCGGTTTCCCACACACCGTACAAAGCCGAAAACTTTGCCTTTGTCACCGACACATTGTTTTTGTCGGCAATATAGTCCAGTGTTTCAAAGCCTATGTTGTGGCGGGTATTCTGATATTTGCTGCCAGGATTGCCAAGACCGACTACTATATAGTCTATGCTGTTATTTGATTTTTTAAAAAACATATCAGTCAAACAGAGAAGAGAGACACTGGTCGTTGTAAATTCTCTTGATTGCTTCTGCAAATACTTCTGCTACTGTAACAACTTCAATTTTTTCCAGATGTTTTTCTTTCGGAAGTTTGATTGTGTCAAGAAGGATAAGTTCTTCAATTGCAGAATCCTGAATTCTCTGAATTGCAGGGCCGGAAAGAACACCGTGTGTTGCACATGCTCTTACGGATTTTGCACCGCGTTCTTTAAGTGCGTTTGCTGCGTTGCAGAGTGTGCCTGCTGTATCGATAATGTCGTCGATGATAACAACATTTTTATCCTTGATTTCGCCGATGATGTTCATAATTTCTGAAACGTTTGCTTTTGGACGGCGTTTGTCAATGATAGCAATTGGTGCATCAAGGTAGTTTGCAAAGTTTCTTGCTCTTGTTACGGAACCAAGGTCAGGGCTTACTACTACAAGGTCTTCAATTTCTTTTTTAACAAATTCTCTTGCAAGAATAGGCATGCCAACAAGGTGGTCAAGCGGAATGTTGAAGAAACCCTGAATCTGTGCAGCGTGAAGGTCCATTGTCAGCACGCGGTCTGCACCTGCTGCTGTGATAAGGTCTGCAACAAGTTTAGCTGTGATTGGGTCACGGGATTTGCTCTTTCTGTCCTGACGTGCATAGCCGTAATATGGCATAACTGCTGTGATGCGGCCAGCGGATGCACGTTTGAGTGCGTCAATCATAATGAGCAGTTCCATAAGATTGTTGTTTACAGGTGCATTTGTGCTCTGCACTACAAAAACGTCGCTGCCGCGAACTGTTTCCTGAATGGAAACTGCAATTTCGCCGTCAGAGAATGTGCTTACTTCGCATTTGCCCAAAGGCATACCCAGCTCGTCTGCAATTTTCTGTGCAAGTTCCTTGCTGGAGTTTGCAGCGAAAATCTTAATGTCTTTACCATGAATGTTCATTTTTTACCTCTTTTTTCTCTCGTGTCCTGTATTTGAATATTTTTGATAAAAATATTAAAGCCTTAAATTATTTTACCTTTATTTTGAATGTTTTTCAATATATCCGCTGAGTTTTTTCTCTGCCCAGTGGGATTTGTTTTCCTGTCTTGCACGGGCAACTGCCAGGTCGCCGTCAGGAACATCCTTTGTAATTGTGGAGCCTGCTGCTGTATATGCGCCGTTGCCAACCTTAACAGGTGCAATAAGGTTTGTGTTGCAGCCGATAAAGGCATAATCACCGATTGTGCAGCGGTTTTTGCTTGCACCGTCATAGTTTACCGTTACAACACCGCAGCCGAAGTTGACATGTCTGCCAACATCACTGTCACCAATATATGTGAGATGTGCAATTGATGTGCCTTCGCCCACAGTGGAGTTTTTAACTTCGACAAAGTCGCCGATTTTAACCTTTTTGCAGATGTGACTGTTTGGACGCAGCTGTGTGAACGGACCGATTTTTGCACCGTCTTCCACCACTGACTCTGCACCCTGTGATGCATTGAACACAACGCCGTCACCTATTGTACAGTCTGTCAGCATGCTGTTTGGACCAATAACACAGTTTTCGCCGATAACAGTATTTCCTTTAAGGATTGTACCGGGAAGAATCTGTGTGCCTCTGCCGATTTTTACACCTTCTTCAATCACAATGCCGTGGCTTGTAAGAAACTCAACACCATTGGATTCGTGTTTTAAAATAATTTCCAGATATTTCTTTTCATTTTCAATTACTGACATAAAACACCGCCTTTTCTGCAGATTAATGTACACATCTGTACACTATATTCTAATTATATCATACCCTATTGTTTATTTTTTTCAAGTGTTTATTTGCTGATTTTTTAAAGCTGACAAAAACATATAATTTTATTTTATAACTTTTGTGAAAAATGGTTGTAAAAATTGATTTTTATTTTTCGGCATAGTATCATAAAATCACTGAATTTATATTAAGGAGTAAATATGGACTTAAACAACAAACCTACCATAAAACCAAGCAAGTTATTTATTCTGTCTGTATTTTTTGTGATTTACCTTATAGTTTTCTGGCTTTCCTTTTTCAGCAAGGGTATTTTTGTCCAGGAACATTTTTACCGTAAAAGCTCAAACCTGACTGCCGTAACCTACACCTGCCGGAATCCTTTTGCCGAGTATAAAAAAATAGTGCTGCAAAAGCAGGTGGACAAAGACACTTTAACCATCGATGGTGCATACACTGTCAATGTTTATAAGGACGGCACTGTGGAAAAAAGCAAAAATATGTCCGATGACATTCTTCCCGGCACAGACTGGGCAGCAGTTGCAGACCAGAGCCTTGAAGGCAGCCGCGGGCTTCTGACGGGACAGCCTTATTTTTTGGTATTCATTCTGTATGTGCTTCTGGCACTGTCAAAAATATACAGCACCAAAGTTTACAGCATTTTCTTCAGAAACCGTGCCGCAGGCGAAAGCTATTACAGAATTTTCGACAATATTTTTACCGCAGTCACCATAATTGTTACGGTGTATTTTATCCTTCCCGTATAATTTGCGGAATAACAAATTTCAATATAAAAAGAGACGGATTATGCCTATAATACTCAACCATCACCTGCAGGAGCAGATACCCCACACCGACGCAGAATTTCCCATCACCTGCTATCACGACGAGCTGGCTTCCTTGCCTGACCGTGCCGGACCTTTGCACTGGCATACCGGCTTTGAGATAGCAACGGCGGCAAAGGGTGTTCTGGATTATCAGGTTGGGCAGCAGCATATTGTTCTGCAGCCGGGTGACAGCATATTTGTCAACGTAAATGTACTGCACGGCATCAGACAGCTGTCAGGCGATTTGCCCGACCCTATGCCCAATATCGTATTTTCGGGTTCACTGATTGCCCCTGAAACAAGCACTCTTTACAAAAAATACATTCAGACTGTTGCCCTGTGTGATTTTCTGCCTTTTATTGTGTTCCGCAATGGCGATGATTTTACAGGTGAGGTACACAGTTTAATCAGCGACATATACAAGCTGATGAAAGGGCAGCCCCCATGCTATGAGCTGGCTGTTCAGCGCAATATCAGCCGTATTTTTGAATTTATAAATCTGAATTCTGCACAGCTGCCCAGATCCGAAGTCTCCCGCATACAGATTAACAGTCAGGTCCGTCTGCAAAAAATGCTGATGTTCATATATCAGCATTATGCCGAAACAATAACCCTTGAGGATATTGCCAAAGCCGCCGATATCAGCCGCAGCGAAGCAGGGCGCTGCTTTAAAACATATATGGGGTGTTCCCCCGTTGAAGCACTTATACAATACAGGCTTCAGACAGCACACAGAATGCTTGATGAAAAAGTGCATACACTTCAGCAAATCAGTGATGCCTGCGGTTTTAATTCGGTTAATTATTTCAGCCGTCAGTTCAGAAAGAAATATGGTTACAGTCCCAGCCAATACAGCGTTATGGGTAAATAGTGCTTCATTCTGACGATTTTTTACATTTTATACAGCGTATTGTGATGATATAATACATTCCGAAGATTTTATACAAACTCAAAGGAAATTGTTATGCCAAAGCAAAAAAATTACAAAAAAACACTTACAGCCTGCTATCTTGGTTTTGTCACACAGGCTATAAGTGCAAATTTTACACCTCTGCTGTTTTTAACATTCAGAAGCAGCTACGGAATTACACTTGAAAAGATTGCGATGATTCCGCTGGTGTTCTATCTGACCCAGCTTTTTGTTGACCTTGCCGCCACAAAATTTGCAGACAAAGCAGGCTACCGCCCCTGTGTTATGGCATCACAGCTTCTGTCTGCTGCAGGTATTGCCCTTATGGCATTTCTGCCCGAACTGCTGCCTGTCCCCTTTGCGGGCATACTGATTTCGGTGGTGCTTTATGCCACAGGCAGCGGCCTTATTGAAGTTCTGGTAAGCCCCATTGTCGAGGCCTGCCCTTTTGAAAACAAAGACGGCGTGATGAGCCTTCTGCACTCCTTTTACTGCTGGGGTGCACTGGGGGTAATTTTGTTCTCCACCCTGTTTTTCCATATTTTCGGCACAGAAAACTGGAAAGCTCTTGCTTTAATCTGGGCACTGGTGCCGCTGTACAACACCTTTAATTTTATAAACTGTCCTATTGAACATCTGGTTGAAGACGGAAAAAGTATGGGCGTCTGTAAACTGCTTAAAACACCTGTGTTCTGGCTGATGATAATACTTATGGTATGTTCTGGCGCATCCGAAGCCAGCATGGCTCAGTGGGCATCTGCCTTTACCGAGTCTGCCCTTGGTGTTTCCAAAACTGTCGGTGACCTGGCCGGCCCGGGTATGTTTGCATTTTTTATGGGTATATCCCGTGTGCTGTACGGAAAGTTCAGCCACAGGCTTAATCTGGTCAGGGTTATGCTTTTCTGCGGTGCACTGTGCTTTGGCTGTTATCTGCTGGCGGCCCTTTCTGCCCTGCCGGTTTCCGGCCTTTCAGGCTGTGCATTCTGCGGCATGGCTGTCGGCATTATGTGGCCGGGTTCTATCAGCATTTCTTCGCAGAATTGCCCCCGTGGCGGAACCGCAATGTTTGCATTTTTAGCCCTGGCAGGTGATTTTGGTGCTATGGTAAGTCCTTCAGTTGTAGGCGCTGTTGCCGCATTGAATGAAAACAGCCTTAAAACAGGTCTTCTGGCTGCAACAGTATTTCCTTTGATACTGGTGATAACCCTTATCATTCTGAACAGGCGGAAAACACCTGTTTTAACACCAAACCCGTAACAGTGCCAGACCGTTATCCGAAACATGTACCAATATACGGTGCTGCAATCCTATGAAATAACGATACAGAAAAATAAAGGGATACTCAGTTTTTACAATTGAGTATCCCTTTTGAGTTTCAAAAATTTATTGATTTAACAGTATTATTTCACTTGTTTTATCACACAGATTTTTATTTGTTTTCAGCATACAGTCTGATGATATTTTTAACTGTCTCGGTGCATTTTTCCATATTTTCCTTGGTGTTGCACTCGTATTTGCCGTGAAAGTTCATACCGCCCGTTGCCAGATTTGGACAAGGCAGACCCATAAAGCTTAAACGTGCACCGTCTGTGCCGCCGCGGATTGCAACATCCTTTGGCACCATACCTGCCATTTCAACAGCCTTGCGGGCATTTTCGATAAGGTGGAAATGAGGCAGAATCTGGCATTTCATATTGCGGTAGCTTTCCTTTGTTTCAACTGTTACAAGGTCCTTGCCGTACTTTTTATTGATGAATGCGCCGATTTCGTGCATAAGGTTAACTTTTTGTACTATTTTCTCATCATCGTGGTCGCGGAGAATATAGTGCATCACTGTTTTTTCGGTGCTGCCGTCAAAGTTTGTCAGGTGATAGAAACCTTCAAAGCCTTCTGTATATTCAGGTCTTTCAAAGCAAGGCAGCATACTGTCAAATTCCATGGCAACACGCTGACTGTTTATCATCTGATTTTTGGAAGAACCCGGGTGGATGGAACGGCCGTTGATTGTTACTGTTGCGGAATATGCGTTGAAATTCTGATATTCAATTTCTCCCGGCAGGCCGCCGTCAACGGTATAGCCGAACTGTGCACCAAAGCCTTCCACATCAAAAAGGTCTGCACCGCGGCCGATTTCTTCGTCAGGTGTAAAGCCAACAGCAATTTTGCCGTGAGGAATATCCTGTGCCATAATTTCTTCCACAGCCTGCATAATAACAGCAATACCGGCCTTGTCATCACTGCCAAGCAGAGTGGTGCCGTCGGTTGTGATAAGTGTATGGCCTTTAAAGGAAGCAAGCTCAGGGAAATCTGCAGGGCTTAAAACATCGCCGCTGCCTTTAAGCAGAACATCGCCGCCGTCATAGTTTTCTATAATCTGCGGTTTTATGTCCCAGCCGCTGAATTCCGGGGCTGTATCCATATGAGCAATAAAGCCTATACACGGTACATCTTCATATCCTTTTGTTGCAGGCAGACAGCCGTAAACATAGCCTTTTTCCACCCTTACATCGCAAAGGCCCATAGCTGTCATTTCGTTTTTCAGAAATTCGGCAACGTCCAGCTGACAAGGGGAAGACGGACAGTTTTCACAGTTTTCATCAGACGGTGAAGAAATTTTTATGTAGCTTAAAAATTTATCGGTTACGCTCATTTTAAATCTCCTTCTGCTGTGTGGTTAACAGCACAGTTTATTTTATGTTTTTATTCTACCACAAAATATAAAAAATCAACATATTTTTATGCAATTTTTGCTTTATATACTTTTATTGTTATGAAAAATATGTTAGAATAAATTGAATATATGTGTTCGCATATCAATTTTGTAAATTAAAGCTATGCTTTGGAGGATATATTATGTCAGTTTTTACAGGCAAAACCCTTTTGATTACAGGCGGCACAGGCAGCTTTGGTCATACAGTACTCAAACACTTTTTAACAACCGATATCGGCGAAATCCGCATCTTCAGCCGTGACGAGAAGAAACAGGACGATATGCGTCACGACCTGCAGGTGCAGTATCCCGTTGAAAGCCAGAAGGTTAAATTTTATATCGGCGATGTAAGAGATATCAACAGTGTGGACAATGCCATGAACGGCGTTGACTTTATCTTCCATGCTGCAGCACTCAAACAGGTGCCAAGCTGTGAGTTTTTCCCTGTTGAAGCAGTAAAAACAAATGTACTGGGCACAGAAAACGTGCTTACAAGTGCTATCCGTCACGGTGTAAAAAGAGTTGTTTGCCTTTCCACAGACAAGGCTGCATACCCAATCAATGCAATGGGTATCTCCAAGGCTATGATGGAAAAGGTTATTGTGGCAAAATCCAGAACAGTTGACCCTGAAAAAACAACAATCTGCTGCACAAGATACGGCAACGTTATGTGCAGCCGCGGCAGTGTTATTCCGCTTTTCCGCGAACAGATAAGACAGGGCAAACCGCTTACAATTACAAACCCTGAAATGACACGTTTTCTTATGAACCTTGACGAAGCTGTTGACCTTGTTGTATTTGCATTTACAAACGGCCAGCCGGGCGACCTGTTTGTGCAGAAATCACCTGCATGCACAATCGGCGACCTTGCAAAAGCAACACAGCAGCTGTTTGGCGACACAGGCATAAAAATCATCGGCGAAAGACACGGTGAAAAACTGTACGAAACACTGCTTACAGAAGAAGAAGCAGCAAAGGCAATCGATATGGGCGGCTACTACCGCGTGCCTGCTGACAACCGCGACCTTAACTATGACAAATATTTTGTAGAAGGCAGAACAGAAGAAAAGGTTCTGCACCAGTACAACAGCCACAACACAGAACGTCTTGACATTGAAGGCACAATTGCAAAGATGAAGACAACAGACTATATCAAAGAGGAGCTGGCTAAACTTGAAAGATAAAAAAATTCTTATCACAGGTGCCCGCGGTTTTGTGGGCAAAAACCTGACAGCAACACTTTTGCAGAAAGGCTATACAAACCTTTATCTGTTTGACCGCGAAGACAGTCTTGAAACTCTGGATAAATACTGTGCTGACTGCAACTTTGTGTTTCACCTTGCAGGTGTAAACCGCCCGCAGAGCACAAGCGAATTTTATGAAGGCAACACAGATTTTTCCGCAAAGCTGCTGGAACTTCTCAAAAAGAACAGCAACAGCTGCGGTGTTGTTGTTTCCTCCTCCATTCAGGCACTTCTGGACAACGACTACGGCAAAAGCAAAAAAATGGGCGAAGAACTGTTTTTGAACAACGGCCTTAACCCTGCATACATTGTGCGCCTTTACGGCGTATTCGGTAAATGGTCAAAGCCCAACTACAATACAGTTGTGGCAACTTTCTGCTACAATGTGGCACACGGCCTGCCTTTGCAGATTAACGACCCAAACTATGAACTTACTTTGTGCTATATCGACGATGTAATTGCAAAGTTTGTTGATATCTTTGAAAACAGAGAAAACTACACAGCAGGCTTCTTTGAAATTGACACCCTGCACAAAATTACACTTGGCAGACTTGCAGGCACAATACAGGCCTTTGGCAAAAACCGCGAAAGTCTGGTTATGCCAAACCTTAACGGTCTGCTGGAACAGCGTCTTTACGGCACTTATCTGTCCTACCTTGAAAACAACGATTTCAGCTATCCGCTTAAAAAGAACGAGGACAACCGCGGCTGGCTGGCAGAGTTTATCAAAAGCGAGAGCTTCGGACAGATTTTTATCAGCACAACAAAACCGGGCATTACCCGCGGTGACCACTGGCATCACACAAAGGTGGAAAAATTCTTTGTTATCAAAGGCAAGGCAACAATCAGCTTCCGCCATATGATTACAAACGAAATTATCCGCTATGAAGTATGCGGTGACAACCCAACTGTCGTGGATATCCCTGTGGGCTATACACACAACATTACCAACACAGGCGATGAAGAAATGATATGCCTGTTCTGGTCCAACCAGATTTTTGACCCTCAGAACCCTGACACATACTATACAAAGGTGGATTTGTAATTATGAAAAGACTGGTTATTCTTGGCTTTGGCGGCTACGGCAAAACAATAGAAGACGTTGTTTTATCTGCAAAAATGTTTGACGAGGTTATCTTTCTTGATGACAAGGCAAAGGACAGCAAGGTTAAAGGCGTGTGCAACGACTTTGTAAACTACATTGACGAAAACACATGGTTCTACCCTGCTTTCGGCAACAATAACCTGCGTGTTGAATGGATTTATCTGTTCAACGGTGCAAAGGCACAGGTGCCTGCAATCATTCATCCGTCAGCATATGTAAGCCCGAATGCAGTTGTGGAAGCAGGCTGTGCAGTATTGCCAAATGCGGCAATAAATGCAACAGCAAAGGTGCGCACAGGCTGTATAATTAACTTTGGTGCAGTTGTTGACCACGATGTCATCATCGAAAAGGGTGTGCATCTGTGCATCAACAGCGTGGTTAAAGCCTACAACCGCATTGCACCATTTGCCAAAATTGAAGCCGGTCAGGTAATATTCAACAACACTTTTGTAATGGAGTAATACAATGAGCAAACTTAAACTTATGACAATTATCGGCACAAGACCTGAAATTATCCGCCTTGCTGCCGTTATCAAAAAATGCGATAAATATTTTGACCAGATTCTTGTGCACACAGGCCAGAACTATGACTATGAGCTCAATCAGGTTTTCTTTTATGACCTTGGTCTGCGCGCACCTGACTTCTATCTTGACGCTGTAGGCAAGGACCTTGGGGAAACAATCGGCAACATCATTGCAAAAAGCTATGCGCTTATGGTGGAACAGAAGCCTGATGCACTGCTTATCCTTGGCGATACAAACAGCTGTCTTTCCGCAATAGCTGCAAAAAGACTGCATATTCCTATCTTCCATATGGAAGCAGGCAACCGCTGCTTTGACGAATGTCTGCCGGAAGAAACAAACCGCAGAATTGTTGACCATATTGCAGACGTAAACCTTTGCTACAGTGAACATGCACGCCGTTATCTTAACAGCGAAGGCACAGCAAAGGAAAGAACTTATGTTACAGGCAGCCCTATGGCAGAGGTTCTGCACGAAAATCTTGAACAGATAAAATCTTCTGATATTCTCAGCCGACTTGGTCTGGAAAAAGGCAAGTATATTCTGCTTTCTGCCCACAGGGAAGAAAACATTGACACAGAACAGAACTTTTTCAATCTGATGAATGCTGTAAATGCAATGGCAGAAAAATATGATATGCCTATTCTTTATTCCTGCCACCCGAGAAGTGCAAAATTTATTGCACAGCGCGGCTTTGTATTTGACAAGCGCGTTATCCAGAACAAACCGCTTGGCTTCCACGATTACAACAACCTGCAGATGAATGCCTTTGCAGTTGTTTCCGACAGCGGCACTTTGCCTGAAGAAAGCAGCTTTTTCCTTTCTGTAGGCAACCCGTTCCCTGCTGTGTGCATCCGCACATCCACAGAACGCCCTGAAGCACTGGACAAGGGCAATTTTATCCTTGCAGGCATTACAACCGAACAGGTGCTGCAGGCAGTTGATACAGCAGTTGAAATGAACAAAAACGAAGATTTCGGCATTCCTGTGCCAAACTACACAGACGAAAATGTTTCCACAAAGGTTGTAAAACTTATCCAGAGCTACACAGGTGTGATTAACAAAATGGTGTGGAGAAAGTATTAATTTTTTACCATGATATCAGAATTGAAGCGGATGAATTAACTTATTCTCTGCACATAGCTATGCTTTTTACGGGACGCCGAGGAAGCCGCCCCTGCAAAATATATTAATCAAAATACAGGAACACACTTTGAAAAAACGAGTTTTAATTGTCAGCCAGCATTTCTGGCCCGAAAATTTCCGTATAAGTGACATTGCCCAGGGCTTTGCCGAAAATGATATAGAAGTTGATGTGCTCTGCGGCATACCAAACTATCCAAACGGCAATATTCCCGACGGCTACGGCTTTTTTAAAAATTTAAAACAGAATTACAACGGTGTAAATGTACACAGATGCTGGGAAATAACCAGAAAAGGCAATTCTTCCATAAGAATTTTCCTGAACTATATTTCCTATCCGTTTTTTGCCACTTTTAAGGTTTTATCCTTTCTCAGCAAAAAATATGATGCTGTTTTCTGCTATGAAACCAGCCCTGTGTATATGATTTTTCCTGCCATTGTGTATTCAAAGCTGAAAAAAATTCCGCTTACCACATATGTGCTGGATTTATGGCCCGAAAACCTTTACTCCGTGTTACCGATACAGAATAAATTTCTGCAGAAGGTGTGCGAAGTTACAAGCCACTGCAACTATAAAAAAAGCGACAAGCTTATTGCAATGAGCCCGTCACTTAAAGAAAAACTGATTTCTGTAACAGACAAAAGCAGCGAAAAAATTGCGGTTATTCCGCAGTACTGCGAAAGCTTTTACGAAACAGAAATTGCTGATGAAGAACTGACAGAAAAATATAAAGATTATTTCAAGGTTGTATATGCCGGCAATATCAGCCCCGCACAGAACCTTGAGGTTGCCGTTGATGTTGCCGTGCTGCTGAAAAAAGACGGCATCAGCGATGTTAAATTTATCATCGTGGGCGACGGTATGGCCAGAAATGACATTGAAAAATATGTTGCCGAAAAAGATGTGAAGGAATATTTTGATTTTCTCGGCAGCAAGCCTGTTACCGATATGCCAAAATACCACACTCTGGCTGACTGCCTTTTTGCCCCGCTTGCCAAAAGCGACCTTATAGGTCTTACAATACCTGCAAAGGTAACAAGCTATATGGCAGGCAGAAGACCTGTTATCACCTGCATTGACGGCGAAGGCAGCCTTGTTATAGAAAAGGCAAATGCAGGCCTTACAGGAGAAAGCGGCAACAGTGTGCAGCTTTTTGAAAACATAAAAACACTTTACAATATGTCCCCTGCAGACAGAAAACAGCTGGGCGACAACGCCTTTGCCTATCACCGTCAGCATCACGAGCGCAACAAAGTGCTTGGACATCTGATTGATTTTATCTTTGAATAAACATTATTTACTTAAACGGAGGGCTATTCCTTGAAAACGCTGGTTATCATCCCTTGCTACAACGAGCAGGACAGCATCGTAAGGGTTATAGACAATTTAACAGCAAATGCGCCACAGGTTGATTATCTTATAGTCAACGACTGTTCAACCGACAGCACCGAAAAAATACTTAAGGAAAACGGGTATAACTATATCAACAACCCTATAAACCTTGGCATCGGCGGCGGTGTGCAGGCAGGCTATAAATATGCCGCACAGTACGGATATGATATTGCCGTGCAGATGGACGGCGACGGTCAGCACGACCCAAAATATCTTGCCAAAGTGATTGCCCCCGTGGAAAACGGCCAGTTTGATATGGCAATAGGCAGCCGCTTTATTGAAAAAGAAGGTTTTCAGACCAGCTTTATGCGCCGCTTGGGCATAAATATCATCTCCACTTTGATTTTTGTGCTTACAGGCAAGCGTATAAAAGACACAACAAGCGGTTTCCGCGCCTGCAACAGAAAGCTGATAGAATTTTTTGCAGCAAACTACGCAGATGACTACCCCGAACCGGAAGCCATTATGTCCTGCCTTGTCAACGGATACACCGTTGGTGAAGTTGCAGTTGTTATGGAAGAACGTCAGGGCGGTGTTTCATCCATCCGCAGCCTTAAAAGTGCATATTATATGATTAAAGTATGCCTTGCACTTGCTGTGGGCAGAATTTCCACCAACAGGAAGAAAGGCGGTAAATAAAGTATGAAACCAATGGATTTATCCCTGCACGCCCTTGTTATACTTGGCTCGGTAGGATTTCTTTTATTTATCATCTACCTTATCAAAAAAGGCAAAATGGAGGTTAAATATTCTATCATCTGGCTGGCTTTCAGCCTTTGTATGATTGTATTTGCCTGTTTCCCATACACCGTGCTGGTGCTCAATGATATTGCAGGTGTAATTGACCCTGTAAACTTTATCTTCTTTACACAGATAATTTTTATACTGCTTATACTGCTTTCTGTATCTGCGGTTATATCGGGCTTCAGCAAAAAGATAAAACAGCTTGCCCAGGCAAATGCAATACTTGAAAAAAGAGTGCGTGAACTGGAAGAAAAACTGAACAAATAATCAATTTTGGGCGTATCCGGTGTGATACGTCCTTTTTTGCTTTTAAAATCCATATATTATGGTTTTTATATCAATGGTTTTATACAATCTGAAGGTGTATTATAAAATCAAGAATTATAGGAAAAGAGGGTTTTATTATGCCTCAGATTATTGTTAAGGGTATCACACAGGAACAGTGTGCCGAACTTAGTGTAAAAGCTGCACCTGAACTGGCAAAGATTGTGGGCTGCCCAAGCGACTGGTTTGTTTTTGACCTTATCCACAGCCGTTTCTATGACGAAAACGGCAGAACAAAACACTGCCCTGTTGTGCAGGTGTGGTGGTTTGAAAGACCAATGGAAATTCAGGACAAGGTGGCAAAATATCTGCACCACCAGTTTGAAAAGATGGGCTTTTATGCCGACCAGATAAGTTTTCATATCTTTGAAGAAGAAAGATACTACGAAAACGGCGAAAAATGCTAGAAAGAACAAAACGTAAGATTTAACACATCTTACGTTTTCTCTTTTATTGAAATATTCTGTTTTTTACGTTATACTTATATATAATTAATTTTTTCAGGAGTCAATCAATGAAACGAGTATATTCTCTTGACTTATTTAAGCTTTATTTTGCTTATGTAATTGCATTGGGGCACTTTGGCATAAACATTCCCGGCGCTTCTTTTGCCGTAAAGCTGTTTTTTGTAATATCCGGTTTTTTTCTTGCCAGAAAATTCTATACAAAATCTTATATTCCAGAAGGTCTTTTCACCCCTCAGCAGCGTTACAGCCACAAGCAGTATACCATAGACCATATTAAACATCTTTTCCCCCATTACATCTTTTCGTATGCTGTTATGCTGATATATACTCTCGTTTTATTCATCCCTGCTGCCATAAAAGACAAGGGATTGATTTCTACTGCATATCTGACAGTAAGAACTGTATATAACACAGTTCCTGAACTGATGTTTGTTCAGAGTTCCGGTTTTTTTGAAAGCTGCCTCAATTATCCCGTATGGCAGATTAATGCCATTATAATCTGCGGTTATTTTATATATGCCTGTCTGTATTACTGCGAAAAGCTGTCTGCAGATTTGCTTTTCCCTGTTATATTCATTTTATTTGAAACATATTGGATTATAGGGCGTGATCCTTTTACCAACATTGGTTGCCTGCCTGCAACACTCACCCGTGGGGTTGCCATGATGGCTCTGGGCGTTTTGATATACAAATTTTCCTGCTCTGAACTTTACAAAACAATAAAATCCAAACATATACCTTACAATTTATTTTCTTTATTTATGTTTGCAGGTATGTTTGTTTTTGGAAGATATAATGGTATACATATAATCGGTATGTGTGTTTCCGTATTATATCTGTACAACCCTGACTCATGGATAAACTGTATTTTTAATAAAGATATTTTTAAATTTTGCGGCGATTTGTCTTATGCTGTATATTTAAATCACGCTGTTGTTATCAAGATTGTTCAGCAGATATTTGGTTCACAGAACCCAGGCAATACAGCTTGCATTATACTTTTGCTCAGTCTTACAATATACTCTGTCTTTACAGTTAAAATTGTAAATATTCTTAAAGCATATTTTACCCGAAAAAAATCAGCTTAAAAGAAACATCGTACACAAAAAATGTGTACGATGTTTTTTTACCGTCTTACCAGTTTCATCACCACTGCCGTTGCATCATCGGTATTGTCTTGACCGTCAGTTATCAACTGCGCTGTTTCTTCCGCCGACAGTCTGCTGTTCATAATCTGTATTTTTTGTATAAGCCTTTCGTCCATATTCACTCCGTCGGACATCATTATAACCGTGCCGCCGTTTTCCAGCACAAACTCTGCTTTTGCAATTTTAATATCTTTAAGTATCCCTACAGGCAGGCTGTCTTTGTACAGTCTGCTTGTTTTCCCTCTGTCAAGCAGTATACTTGCCGCTGCCCCCGCCTTGTAAATGGTACAGTTTCCGCCCAACAAATCAACCCGCAGGATATCCAGTGCCACACAGGATTGCCCTGTGCCTTTCAGATTAAGTGCGGTGTTCACCAGTTCAATTGCAGTTTCTGCATTTACATCTGATATAAGCAGACTTTTCAGCATTGCTGCAGCAGTGCGGCTTTCTGCCGCCGCAAAACTGCCCGTACCCATGCCGTCTGCCAGTATTATATATGTATATTCTCCATTGGAAAAACTTTCGCATATGTCTCCGCATACGCTGTAACGGCTTGTACTGCCTGTACCGATTTCGCAGCAGTACAGCGGCACCTGCCGAAAGGTGTAAACCGTGCTTACTTCAATCTTTTCCTGTTCTGCGGGAGAAAATTTTTCTCCGTATATTTTTTCCAGCTTAATTCTCACCGCTTCAAGCTGTCCACCGTCAATTTCATCCTTTGCTGCTATAACACATTTTGACGCATTCTGATAACACACACTGTATTCTGCCGCTATGCCAGCAGAAGCAATATAACTGCTGATTTTATATGTATATGCCGTATTGACAATACCCTTGCAGGCGGTCTGCCGTGTTATATCCCCCAGCACCCTGGCAATAACCAGAAACTGATTCTGCAGTATCTTCTGATTGTGCACACCGCTGCGGCATATGAGTCTGCGGGCATTTTCCAGCCGCACTGCTTCTTCAAGCTGATGTTTCATCTCTTCACTTTTTATACATCTGGACAGAAAAAGACTGTCAAATTCTGCTTTTTCGCCCTTCTGCAGTCTGCGGACAAAAACCGAAAACTGTTTTTGTGTATGGTCGTAATGCTGCTGCCAGCAGAGCGTATTGTTTTTACACCGGCGGCAGAGTTTTTGCGCCGCTATATCCCCTGCATCATTTGGAATGTCATCCTTTGTCATAAGGTTGGATATATCTATCACTGTATGACCGAGAAAGTTAAAACATCTGTTCAGTTTTTCTATCTGCTGTGAAAGCTGAATATAATCCTTTTCCCCCGTTGTATCGTCAGAAACAGCTGCTTTTGATTGTGTCATAAATTTATCTGCTGTAAAGGCTGCTGCCACAGAAGCTGCTGTAACTGCAAGAAAAACAAAGCTGTTGAATTTTGTCAGAAACAGTATGCTTACAGCAAAAGAAATAAGCACCGTGTAAACACAGCCTTTTGCACTTTTATTGGTCATAGTGCTGCTGCCAAGATATATGACCAGAAATCCCGTAAACAAAAAAGAAAAGTTTTTATCCTGACACACCGCCAGCGACATACATATAAAAGCAAGCATGGAAAGGACGATATTGTTCTGCATCATAAAATATAAAGCTGCAGCAAACATTATTGTTACCGAAAAGTTAAGGCCGTATATATTTATACCGCCCACTGACGCCGCCAGAACAATAAGGGCACTCGCCGCTGAAAAAAGCTGTGCAGGCGACAGCTGCTCTCTGCTGCTTTTCAGTATCTCTGCCCCTTCTGCCACTGTCTGCGGCAGCAGCAAAACCGCTGCAAGTTCCGCTGCAAATACTGCAAAGTAAATGCCCTGATAGCCAAATGTAAGCACATACAGCTTGCTTAAAGCAAACACCGCCCCAGCAAACCATACAGGCTTTACCCTGCCGGCTGACAGCATACAATCCCCTGCCAGATAAATCACCACAAAGGCCGTACAAGGCACATAAAACGATGTATGAAAAATTGTTGATATGTAATATACCGCCGATAAGATTCCGCACAGATACATTGATGCCCTGTCTGCACAGCTTTGCATAATCACCAACGGAAGTACACACAGAAAACTGTTGCGTTCCACCGCAATAAGAGACAGTATGCACAAAATCACCGATAAATCCGGTTTTATATTAATTTTGTCAAAAATATTCTTTTGGGCATTTTTTATATATGTTTTTGTCTTTTTCAGTTTTGTATCTGTCATACATCTTTTACCTTCTGCATATAAATATAGTTTTCTAAAGTATAAAATGTACATAACAAAAAAACTGTCGAGGAATATTCCTCGACAGTTTTTGACTACAATTTGTATATTTATATATATTATTTACATTTTGTTGTTTTGAAGCTTACCAGAACCGCAAGAGCAATCATAGGTAACATAGCAATAATACCTATAGGTGCAGGACCAAGTATCTGCTGATTTGCATATTCAGGATTAAGCAGTATCATCGGCAGTGTTGCCACTGCATTAAATGCCCCGTGAGCAATTGCAGGTGCCCATATGCTGTCTGTGTCCTGATATGACCAGTCAAGCAATATACCCATAACAACACAGCAGATGCAGAACAATGCCATGCCCACAAAAGGTGCACCCCAGTAAACAAGGCCGTATTCATATCCTGCCAGCACCATAACAGGCCAGTGCCACGCACCCCAGATTATGCCGCCGATAACACGGCCTTTGTTTATGCCGTATCTGTCTTTAAGCATAGGGTACATCACACCGCGCCATCCGGCTTCTTCTCCAACTGCAAAAAGCATATTTATAAGCGGCGCGTAGGTCAGGCACTGCACAAGGGCAATTATTATATACACAAATGGTGTTATTCCTGCTGCTGAAAGCTGCTGTACAACCGCTTCGCCAACCTGTGCTGTAAGATAAGCACCGGATACATCAAGGCGGCCCGGCATAACTGCATAAAACAGCACCGCACCCAGCACAGTAATAACGGCAGGCATAAACCAGCAGCAAAGGTACATTTTTATGTTCTTTTTAATCTGCGGTTTCCAGCCTATTGACTTTAAATCTGCTTTTGCGATAAAAGCCGCAGCAAGAGGTGCAAACATTGCAAGGCTGAGCAGAGGCGAAAATAACGCCATATTGGCGCTGAGTGCAAAAATGCTTGCCGCAATCTGCAAAATCCAGCCGATTAAAAATGTGAAAACAATATATACTGTAAATTTTTTCTTTTCAAATGTCATAGATATTCCCTCTATTTATCCTGATTATATTTTCTGTACAGCAGATAGGAATATACTATTGTAACTATACAGGTGCCCAATGTAAAAACCATTGTAACAGCAAACATAAGCTTTTCACTAAGGAACAAGGCCGCAGCCAATGTGACCACACCGCTTATTACAAACAGTACGCCGCCAAGACGGTGGGTTTTGTTCCACACTCTTTCATCGGAAAGTGTCCACATTGTCTTGATGCCCATTGTAAAACTCTGTTTGCATTTTGGCAGGTAATTGCCGATAAAGATAAACAGCAGTGACAATCCCAGCACAGAAATTTTACCTACATTAAATCTGTAAGGGTCGTTTGCAGAGAGAATTGTTATCTCCATCATAACAGCAAGAAAAACAACCATTGCCAGACGGAAATATGTGTAAAAACCATCCACCTTTGCATAGCTTTTGCCCTTAGGGTCAATTTTGGGTATAACAAAAAACAATGGTATCATACCTGCATTTATTGCCCACAAAAGCCACAGCATGCTTTTGCTGCTGTAATCCACATTGCCGTTAAAGCCCCAGTTTGTAACAACCTGAGCAGGCAGTGACGGATAAACAATAATAAGGTGCACAAGGCTTGCCACAACCACCAGCACCGCAATAATATCTGTCTTTTTAAATTTCATCTTTCTTCTCCCCCATAAAACCTGTAACCCATGCCAGAATATCTTCCATAACAGAAGTGTTGATTTCGTAGTAAACAAATGTGCCTTTTTTGCTGTCATCCACAAGACCTGCTTTTTTGAGTATTGACAGATGATGTGACAAAGTTGCCCCCGTCATATCAAAATGCTCACCTATTTCTCCCGCAGACAGCGGACCCCTTTTAAGCAGTTCCAGTATTTTGCGCCTGGTGGGGTCAGATAAAGCTTTTAATGTATCCTGCAGCAATATATTCACTCCCTTTGCATATTCAATGCATTTTGTTTAAATACCGTAAGTATTTAATATTTAGATTTTTATCTAAATACAATATAACAGTTATTTAGACTTTTGTCAATGTATATTTAGATATTCTTCTAAATATATTACAAACAAAAAGGCATCGGTTATCCCGATGCCTTAAATTGTGCTTTAAATTCTTTTCAGAATTATTCTTCGTCTTCGTGGTCGTGGCAGCAGCAATCTTCATCGTCGCAGCAGTCAACGCCGTCAAAGTCTATTTCAAAGCTTGTGCCGCAGTTTGGGCAGCCGCAGTCTGGGCTGAAGAGCATTTCTTCGTCCATGCATACGATTTCGCCGCATTTTGGGCATGTGATTTCGTAGATACCGCCGTCGAAGAGTTCGTCGTCATCGTGGTCATGGCCACAGCAGCATTCGTCTTCGTCGTCCCAGTCTTCGTCATCCCATTCGTCGTCGCAGTCGCAGCAGTCACATTCGTCTTCGTCGTCTTCCCAAAGGAATTCTTCGATATCTGTAAGGTCTTCATCGATTGCATCCAGTTCTTCGTAAGCCTGGTCCATATCGCTTTCAAGTTCAGACACAGCAGTTGTTACATCGTCCATAAGGTCAACCAAAGCAAGAAGGATTTTGCCTTCTTTTGTTGTTTCGTCAACACCAAGACCATCTGCCAAGCCTTTAATGTAAGCGAGTTTTTCTGTAAGTGTCATCATAGTATCCACTCTGCCTTTCTGAAAGAGTTATTAAATTTTACAAATTATTCGTTTTCGTAAGCTTTTGCACGACCCATGTAGGAACCGTCTCTTGTGTCGATTTCGATAAGTTCGTCCTGTTCGATAAAGAGAGGAACTCTAACTTCTGCACCTGTTTCTACTGTTGCAGGTTTGAGTGTGTTTGTAGCTGTGTTGCCTTTGAAACCTGGTTCTGTTTCTGTGATTTTGAGAACAACAAAGTTTTCTGGTTCTACACCGAATACTTTGCCGTTGTAGGAGAGAACTTTAACGTTTGTGTTTTCTCTTACAAATTTGAAGTAGTCGCTGTATTCAGCCATAGGAAGTGTGATCTGTTCAAATGTTTCTGTATCCATTACATAGTAAACATCACCGTCGTTGTACAGATACTGCATTTCTGCTCTGTCAACACGTGCTGGGGAGAATTTAGCTGTTGGGTTGAAGCTTTCTTCTCTGATTGCACCTGTGATAAGGTTTTTGTATTTTGTTCTAACAAAAGCTGCACCTTTACCTGGTTTTACGTGCTGGAATTCCACGATAATGTGTGGCTGACCGTTCATTTCAAATGTTAAACCATTTCTGAAATCGCCTGCGGAAATCATAATATTACCTCCAAAAGTTATTAAACTTATTATAGTTTTTTTACATAATATACGATTATATTATACTTTTATAATTTTACATTAAATATTGCTATTTTTCAATAGCTAATTATACAAAATATATCTGTTTGCCAAAAAAAATCATAAAATCCGTGTGTTTTTGGCTATATGATGCTTTTGTAATATGCTTTCATCTGTGCTGCATCTATGCCCTGGGTGCCGTCAGATTCGCATATTATTGTGGGATGCAGGTTTTTGCGGGCAATAATCTCCATAAGCGGTTCAAAGCTTGGGCCGTACAGTGTATCCTCAAAGGTAAGGTGACGTTTTTCTCCCCCTGTGGTATACTCGATTTTTGAAAAATGAGAATGAAACACTTTTGTACGGGCTGCACCTATCTCGTTTTCCAGCTTTTCAATAATATTTTTATAGTCATCTATGGATTTTATACTGCCCATATCCCTTGCATTAAGATGCCCGAAATCTATACAGGGAATAATCCTTTCGTCCACCCTGCAAAGTGCCATAACTTCGTCCAGACTGCCAAGCTGGTTTACCTTGCCCATAGTTTCAGGACACACCGTAATATCTCCAAGGCCGTTTTCGTCCAGTGCATACATTATGCGCTGCATTGTATCCACTGCCTTTGCCAGTGCCATATCCCGTGGCAGCTTTGCACAGGAGCCGCTGTGGAATATAACACGGCTGCCGCCCATGGCTTTTACAGCCTTTGCGCTGTCAAGTATATAGCCTATACTGTTAAGACGTTTTGTTTCGTCAATACTTGACATAGAAATATAGTATGGTGCGTGGAGTGAAAGTGTGATGTTTTTCTCCCTGCAGGCAGCACCAAATTCTGCCGCTGCCTTTTCGCTTATGCGCACGCCTCTGCCGCACTGATATTCAAAGGCGTCCAGCCCCATTTTTTCAAGATATACAGGCGCTTCAATTGTCTTTTTAAAACCCTGCAGTGTAAAATTTGCATCAAGGCCCGCTGTGCCAAATTTAACCATTACAAAAATTCTCCGTGTTCTGCGATATACAAATCTATATATTTCTGCTCAAAATTTCTTTTTACGTCAAAGCCCCTGCCTTCTTCGTGAAACAGCGGCAGCACCATTGCCGCCTGCATGCCTGCAACGTGAGCCCCCAGCACATCGGTGAAAATCTGGTCACCTACCACAAGGGTATTTTTAAGAGGTACTTTTGTTTTAAATCTTGCACGGATAAATCCCCACGGTGTAGGCTTTGCGCTGAATGTGACTGCAGGCAGATTTACTATCTGTGCAAAGGGCATAACCTTGCTTTTAAAGTTGTTGGATGTGATAAACAGCTTTATGCCGTTTTTGTGCATAAGGTCAATCCATTCCATAATGCCGTCGGCCGCTTCCAGCTTTTTGTGACGGCGCAGTGTGCCGTCTGCATCGAGAAAAATACATTTTATATTTCTCTGTGCCAGAAACTGCGGGGTTATATTTATTGTTTTTTCAAATATATAATCCGGCTTATACCACTTTAAAATCATAAAAACCTCTTGCAAAAATATTTTTTTATGCTAATATTCTATAGATATATAGATTGTATCACATATTTTTTTACTTAACAATGTCAGCGGATTGAATGTTCACAGATTGCACATCAAAAAATGGTGTAATATCCATATTAATCCACTAATATAATATTATATTTTAATAAACAAGGGAGTTAAGATGTCAGATTTACAGTATAAACCGGGCAGAGCAGTAAAGTTTTTTACAATACTGTTCCGTATATTTTTTACCTGTGCAGTATTTTTAACCATAGCATTTATCTTTTACAATTCCGCACAGGTTGCAGAGGTTTCCAGCGGATACAGCCGCTATTTCACCGCACTTATAAACAAGCTTTTCAGCTATACACCTTTTGATATTGTTCTCAGCGAGCATCAGGTGCGCAAGCTGGCACATATGGCAGAATTTGCCGCCCTGGGCTTCTTTTTAACTTTCTGTCTGCGTGTTTACACAAAACGCCTTATTGCCTTCTGTGCGTGGCCGCTGCTGTTTGGCCTGTTTATTGCCGTATGTGACGAATTTCTGCAGCGCTTTATCCCCGGCCGGTCCGGCAGCATCAAAGATATTTTTATCGATTTTATCGGCGTGTGCGGCGGCACAGGCGTGGCAATATGTATAGTGTTCTTTTTCACCTTTGTTTTCTGGATTTTCTGGGGCAGAAAGCGCAACAGGATTATAGAAGAAGCCTTGGCAAAGGAAAAGGAAGAAATTGAACGCGCAAGAGCATTTTTGAAACAGCAGAAAGAACTTGCAGCACAGCTGAACGGGCAGTACGGCGCATCGGATGTTACCGGCAGTGATGCCGCAAAAATTCTTGCAGAAAACTCAAAACAGATATAAACAAAAAGTCATTCTTTAAGGCATCTGCCCCAAAGAATGACTTGTTTTTTTGCACTTTTGTTTAAATATTCTGTTTTTTGCCCATTACAGCATTGAGCACAAAGCTGATTGCCAGCATAGCCACAGTTACAATAACCCAGCCAAAGCCAAGGTCATAAAGCGGAAGCGCACGGCAGATTGTGCTGATAAAGCCAAGGGAAACGCCCACGCCGTCTATTGCATAGATAACGCTGATTACCGCTGTGCCAAGGATTGTGAAAGGATAGATAAATCTGTTATTTCTGATAAAGCTGTCGCACAGACCAAGCACAATAAGCATAATGGAAACAGGGTAAATTGCATTGAGCACAGGCACGGAAATGCTGAGAATTGTGTTGAGACCCTGATTGCATACTGCAAATGAGAAAATTGTAATGCCCAGCACAAATTTGTTGTAGCTTACGCCCTTGAACAAAGTTGAAAAATACTGTGAAATGGAGTTGATAAGACCTACACAGGTTGTAAGGCAGGCAAGTGTAAAGATTGCCGCAAGAATAATTGCACCAAATTCGCCGAAAAGCTGATAAACAATCTGTCGCAGTGTCCATGCACCGTTTTCCTGAATTTCATAGATGCCGCTGGACTGCATGCCCATATATGTAAGCATTACATACACAGATGTGAGGATTGTGCCCGCTGCAATACCTGCAGCAACTGTATGTTTTATAACACCGCTTTTTTCCTTTATGCCAAGATTCTGCAATGTGATGGAAATTACAAGACCAAAGTTAAGCGCTGCAATTGTATCCATTGTCTGATAACCTTCGCAGAAGCCTTTGAGAAATGCTGCAGACTGATAAGCAGGCTGTGGTTCTGCAACCCCTGTAACACCTTTAACCACAAAGCTGATAAACAGAAATACAATAAGTATCAGCAGACTTGGTGTGAGAAAGTGACCGATTCTGTTTAAAAGTTTGCTTGGGTTAAGTGCAAGCCAGGCTGCAATGATAAAGAAAATCAGGGAATAACCAAGCATAAACAGCTTTAAGGAAGCACCTTCGGGAAGGTATGGAGCAACTGCCATTTCAAAAGGAACACTGGCAGCACGCGGAATGCCAAGCCCCGGACCGATTGAAAGATAGATAAGCATTGTAAACACAATTGCAAATTTGCCGTTTACACGTGCACCAAGTTTGTCAAGACCGTCTGACTGGGCAACAACAATAACACCCAGAACAGGCAGAACTACTGCTGTAATAAGAAAGCCTATGAGCGCAGGCACTGTATTCTGTGCTGCATTCTGGCCTAAAAATGGCGGAAATATAAGGTTGCCTGCACCAAAAAACAGGCTGAACAGCATAAAGCTGACTGTAAGCATCTGACCCTTGGTCAATTTCATGTTGATATCCTCTCTTGTTTAAATAATCATACTTTACAGTAACTATAATAATATATCACAACACCGTTACATTGTAAACAACCAGTAATTTTATAACAAACTTTCGTTATCTGAATTTTATGTGATTAATAAATGGGTTTCCTTGCTTTAAACACATTTTCCTCTAAATATAAATAAATTATATTATAAATGACATATAACGGTAAAGGAGGGTTTTGATACTTGAACTCAAAACTTAAAAGCAAAATTCAGGAATCCTTATCCGCTGTATTGCCAATTACGGGAATTGTGCTGGTTTTAAGCATCTTTCTTGTTCCTATCGAAATAGGCACCGCAGTTATGTTTTTTTATAGGTGCTTTTCTGCTTATTGTGGGCATGGGCATGTTTCAGCTGGGTGCGGAAATATCTATGGAGCCTATAGGCGAAGGCATCGGCGTTGAAATATCAAAGTCGCGCTATCTGCTTGTAATGTGTTTTGTCAGCTTTATAATGAGTCTTATAATTACAATAGCCGAACCTGACCTGCAGGTTTTATCAAATCAGGTACCTGCCGTACCAAATATGGTGCTTATACTGACAGTTGCCGTGGGTGTGGGTATATTTCTTACAATGGCTGTGTGGAGAATTATACATCATACAGACCTTTCAAAAATGCTGATGGTACTTTACACAATAACCATAATATTTTCTTTATTCCAAAAGAATTTCTTGCCGTGGCATTTGACTCCGGCGGTGTTGCCTCGGGACCTATGACCGCAACATTTCTGCTTCCGCTGTGTATCGGCGCCTGCGAAACTGTTGGCGGCAATATTATGACCGATGCATTCGGTGTTGTTTCACTTGTTGCAGCACCTTGACGGAAGCAGCCTTGCAAATCTTGAACGAAAGGAAGAAATCCCTATGGCAGAATATAAAAACTCTCTTATTATTGCCGCTGTAAACCACGGTTACAGCGAAGAACTGATGAACGTTGCCTGTGCTTATGGCGCAAGAGGCGGCACAGTTATGCACAGCCGTGCAATAGGTGACGAAAAGGCCATGAGCCTTTGGGGTGTTGCACTGCACGAAGAAAAAGAACTTGTAATGATTATCGTTGACGGCAAAAGCAAGCTGCACATTATGCAGGCGATAAGCGAACAATGCGGTATGAACAGCGACGCAAAAGGTGTTGTGCTGTCCATGCCTATAAACAAGGTTATGGGCCTCAGCTTTGTAAGTGACGAAGATATAGTTGAAGGATAACAGCATTTATATATAAATAAACCAAAACCGACTGTAAGGCGCTTAACAGTGCTTATACAGTCGGTTTGTTGTTTTTTGTGTAAGTTTACAACTTTAAATATTCTTTTCAAAACAGCGGCAATTTTCAGCCCCTGCAGGGCTGCCGTAATAGTCTATCTCTTTATAGTCCAAAGAAAAGTAAAGATTTGCCGAATCCATTGTTGTGCGGGCTGTTTCCAGTATAAAATGACGGAAACCTGCTTTCTGTGCATCCTGTTCCATAGCTGTAACAATCATTGAGGCTGCACCCTTTCTTCTGTGTTCAGGCAGAACATATATGCGTTTGATTTCTGCTGTGTTTTCATCAATCTTTTTCCATGCGCCGCAGCCTATCGCCATATCGTCTTCATAAACAACACAAAGGCCGTTCATATTGTGCGGTTTGTTAACTTCGGCATAACGTGCCTGAACAGGCCCTACAATTTCAAAGTAGTATTCGTCCAGTTTGTCTGCAAGAAAGATAAAATCCTTGCTGTCCTTATCTACAATTTTTACTTCCATAAAAATTCTCCTTTGTGTTATCTGGTGTATATATAGTTGCCGTTTGCTGTCTGCTGTTCTGTATAACCCAGCTTATCGGCAAAATCTTTTGCAAAGCTCTGATGTTTTTCTTCTGCAAAAATTACCTGCGGCAGTCTATCGGCATCAAGGTTAAAATAAATTTCCAGTCTTTCCATTGTATGCTGCATCTGTTCTTCGTCACCACCGGGCAGCCATGCGGAGAACGATGCCACACGCACATCACCGCTTATCAGATAAAGCCAGGTGTTCTGTGAGATATACAGCACACTCTGAGGATTGTGCTTATCTACCATAGCTTCCACATCCTCCACAAAGGCATTGTACATATCCTGTTTTTCTTCCGTTGCCAGAATACCCTTTTCCGGGCCTTTTTCAAGCAGCTGTGTCTGTGCAGGCATCCCCGCACCAAACCCTCTGCTTTCCCAGAAAACACTTTCATATCTTGTGTATGCCGTTGCACCAACCTGCATAACCAGCACCGCTGCAACAGCGCAGACTGCAAGCAGACTTAAACCGTTGCTTCTTGTTTTTGATATAACTTCAGCACCTGTAAGCACCACAATAACAAGGCTTGCCATAAGAGATATAAGGGAAACAGATGCTATGTTGAGAAAACCTTCAGTTGATGCCATATGTATGCACATACCATACATAATGCCGGGTATCCATACTACCTTGAAAAGACGTCTGACATCTTTGTTTTCGCTTAAAACAACACAGAATGCCCCAAAAACATTTACAGGAAAAATAACACGGTTAATATACATCTGCCAGGTCACAAATGGTGCCATCATAAGCCCTGCCAGCACTGCTCCTGCACAGAAAAACAGCACATCAGGCAGCCTGCCTTTTGTAAACAAACGTATTATCAGCAAAACTGCATATCCGGCATATATAAACAGCGAAATATCACTGCATATAAACACCTGTTTAAAATATTCAGCTATCACAGATGCAATACCCTTGCTTTGATGCTGCGGGTCGTTAAGCATCCACTGCAGACCTGTTATAATTTCGCTTACAGAAGCCCTGCTGAGTGCAAAAATCAGAAATGCTGCTGCCAGCACGGATATTCCCACAGTTGTCCACAGCCAGCATTTTTTGTCCAGTATATCAAGGCTGAAACAGCCTTTTTTTACTGTATTGATAAGCACAAGCACACTGTAAAGGGCATAAACCGCCACAAGATACGGACAACACAGTACAGCACCCGCAAACAGAAGACCTGCAGCAATATAAGGCAGCTTTGCCCCCTTTTCGTTGGTGAGCAGCAACACCATAGCCACTGCAACACACTGTATGCCCATTGAGTTGTAGGAAAGAGCCATTATGCCAAAAGGAGCATAAAGAAATAATGTAACAGCTGCCGCAACAGCACCAAACCAGTTGTATCGTTTGAGTTTAAAATACATAAATACGGCACACAGCCCCTGTACTGCTGTAAAAATGTATCTGAAATTAAGAATAATTCCCTGTGTTGTACCCATTATTGCCATATATACAGATACAAATGGAAGCAGCAAAAACGAACTGAAGGCGGACAGATTCCATTCGTTTACAAAAAGTCCATCCCCCTGCCACAGTCTGTAAGGAATGGCAAGATAAAGAGACTCGTCCATATTTGCAAAACCGTAACGGCATTTCCAGAACAGAAATACCGCAGCCACAGCCATAAGTGCTGCAAAAACACCATTATGAAGATATTTTTCTCTTTTGTTAAAATTATTTTTCATATATTGTCCTTATAAATCATATAAGTTTTTTTATTACCGGAATACATTTCAGCACAGCAGTCAGTACTGCCGCGGACACGAAGATTAAAATTTCATATACAATTACCGCCGCCATATCATTACCTGACTGCATCATATTTACACAAATCGGTTCGTACAGTGTGCCAAAATAATCTGCAACAAGATATATACCCAAAGTAAGACTTCCGATATATTTTATTATCTTTGCTGTTTTTTCAGATATATGTGTATTTGAAAAAACATATTTTACCGCTATATATATACACACAGCGGACATAGACAGTGTAAATGCCTTTATATCACCGAGAAAAAGATAATCACTGCCACCTTTTATATAATACGCCGCATAGCTGACCGCTACCTGAAAAAACATAATTGCTGCAAATCCGGCTGCTGCACCAACAGCTTTTTTCTTTGTAATATCCATATGCTTTTCTATATAATAGCCTGCAAATATCATACCGATATAACAAGTAAACAGTCCGTCAAAAAAAGATGTGTGTATTCCAAGCCCGGCAAATTTGAAGAATGGTTCTGTCCCTCCCAAAATCAATGTTACTGCAATAAGCCACATAATTTCCTTTTTATCAAGTGATTTTGCAAGTTTCTGCATAAAAGGCAGAATCAAAAGCAGCGCCAGATAAAGATAAAGATACCAATATGGCACATGACCGCTATTCAGTATTTCAGCTAAAAGCGATACTGGTGACATACTGCCTTTGCGGAACAGATGAATTGCCACTGAGAAAACAGCAATAACTGCTGACATACGAATAATTCTTGAAAAATATTTTTTCGTATCATCCTGCTTATCCAGCAAAAGTGCTCCCATAATCATAAGAAAAATCGGCACAGCAATTCTGCTGATAAAAAAATAAGCTATCGAAACAAACCATATAAGAGACGGCTCAGTATTTAAAAATATACTGCTGTTTGTATGATTGACAATAACCAGAAATGCTGCCATTATACGCAAAAATTCTATATAAATTTTTTTATTGTTTACATTGAGCTTATTATTCTGCATAATTCAATCCTTTTTAAAAGCCTTATTTTATAAGTATAACAAAACCGCAGTCAAAAGCCAATAGGCTGCCGGCTATAACTGCTCTTTAAGCGGATTCCATTTTCCTCTTACATAACAGGACAAATACAGCACAAACACAAACAGGTTGTGGATTATCATACAGGCCCATGCAGATACAAGCCCATAGCCCAGAAGCTGTGTACAGATAAATGTGCCCACTATGCGCACACCCCACATACCAAGTATATTATAGATAAACGGTGTTCTGGTTCTGCCAACGCCCATCATAAAACCTTCCACTATAATGGAAAATCCATAGAAAGGCTCGGAAAGTGCAACCATCCTGAGAACTTTTGTGCCAAGTGCTATAACCTCTGTGCTGTCAGAAAAAATATTCACAAGCATCGGTGCAGAGATGTACAGTGCTGCACCCGAAATTATCATAAGCACAATCTCCAGCGGAATAAACATCTTTGCAAGCCGCTGCATATTTTTGCCGTCCTTTGCGCCATAGGCATTGCCTGCCAGTGTTGCCGCTGCGGTCTGCATGCCAAAGCCTGGGATATAGAATGCACTTTCAACTGTATTTGCAATTGTATGTGCCGCAGTGGCAATTTCGCCTACAGAGTTAATCATAGAAGCAAACGCCACGTATCCCAGAGAGGTGCCAAAACGCTGCAGCATATTCGGCACTGCCACTTTAAGGCATGGCTTCAGAATTTTGCTGTCCGGTGCAAATCTCTGCCCTTTTGGAGAAATAACCGGATGCCGCCACACCGCTGCTGTTGTGCAGATACCGCCCACTGTAAAAGCTATGGCACTGGCTGCTGCCGCACCAAGCACACCCCAGCCCATACCAAACATTGTAAATTCTGTACCGAATATATTTAATGTACGGACAGGATATATAAAAATAAAGTTAAGCACAATATTTATGATGTTTACCGCAATGCCCACCTTCATCGGTGTGCGCGTATCCCCTGCTGCCCTTAATGCCGTGCCGAAGATTATACTTGCCGTACGTGGCAGCATAGGCAGATACAGAATAAAAAAATATCTGCCTGCCAGATGCTGAATGCTTTCATCCACCTGCATCCACACAGGTACTCTGCTGCTGAGCGACAGTGCAAGCACAGTAAATGCCGAACCCACAACAACCGTCACCACAACTGCCTGTGCCACCGCCTTTGAAGCACTTTCCCTGTCTTTTGCCCCACAGCTTTTGGCAATAAAAGCAAGAAATCCTATGCTGAGAGCAGATATTGAACTGGACAGCAGCCAGTTTACCGTTGTTGTTGCACCTACTGCCGCTGTTGCCTGTGTGCCCAGAGAACCAACCATGGCAGTGTCTATGTACTGCACCGCCGTCTGCATAAGCTGTTCCAGCATAGTAGGCCAGGCAAGGCTGACAATAACAGCAATCATTCCCCAGTCTGTTCTGTTTTTATATTTTTTCCCTGTCATAATTTCACTTTCGTTTTTATAAAAAGTATATATCTATATATTACAATACAATTGCAAAAAAAGCCACCGGATTATAAAATTCGGTGGCTTTAAATTTGTTTGCATATTTATATCAGTCTTTAAACTTTTTCAGGATTTTGTTGAGCACTCCCAAAAATATTTCCAGTTCTTCTGGTGTAAGCTTGGTGCCGTCGTGCACCTTGCATGGTATGTCCAAAGCTTTATCTCTGAGCTTTTCGCCCTTTTCTGTAATATTTACATTAAGGTTTCTTTCGTCTTCTGTAGAGCGCACACGGTTAACAAGCCCTTTTGCTTCAAGCTTTTTAAGCAAAGGTGTAAGTGTACCGGAGTCAAGGTACATATGTTCGCCAAGTTCTTTTACTGTCATTGTTTTGTTTTCCCACAAAAGCAGCATAGCGATATACTGTGTATATGTGAGTTCAATTGTGTCCAGATACGGCTTGTACTGCTTGATAACCTCGCGGGAAGCTGCGTACAAAGGAAAACACATCTGGTTTTCCAGTTTCAAATCATCATAGCTGGGATCAGTTTTCATAAATATTCAACCTTCTTTACGTCATGGATATATGTGCTTGATTTAAGCTGAATAACTTAAATGTTAATTTATTATCATATTATATACCATTATCCAAACTTTTTCTACCCCTATATCTGTAAAAAAATGCAATAAAAAAGCTCATCAAAGATGAGCTTTTTGTGAATATTTCAAATTATTCCCACTCTACAAAGACTAACGCTTTTTGTTTAGGAATTATTCTCTGTAATGTTTCTCGTTCTTTTGATTATTTGATATATCCATATTATCCTGCCTATACGAGCTAATGTTATCATTTTGTTATCGGCATTGATAACACCTACTCG
>JAFSAW010000119.1 GCA_017442085.1 Oscillospiraceae bacterium | reverse complement strand
TTTGGATTTGACATACAGCACCGCCTTTTTGATGAATTTTAATTTAATAGTAATTTATTTTATTATTGTACAATTAATACCATACTTTGTCAAATTTTTGCACAAGTCCCGATAATATAAAAATAACTTTGGCACATAATAACAAAAAAGGGGGCTGTATTATGGAAGATAACAACAAAGACAGGGCAGAAACGGAAGAACTTGGGCTGGTGCAGAAAACCAAGGGCAGACATCCCATACACTGCCTGACGGTGATAGGACAGATAGAGGGGCATTTTGAAGCCAACAATCAGATGAAAACCACCAAGTACGAACACGTTATTCCGCAGCTTGTGGACGTGCAGGAAGACCCGGATGTTGAGGGGCTGCTGATTATTCTCAATACGGTGGGCGGTGATGTGGAAGCAGGGCTTGCAATTGCCGAGCTTATACGGGGAATAACAAAACCCACGGCAAGCATAGTGCTTGGGGGCGGGCATTCCATTGGTATACCGCTGGCGGTAAGTGCTGACTGTTCATTTATAGTGCCTACCGCCACAATGACAATACATCCTGTGCGCCACAGCGGCACGGTGCTGGCAACAGGCCAGACAATGAACTATCTTGATTCCATTCAGGAGCGTGTGACAGGCTTTGTGGTGGAAAATTCAAATATCACCAAGGCAAAATTTACAAAAATGATGATGGCAAGCAACAGTCTGATAATGGACCTGGGCACTGCAGTTGACGGCAGAACAGCTGTAAAAGAAGGACTTATAGACCGTATTGGCAGCATAGGAGAAGCCCTTGAATATCTGTATGAAGAAATAGAAAAGAGAAAGGGATAAGTGCGAAATACCGACATAAGTAAAATACCACAATTTCTCTATTTTAATTTTGGTCAGAATATGCTATTATATAATGTAAAGTTAAATTGGGCAGATATGCCCTTTACATAGAATGTGTAATTAAAATAACAGATTAAATATAAAGTAAACGGAGTTAAACTATGCCAAAACAGACAGGTACAAAAAATACCAAAACCACCGCAGCCAAACCTGCGGGCAAAAAACGGGGCAGACCATCAAAGCAGGAACAGAAAAAGGCCGAAATCAACCGCGCCTGGAGCATTGTTATCTTTGCACTGGGCATACTGTGGCTTGGCATCTGTTTTGTGCCGGGCGAAGCCGTGTGGGAACAGATTAAAATTGCCACATTCGGCATTTTCGGCACAGTAAACTATTTTATAGGCATTATGCTTATCTATCTTGCAGTGCTTACCGCTATGGGCCGTCCTGTAAAATGGAAGATGGCCGAAACTGTTATCTGTGTTCTGCTTATATCCAGCCTTATACATATTCTGGGCACAGCCTTTACACCGGAAGAAACAAGGGTGCTTACATTTAAAGGCCTTTATGCCCAGGGGGCGCCGCTGTCCTTTACAGGCGGCTGGATTGCAGGGCTTATCACAATACCTCTTATCACCAATGTGGGCATCGGCCCTGCCGCAATAGTTGTGGCGGTGCTTACACTTGTTTTTGTTATGATGCTTACAGACACAACACCTTATGATGTGTACAAGCGTACAAAGGCAGAGGCAGAAAAACAGAAGGCAGACCTGGAAAAATCCATGGCTGATGTCAAGGCGCAGCGTGCTGCAAAACAGGCAGAAAAAGAGAAGCTGCAGGCAGAAAAGGCACAGCAGGAAATGGATGCTGTACAGCCTGAAAAAGCAAAACAGCGCCCAAGAAAAATCGACTTTGAAATTGACGACCCTGTTGCCGAAAAGGATGATGTTGTGGGGGTTGCAGCGGTTGAAGGCTTTGACGAAACCTTCAGCGATGTGCATATCCAGAAACAGCTTGAACAGCAGAAGATTGAAGAGATTATGAAAAAGCTTAATCTCACAAACGACAAGGAAGAACCAAAAGACGAGGAAGCACAGCAGAATGCCGAAGCAGCAAAAGCAGAAGCAGAAACTGCAAACGGCGAAGCAGGAGAAACAAAGCCTTATGTTTACCGCAAACCGCCTATCACTCTTTTTGACCGTCCAAGCCGCAAATCTGCAGGTGATGTGGAAAACGAACTCAAGACAAATGCACAGCTTCTGGTGGATACCCTTGCAAGCTTTGGTGTACAGACAAAAATTATCGATATTTCCCGCGGTCCGTCGGTAACAAGATATGAACTTCAGCCGCTGGCGGGGGTTAAAATAAGCAAAATCACAAACCTTGCAGACGATATTGCCCTCAATCTTGCGGCAAGCGGGGTGCGTATTGAAGCGCCAATTCCAAACAAGGCAGCGGTGGGTATCGAGGTGCCAAACAAGGCTTCCAGCTCGGTAAATATCCGCTCTATATTTGAAAGCAAAGAATTTAAGGACAGCAAATCTCCTCTTTCCATAGCACTTGGCGTTGATATTGCAGGCAACGTGGTGGTGGCAGACCTTACCAGAATGCCGCACCTGCTTATTGCAGGCAGCACAGGCAGCGGTAAATCTGTATGTATCAATGCGGTTATCACCAGCTTCCTTTACAAATCTTCCCCTGAAGATGTAAAGCTTATCCTTATCGACCCTAAGGTTGTTGAACTTGCCGAATACAACGGCATACCTCACCTGCTTATGCCGGTTGTTACCGAGCCTAAAAAGGCTGCAGGTGCACTTGGCAGTGCAGTTGCCGAGATGGAAAAACGCTATAAACTGTTTGCAGAAACAGGCGTAAGAGAAATTAAAAGCTACAACAAGCTGGCAGAAACAAGGGAGGACCTTGAAAAACTGCCTTATGTGGCCATTGTTATTGACGAACTTGCAGACCTTATGATGGTTGCAGGCAAAGAGGTGGAAGACTATATCTGCCGCATTGCACAGAAAGCCCGTGCAGCAGGTATGCACCTTATTGTTGCAACACAGCGTCCGTCCGTTGACGTTATCACAGGTCTTATCAAAGCAAATATCCCTGCAAGAATTGCCTTTGCGGTTTCTTCCCAGGTTGACAGCCGCACGATTCTTGACGGCGGCGGCGCAGAAAAACTGCTTGGTATGGGCGATATGCTCTATCTGCCGCTTGGTGCATCAAAACCTATACGCGTTCAGGGCACCTATGTAAAAGACGAAGAGATAGGCAAGGTTATCGATTATATCAAAACCGACTATACAGTAAACTATAACGAAGAAATGATTTCTTCCATGGAAAATATTGCGGCAGCATCCACAAAAGGTGGCACAGCTTCTGCAGACGGCGACGAACAGCGTGACGAAATGATACCAAAAGCTATCGAAACTGTTGTTGATGCAGGACAGGCTTCCACAAGCCTTCTGCAGCGTAAGCTCAAGCTTGGCTATGCCCGTGCAGCACGCATTATGGACGAGATGGAAGAAATGGGCATTATCGGCCCGTACGAAGGTTCCAAACCGCGTCAGGTGCTTATAACAAAGGCACAGTGGCTGGAAATGATGGTAAACAATACTAACGAACAGTAGATAACGATAATAAGATTATGACAGAAAAATTATTACCTATTACCTATGACGAAATGATTGAGGCTGGCTTTGACCAGCCTGATTTCGTGGTTGTGGGCGGTGACGCCTATGTTGACCACCCAAGTTTTGGCACAGCAGTTATCGCAAGAATAGTAGATGCCCTTGGGTTCAGAGTATGTGTACTGCCGCAGCCAAAATTCAATAACTGCGAAGATTTCAAACGTTTCGGCAAACCAAAATACGGTTTTTTAATCGGCAGCGGCAATGTTGACAGTATGGTTACCCACTATACAGTGGCAAAAAAACGCCGTGATACCGATGACTATTCCGCAGGGGGCAGACAGGGCAAACGCCCTGACCGTGCGGTGACGGTTTATACACAGCTTGCAAAACAGGCTTATCCTGACCTGCCTGTTGTTATCGGCGGCATCGAGGCATCTCTGCGCCGCTTTGCACATTATGACTACTGGTCCGACAGCGTTATGCCTTCTGTACTGCTGGACAGCGGTGCAGACCTGCTCAGCTTTGGCATGAGCGAGCGGCAGACAGCCGAGATTGTGCAGCGTCTTGCAAAGGGCGAAGATATAAAAACAATGCACGATATCCCGGGCACCTGCTGGCTTGGTCATCAGTGGGAACTGCCGACTGGCTATGCCGAATGTGCAAGCTTTAAAAAGGTAAGCGAAGATAAAATCAGCTATTCCAAAGCTACAAAGGTGCAGATGGAAAATCAGGACCATATAAACGGCAAGGTTATTGTGCAGAAGCAGACAAACGATCTGTACCTTGTTCAGAACAAGCCTGCAAAGCCGCTGTACCGCAAAGAGCTGGATGCGCTTTTTGCACTGCCTTTTACCCGTACATATCCTGCAGTTTATGACAAAGAGGGCGGGCTGAACTCCATTCAGGAAGTAAGCTTCTCCATCATTCACAACCGCGGATGTTTTGGCGGCTGCAACTTCTGTGCAATCACAATGCACCAGGGACGTTTTGTAACAAGCCGAAGCCACGAAAGTGTGCTGGCAGAAGCAGAAAAAATTGCCGCATCTCCTGATTTTAAAGGATATATCCACGATGTTGGCGGCCCTACTGCCGATTTCCGTATACCAAGCTGCAAAAAACAGGTTAAAGAAGGCCTCTGTCCCGACAGAAAATGTCTGGCACCAACACCTTGTCCGCATCTGCAGGTTGACCACAGTGACTACCTTGAACTTCTGCGCAAAATCCGTGCAGTAAAGGGTGTAAAGCGTGTGTTTGTCCGCAGCGGTCTGCGCTATGACTATATAATGCACGATAAGGATGACAGCTTTTTCAAAGAGCTGGTTCAGCACCATGTAAGCGGTCAGCTCAAGGTGGCACCGGAACATTTTGCACCGAAAACCCTTGAATGTATGGGCAAGCCTGCACTGGGACTGTACGATAAATTTCAGAACAAGTTCTATCAGATAACAAAAAAAATCGGCAAGGAACAGTACCTTGTGCCGTATCTTATGTCCAGCCACCCGGGCAGCACACTTAAAGATGCTGTTCTGCTGGCAGAATACCTTGCAAAAAATAAAATCCGTCCAGAACAGGTGCAGGATTTTTATCCAACACCTGGTACAGTGTCCACATCAATGTACTATACAGGTCTTGACCCGTTTACACTTAAACCTGTTTATGTTGCAAAAACACATCAGGAAAAAGCAACCCAGCGTGCATTGCTGCAGTATTACAACCCTAAAAATGCACAGATTGTAAGGGAAGCACTGAAGCAGGTGCACAGGGAAGACCTTATACCTGTTCTTGTGGGCAGCAAAAAGACAAAATCCGAGATTGCATATGCCGCATCAAATCCAAAACGAAAAAATGTTCCTGTTAAAAACTGGCAGGAGGTGCAGAAGCGCAATCAGAATCTGCAAAAGGGCAAACGATGAAACGAAAGCTGAAAAACAAACTTAAAACAGCTGCATATATGTTTATCGTTGGGGTTGTCGGGTATGTGCTTGTTCAGCTTGGCATAGTTGATGCTGCAACAACAAGGTGGTCCGACGGTTATCCCGTAACAATACAGAAAGCAGGGGACACGGTGTCGGTTATAAGCACGGGTCAGGCAGACAGTGCGCTGATTTCAAGCGGCGGCAAATTCTGTCTGATTGATGTGGGGCAAACCTACGGCGGTCACATCGGTGTTACAGAATATCTGCAGTATGCAGGTGTAAAGGAGATTGAGCTGCTGGTTATAACCCATTTTCATTATGACCATACAAGCGAACTGCTGGACGTTATGGACAATTTTAAGATTAATAACATTGTTATACCAAATCTTTCACAGCAGAATGTGCCGACGGCAGATTATTTTTCGGTTTTTCTGGACAAGGCTGAAAGAAAAAATATAAATCTTAAGCCTGCGGTAAAGGGTGACGAGTATACTGTGGGTAACGGCACATTGAAGATACTTGCCGACACATACAACGACTTGTCAGAAAATGATACATCGGTTGCAACACTTTTTGTTCAGGGTGATTTTACATATCTGTCCACCGGTGACGGAGAAGCAGAATACGAAAAACGTCTGCTGGAAGATTTCAGCGATACCGTAACAGTGTTTGCTGCAGGCCATCACGGCTCGGGAGACAGCAATACCGAGCTGTTTATAAAAACAGTCAGACCGCAGTTTGTGGCAATTTCCGCAGGCAAAGACAACGATTACGGCCACCCTCACAGACGTGTTACAGAACTGCTTGAAAGTATGAATATACCATACAGAATAACAGCACAGCACGGAACAATTGTCTATTCCATAACCGAAAACAAGCTTCTGGAAAATAAAATATTATAGGAGAATGTTATGTTTTACAGTGTAATACAGATAAAAGGCAAAATGATTCTTACACAGGACCCATATGGCGACCTGCAGGTTTTTACCGATGATTTTTTTGATTATGAGGTAAAGGAAAACGACCTGGTTTATCTTGAAAACGGTATGTTTCATTATGCCGAAGAAGCAACAAAACGTGCACAGCAGGAAAATTACGACAGAATGCAGCAGCTGTTTGATAAATAAAAAAACCGTCAGTATCCACCAAAGGATGCTGACGGTTTTGTTGTTTTGAGGGTTATTTGTTTGTGACATTTTCTCTGTAAAGCTCGTTGCAAAGCAGCTGTGTGTGCAGCTTGTGGGCAAAGGCAATAACAGTGTTGCGCACAAGCAGTCTTGCCATTTTGTTGCTGCTGCCGCTGTCCTTGGACAAAGGCTCGTTTGCAAAGGTGCTTTTAAGGGCGTTTTCCAGCTCGGTGCAGATGTAGTTGTAGCTGGTTTTTATATCAAAAATTGCATTCTGCACAGCAAGCAGCTGGCCGATTTCCTGTATGGAATACATCTGTTTTGCAAGACAGATTTCCATAAGCAGAATAACGTGTTCGCGGGAATATCTCTTTTTTACCGTAGGTGGAAGCACACCCTGCTTTACATAGTTGTTAACCATGGAAGTGGTGAGAATTTTTTCGTTTGTGTGTTCAAACAGCGGAGTAAGTATTTTTTCTATATATGCAAGCAGCTGATCCATATATAAATCAATATCCGGAATTTCATCATATCTTGGCATATGAAAATCCTGAAATTTATTGGTCATAACTATTTACCTCGGTATCAATAATATGTTAAACTGTTAATAACAACTTTTTGTTTTAAATATTGAAGTTAATCTATAAGATATCTTAAAATAAAAACAATCTTTTGTCAATGTTATATTTATTTGTTGACATAATTATTTTTGTAGTGTAATATGGTTTTGGAAACTATATCGATTTGATTTAAGAGGTATATAATTATGACATGGAACATTGTTCTTGACTCCAGCTGTGACCTGATGCCGCAGCACGCTTTTAAAAATGCAAATATAAAAATTGCGCCCCTTACAATAAGGGTAGGCGACAAGGAGTTTGTGGACGATGAAACCATAGATGTTCCACAGCTTCTGAAAGCAATGGATAAAGAAAAATCCGCATCTTCCACAGCCTGCCCGCCGCCGAATGCTTTTTACGAACATTTTATAACAGCAGACAATGTTATCTGCATCTGCATCACAAGCAACCTCAGCGGTACATACAATGCGGCAGTTCAGGCAGCAGAAATGGTAAAAGAAGAATATCCCGAAAAGAAAGTTCACGTTGTTAACAGCTGGTCAACAGCAGGTGAAATGGTGCTTATTGCACGTTATGCAGACAAGCTTATCGGTGAAGGTCTTGCTTTTGACAAAATTGTTGAAAAAGTTGAAGAATATGCAAAAGAGGTTCGTCTTGTATTTACCCTTGAAAAATTTGACAACCTTATCAAAGCAGGCCGCATGAAACCGCTGGTTGGCAAGGTTGTGGCAGCACTTGGCATTCACCTTGTTGCCCAGGCAAGTGATGTGGGCACAGTAGAGCTTATGTTCAAGGTGCGCGGTGAAGAAAAAACCCTTGAAAAAATGGTTGATTACATGAACGAGCAGAAGGATATGACAGATAAACCTGTGGTTATCAGCCACTGCAACAACCATAAAGCTGTAGAAAGAATATCACAGCTTATCAGAGAAAAATGTCACACAAACGATATAACAGTAAACCACTGCAAAGGGCTTACAAGCTTTTATGCAATGGAAAAAGGCCTGTTAATCGGTTATTGATTTTTTAAACATCAGAGCATCACTGCTTTTTTCCTTTATAATATCAACACAGTAGTATCCGCTTTCAAGTAAAGCGGATATTGCTTTTGTATCCTTTATTTTTACAGTTTCCGATGTACTGTCAGCATTGGTGCAATAAATGTTTTCGCAGGGGAACACTGCTTTGGCAAAGATATAGTGCACAACCAGATTATCAAGCCCCCGCAGTTTTATCATTGTATACCCTGCCGAAAACAAAGGCTCCATACCACAGCACATTTTAAGCGGGATGCTGTGCAGAATATATTTAAGTCCCATGCGGAAGGTCTGCATATGCACAATATTTAAAAAAGCAGTGTACAGTCCGTTGGAAGCGCACAGTTCTTCGGTGAAAAACTTTTTATCCTCATCATTTAACCCTTTGAAATCTGTGCCTATATATCCCATATACATATATTTTGACGGCTGTTCAATAAAATCGGTCAGGGCAGAGAAGGTGTGATGCGCTTTGAAAAAATCACTGTCCAAAGGGAAAAAGTAGCAGCAGGCAATAATTTTTCCCTGACAGAATGCCCCCCACAGTTCTCCGTACAGCAAAACATCGTTTATAAATTCTTCATTGACCGGGTTGTAATACAGCCGGTCATATTTTTTATAACAGCTTATTACAGTATTCGTGTCCTGTTTGAACAGTCTGCGCATTGCAATTTTTCTTGATGCAGGATTGTTGCTGAAAGTCATACTATACCACCTGAATAATAAAATTTAAGTATAATAATTATATGTATTAAAATGGTATTTTATTTATTAAAAAGGTGCAGAATAAAAAAATGTCATTCCTGTTTTGCGGGAATGACATTTTTTGTTTTATGGAATAAATAAAATCTATCAGATAAGTTCAAGGCCTTTTGCCAGGTCTTCAATAATGTCTTCAACATTTTCAAGACCTACAGAAAGTCTTACAAGACCTGCAGGTACGCCTGCTTCCACCAGGGCTTGAGGGTCATAGGTGGAATGTGTCATGGATGCAGGATGTTCAATAAGTGTCTGGTCACTGCCAAGGCTTACGGCAAGTGTACACAGTTCAAGGCTGTTAAGCAGTTTTTCCCCAGCGGGTTTGCCGCCTTTTACAATAAAGGACATCATTGCACCAAAGTTGCGCATCTGTTTTTTTGCCACTTCGTGATTGGGGTGGCTTTCAAGCCCCGGATAATAAACCCTTTCAATTTTTGGGTGACTGTTGAGAAATTCTGCAACCTTGGCAGCGGTTGAGCAAAGTCTTTCCATGCGTACTTCAAAGGTTTTGAGCCCGCGCAGAATAAGGAATGCTTCCTGAGGACCAAGTACAGAACCTGTCATATCCTTTACACCCACCATTCTTACCTGATTTATAAAATCAGTTTTGCCGCTTACAAAGCCCGCAATAACGTCACCGTGGCCATTGAGATATTTTGTGGCAGAATATACCAGCACATCAGCACCGAGACTGAGAGGTCTTTGCACATACGGTGAAGCAAAGGTATTGTCGCAGATAACCTTGATATCGCTGTTATATTCGTGTGCTGCTTTGGCAATTTCTTCAATATCGGTAATTTTAAGATTAGGGTTTGCAGGTGTTTCAAGATAAACCGCAACAGTGTTTGGTTTGAGTGCAGCTTTTACGTTTTCTATGTCACTTGTGTCTATTAAGCTTACTTCCACGCCAAAACGTGTCAGACCGTGAGAAAGCAGAGCCCAGGTGCAGCCGTAAAGTGTTTCGTCTGCAATAACGTGTGCACCGCTGTGGGTAATTGTCCAGAAAACAGATGATATGGCACCCATGCCGGATGATGTGGCAAGTGTTGCCTCTGCGCCGTCAAGAGCGGCAATTTTTGCTTCAAGAACAGATGTTGTAGGGTTGCCAAGGCGGGTATATATATATCCCGGTTCGGTTCCTTCAAATCTTGCAGCACCCTGTGCGCAGTTTTCAAAGATAAAAGTAGATGTTTGATAGATAGGTGTTGTAAGGGCACCGTACTGTGTGTCCTTTACATTTCCTGCGTGGACAGCTTTTGTGCCCCAGCCTTTTGTTGTGTAATCCATAAATTTTCTCCTTTAAAATAAAAATATCCATACATTGCTGCAGTTTTGTAAAAATACTGCAAAAATAAAAACTCACAGGCAAAACCGGTGAGCTGATAACTTATCTTTCGGTTTATACCGTTGGATTTAGCACCTTACATACTGCAGGTTGCCGGACTTCACAGGGCCAATTCCCTCCGTCACTCTTAATAAGCATTATTAAATTACCTGCATTATACAATGGCAAATACAGCTTGTCAACATAAAAATCGATAACAAGATATCGATTTTGTCAATAACAATAAATATTGTTTTTAAAACAGTGCAAATATGTAATATTGCATAAACAAGGCTGGAATAAAATAATACAAAACAAAAACAGAGCTTATAAAAAGCTCTGTTTTTGCGTAGAAAATTTGTATGGATATTTCTAAGAGGAAAAGTTACAAATTAAAGTTTTGCAAAACCCTGTTCGAGGTCAGCAATGATGTCTTCTACGTTTTCAAGACCAACGGAAAGTCTTACGAGACCTTCTGGGATACCTGCTGCTGCAAGTTCTTCTGGACCGTATGTAGAGTGTGTCATGGAAGCTGGGTGTTCGATAAGTGTTTCAGCATCACCAAGGGAAACTGCAAGTGTGCAGAGTTCAAGGCTGTTAACAAATTTGGAACCAGCTGCACGGCCGCCTTTAACTTCAAAGGAGATCATTGCACCAAAGTCACGCATCTGTTTTGCAGCAACTTCGTGGTTTTTGTGGCTTGCAAGACCTGGGTAGTAAACTTTTTCAACCATTGGGTGGTTGTCAAGGTATTCAGCAATTTTTCTGCCGGATTCGCAGTGTCTCTGCATTCTGATTTCGAATGTTTTGAGACCGCGGAGGATAAGGAATGCTTCCTGTGGGCCAAGAACAGAACCTGTCATGTCTTTTACACCGAACATTCTAACCTGGCTTACGAAGTCAGCTTTACCGGAAACGAAACCAGCGATAACGTCGCCATGGCCGTTGAGGTATTTTGTTGCGGAGTAAACAACAACGTCAGCGCCAAGAGCAAGTGGGCTCTGGAGGTATGGAGAAGCAAATGTGTTGTCGCAGATAACTTTGATTTCTGGGTTGTAAGCATGTGCTGCATCTGCTACTGCTGCGATGTCAGCGATTTTAAGGTTAGGGTTAGCTGGTGTTTCAAGGTAAACAGCAACTGTGTTTTCTTTAAGAGCAGCTTTAACTGCTTCGATGTCGGATGTGTCAAGGAATGTTACTTCAACACCGTATCTTGTAAGACCGTGTGCAAGAAGAGCATATGTACAGCCGTAAAGTGTGCCGTCAGCAACGATGTGTGCGCCAGCTTTTGCTACTGTCCAGAGTGTAGAGGAGATAGCACCCATACCGGAAGCTGTTGCAAGTGTTGCTTCTGCACCGTCGAGAGCAGCAATTTTTGCTTCAAGAACAGAAGATGTTGGGTTGCCAAGACGGGAGTAGATGTAACCAGCTTCCTGGCCGGAGAATCTTGCAGCACCCTGTTCACAGGATTCAAATACGAAAGTAGATGTCTGGTAGATTGGCATTGTCAAAGCGCCGTACTGTTTGTCATGAACGTTGCCAGCATGAACAGCTTTTGTGCCAAAACCTTTGTTTGTGTAGTCCATAGTTAAAACTCCTTTACAAAATATAAAATAAATACATATTATATAAGCGCAAAGCGCTTGACGTGCAGATTAAAATGAATGATATATTTTTTATATATAGCATTTTTTATAAAAAACATACACATAAACAGTATATCAATGGTCATTTTGTATCTTTAATACTATAATAACACAATAAAAAAAATAGTGTTATCATTTTATTTCTATACCCAGTTATCGTTTTTTCAGATAGTCTCCACATTCGGGTATATAAAAAAGCGATAACTGGTTATGTGAAACTAATGGTTGAAAAAGCGTTAATAATTTGGTAATATAAAATAAACAATTTAGATATAAAACTTTACGAAACTGTATAAACTGCACAATTCATACAAGGGGTTGCGTTTGGTTTTATAAATTAATTGAAAAACGTATTATTTTAAAAAGGAGGATTATCTTATTATGAGTAATCAGAAAAAAGGTAACGGTCTTGCTTTGATCCCGCTTCTTATCTTTATCGTTATCTATCTCGGCGCAGGTCTTATCCTGCAGGGCCAGGGCGTTGATATGGCATTCTATCAGTTCCCATCCCCAGTAGCTCTCTTCTTTGCTGTTATCGTTGCATTCCTTATGTTTAAAGGTACAGTTGAAGAAAACTTCGCTGACTTTGCTAAAGGCTGTGGTCAGGAAGACATTATCATCATGTTGATGGTTTACCTTTTCGCAGGCGGCTTCTCTGCTGTTGCAGGTGCAATGGGCGGTGTTGCTTCCACAGTTAACCTCGGTGTTAAATTTATCCCAGCACCAATGCTTATCCCAGGTCTCTTCATCATCGCAGCATTCCTCGGTGTAGCAACAGGTACATCCATGGGTACAGTTTCCGCACTTATCCCGATCGCTCTCGGCGTTGCAGACGTTGCAGGTCTTAACATTCCTCTCGCTGTAGCAGCTGTTATCGGCGGCGCTATGTTCGGTGACAACCTCTCCATGATTTCCGACACAACAATCGCTGCTACAAGAACACAGGGCGTTGAAATGAAAGATAAATTCCGTGTTAACGGTCTTATCGCAGCTCCAGCAGCTATTGTAACAGTTGTTCTTCTTGCTATCTTCGGCAGACCAGAAACAGCTGTTGCTCCAGAAGTTCTTGAATTCAGCATCATCAAAGTTCTTCCATATGTTCTCGTTCTCGTTCTTGCAATCGTTGGTCTCAACGTATTCGTAACATTGGCAGTAGGTATCTTCTCCGCTGGTATCATCGGTCTTGTAGGTGGCGAACTCACAATCCTTACATTCGCACAGAACATCTACTCCGGTTTCACAGGCATGGCTGAAGTATTCTTCCTCTCCCTCTTCATGGGCGGTCTGTCTTACATGGTTACAAAACAGGGCGGTCTCGAATGGCTCCTTGGCAAAATCCAGACATTCATCAAAGGCAAAACATCTGCTCAGTTCGGTATCGCAGCTCTCACAGCTGCAGCTGACCTTGCAACAGCTAACAACACAGTTTCCATCATCATTGTTGGTCCAATCGCAAAAGGTATCGCAGCAGAATACAAAGTTGACCCAAGAAAAACAGCTTCTATCCTCGACATCACATCCTGTATCTTCCAGGGTGCTATCCCTTACGGTGCTCAGATCCTCGTTGCAGGTTCCCTTGCAGCAGCAGCTGGCTACACAGTAGGTCCAATGGATATCATCCCACTTCTCTGGTACCAGGGTCTCCTCGTTGTTACAATGATCGCTTCCTTCTTCATCCCATTTGCAGACGGCTGCATGAAAAAAGATCCATGGGATTGGGAACATGATTGTGCATCTTCCAAAGTAGCTGCTAAATAATTGTTAAGTCACAATTAAGTAAATACTTAAAATAAAACGACAGAGCAGCTTTTGCTCTGTCGTTTTTTGTTAAAATCTGTAATTTAACCTGTAGAAATTTAAGGGTTAAATTTATACAAATAGCACAAAAAGAAAAGCAAAAGTGCGTCATAGACATACAGTTGTAAACGGCAAAAAAATATTTTAATTAAAAATTTAACAATCTGTAAATTTGCACTAAATTACAGTAAAATCACTGTTAAAATACCTATTGCCAAAATGTGCGGTTTGTATTATACTAAAGGTAACCTAAATATTTATTGTATGGTTAGATATAACTTTTTTTTATGAAAATAAGGAAGGGTTATAGCTGTCTGTGCGTAAAAATGCAGGTGACAAAATCAATAATGCAGTTTATTAAATTGCTTTATAATAATAAGTTTTTCTTACATATGTAACATATGAACATATGTGAGAAACCTTGTTGGAATAACAATTTTTATAAAATTGCCAAAAATTGAAAGGGGATTAAAAATGAAAAAACTCACAGAAATCCGTTGGCACGGTAGAGGTGGCCAGGGTGCTAAAACAGCTTCCCTCCTCCTTGCAGACGTAGCATTCAGCACAGGTCTCTACATTCAGGGTTTCCCAGAATACGGTCCTGAAAGAATGGGTGCTCCAATCACAGCTTACAACAGATTGTGCAACGAACCACTCCGCGTTCACTCCAACATCTACTACCCAGACTACGTAGCAGTTGTTGACGAAACATTGCTTGCATCTGTTGACGTAACAGCAGGTCTTAAAAAAGAAGGCGCTATCGTTATCAACACAGCTAAAAACCCAGAAGAAGTTCTTCCATTGCTCAAAGGCTACGAAGGCAAGGTTTACACAATCGATGCTGCAAAAATCTCTATTGCAACAATCGGCAAAAACATTCCTAACACACCAATGCTCGCTGCAGTAGTTAAAGCAAGCGGTGTTATGAGCGAAGAAGAATTCCTTGGCAACATGGAAGCTTCCCTCAGACACAAATTCGCATCCAAACCAGAAGTTATCGAAAGCAACATGGAAGCATTGAGAATTTCCCTTAAGGAGGTAAAGCTTTATGAAAGATAATTTGATGAAGCACATTAATGAACAGAACGCTTGGCACGAACTTACACCAGGCGGTATGATTTACGGCTCCGGTAACTCTGAACACTTCAACACAGGTGAATGGAGAGTTGCAGTTCCAACATTTATCGAAGACAAATGCAAACAGTGTCTGCTTTGCGTTCCTGTATGTCCAGACAGCTCTATTCCAGTTGTAGATTCCAAACGACTTGACTTTGACTTTGAACACTGCAAAGGCTGTGGTATCTGCTACAAAGTATGTCCATTTGATGCAATCACATTCAAGAAAATCGGCGAATAGGAGGAAATTTAAATGGCTATCAGAGAAAGATTATCCGGTAACGAAGCAGTTTCCATAGCTATCAGACAGGTTAACCCAGATGTTATGGCTGCTTTCCCAATTACACCATCAACAGAAATTCCACAGTTTATCTCCCAGTATGTTGCTAACGGCACAATCGATACAGAATTCGTAGCAGTAGAATCCGAACATTCCGCAATGAGTGCATGTATGGGTTCCCAGGCTGCTGGTGCTCGTACAGTTACAGCAACATCTTCCTGTGGTCTTGCTCTTATGTGGGAAATGCTCTATGTAGTAGCATCCGCACGTCTCCCACTTACACTTTGCTGTATCAACCGTGCTCTTACAGGTCCTATCAACATCAACAACGACCACTCTGACTCTATGGGTGCTCGTGATGCTGGCTGGATTCAGATCTATGCTGAAAACGCACAGGAAGCATACGACAACTACATTCAGTGTGTAAGAATTGGTGAACACAAAGACGTTCAGCTTCCAGTTATGGCTTGTCAGGACGGCTTTATCACATCCCACGCTGTAGAAAACATCCTTCTCCTTGAAGATGCAGAAGTTAAAGCATTCGTAGGCGAATACGAACCAGAAAAATACCTTCTTAACGAAAAAGAAGCTGTTTCCATGGGTCCTTACGACATCGCTAACTACTACATGGAACACAAATATCAGCAGAAAGTTGCTCTTGACAACGCAAAAGCTGTTATCTACGAAGTTGCTGCTGAATTTGAAAAAATGTCCGGCAGAAAATACGGCATGATCGAAGAATACATGATGGAAGATGCAGAATATGCAATGGTTATCATCGGTTCTTCCGCTGGTACAGCTAAAGACGCTGTAGACAAAATGAGAGCAGAAGGCAAAAAAGTTGGTCTCGTTAAAGTTCGTGTATACCGTCCATTCCCAGAAGAAGAAATGGTTAAAGCACTCGCTGGCATGAAAGGCGTTGTTGTTATGGATAAAGCTGAAGGCTACTCCGCACTCGGCGGCCCTCTTGGCGCTGACGTTAAAGCAGCTCTCTTCGGCAGAACAAACGCTGTAGTTCTCAACATCGTTTACGGTCTCGGCGGTCGTGACGTTAGAGTTGAATCCATCGAAGAAGCTTACGGCAGACTCTTC
>JAFSAW010000118.1 GCA_017442085.1 Oscillospiraceae bacterium | reverse complement strand
GACTCCGGCGACATCGAAAGAGAACGCGGCATTACAATTCTGGCAAAAAACGCTTCCTACACATACAACGGTGTTAAGGTTAACATTGTTGACACACCTGGCCACGCTGACTTTGGCGGCGAAGTAGAACGTGTTCTCAAAATGGTTGACGGTGTTCTTCTGCTGGTTGACGCTGCAGAAGGTCCGATGCCACAGACACGTTTTGTATTGGAAAAAGCACTTAAACAGAACCTTTCCATCGTTATCATTGTTAATAAAATCGACCGTCCTGACGCAAGAATCAAAGAAATCATCGACGAAATTCTTCTCCTGCTTATGGACCTTGGCGCTTCCGACGAACAGCTTGACAGCCCTATGCTGTTCTGCAGCGGCCGTGAAGGTATTGCAAACTACTCTCCTGACGTAAAAGGCACAGACTTCAAACCTATCTTTGAAACTGTTCTTGAATATGTTAAAGCACCTGAAGTTGAACCTGAAGCACCATTCAGCATGCTGGTTTCCAACATCGACTACAACAGCTTTGTTGGCAGAACTGCTATCGGCAGAATTGAAAAAGGTACAGTTAAAGTTGGTCAGAGTGTAACAGTTTGCGACTGGCACGATGAAACACTCAAGAAAAACGGCAGAATCACTGCTCTTTATACATTCGAGGGCACAGGCAGACAGAGTGTTGAAAGCGCTTCTGCAGGCGATATCGTTATCGTTTCCGGTCTTGAAGATGTAACAATCGGCAACACAATCTGCGACAACGCATGTGTGGAACCACTGCCATTTGTAGCAATCGATGACCCTACAGTTGAAATGACATTTGCTGTTAACGACTCTCCTTTTGCAGGCAAAGAAGGCAAATTTGTTACAAGCCGTCAGATTCGCGAACGTCTTCAGAAAGAACTTCTCAAGGACGTTGCTCTTAAAGTGGAAGACTCCACAAGCAGCGAAAGCTTCAAGGTTATGGGCCGTGGCGAAATGCACCTTTCCATCCTTATCGAAAATATGAGACGAGAAGGTTACGAATTTCAGGTATCTCCTCCACGTGTACTTCTCAAGGAAGAAGACGGCGTTCTGCTTGAACCATACGAACACGTTGTTATTGACGTGCCAACAGAATTTCAGGGCAGCGTAATTGAAAAACTTTCCAGCAGAAAAGCTGAACTTGTACAGATGGCACCACAGGGTGAAACAAGAATGAGAGTGGAATTTAAAATTCCTTCCCGCGGTCTGTTTGGTTACAGAAGCGAATTTCTTACAGATACAAAGGGCGAAGGTATCCTGAACACAATCTTTGACGGCTATCACCCACACAAAGGCGAACTGCCAACAAGAAACACAGGCTCCCTTGTTTGCTTTGAAACAGGCGAATCCATCACTTACGGCCTTTACAATGCACAGGAACGCGGCCAGCTGTTTATCGGCGCAGGCGAACCTGTTTATGCAGGTATGGTTGTTGGCGTAAGCCCTAAAAACGAAGACCTTGTTGTTAACGTATGCAAGAGAAAACAGCTTACAAATATGCGTGCAAGCGGTTCTGACGATGCGCTGAGACTTGTTCCGCCTAAGAAAATGAGCCTTGAAGAATGTCTTGAATTCCTTGCACAGGACGAACTTGTTGAAGTTACACCAAAATCCCTGCGTATCAGAAAAGCAATTCTTGACCACGCAGAACGTGCAAGACTTATCAGCAAAGCCAAAAAAGGCAACTAATATTTAAAGCAAAAGCGACATCTGCCGATGTCGCTTTTTTATTTGTATTAATTTTGTTTTTTATTTTTCCTGTATACTGCCGCCGCACAGCATATATAAAAAATTATAACGGGAATACAGTATGTATATTCCTTGCTTTCACCAATCCATCCTCTTTCGTAATTCTGAAGATAATCAGTAACAGCGATATAAGCATAGTATGCAGCGCCGGGCAACGCGCCCCAGGCTTTGCCCCTGCTGAGCAAAAAGCCCGACGACATAACAAGCATAAGGTAAACCGCACCTTTTGCTATACCCGCAAAATCCTCACCCATCTCAAAAACCGCAAATACAAACAAAAACATTATCGGCACAGCGGGAATAAAGTATAAAGGATTAAGTTTTTTCACACGCATCACCTCTTATTTAAATTTACCATAACGCTCACTGTATATCAACAAAAGTTATCTGATTTTACAACTCTATAACAAAAAACAAAGTCATTCTGAGCGCTGCGAAGAATCTCTTTTCCTGATTAAACCGAGAGATTCTTCGGCACTTACGTTCCTCAGAATGACATTTTTTATTGTTTTTCACCAAGTGGCAAAACCACCGTAAAGGTACTGCCCTTGCCGATTTCACTTTCCAGCTTTATCTCGCCGCCCATATTTGTAACGATATGCTTTACAATAGACAGGCCAAGGCCTGTGCTGCTGATGTTTTTGTTGCGGGATTTATCCACAACGTAAAAACGCTGGAAAATCTTTTCCTGATGGTGCGGCGCAATGCCTATACCGCTGTCCTTTACGGCAAACAGCGCATTTTTGCCGTCAGATTCAAGGGTTATATGGATATTTCCGCCAATCCTGTTGTATTTGATTGCATTGGAAATAAGATTGCGGCAGATATCACCGATATGCTTGTAGTTTGCATTTACAGTTATATCTTCCATATCTGCAGAAAGCTGTATCTGTTTTTCTTCCAGAACAGGCTGCAGGTCACGGATAATTTCCTTTACAACCGCTGCAAAATTTACATCTGCCCTGTCTGCCTCGGTGCCTTCTTCCAGTGCGGAAATCTGCATTATATCCTCAATAAGCGTAAGCAGCTGCTGGGCATTTTTTTCAATAACCGCTGCAAAGCCGTTTACATCTTCAGGCTTTGCGATGCCGCTGGTGATAAGCTGACTGTAGCCCAGAATACTTGTAAGCGGTGTTTTAAGCTCGTGCGTTACATTTGCAGTAAACTGGCGGCGCATCTTCTGGCTTTCCACCTGCTGTGTAATATCAAGAAAAATTATAATCGAGCCCGTAATTTCACCGTTCTGAACATTTGGGCTTATGGTGTACTGGTAGGTGGCCTTGCCCTTTTCCAGCATACCGCGAACCTTTTCGCCGTCCAGCACTCTGTCCAGTGCTGTGTTAAGCTGTTCATCATTTATGGCTTCAAAAAGGCGGTCGCTTTCCTTTACTCCAAAAATACGGTTTGCCTGTCTGTTAAGCTGAACCACCATTTTTTTGCGGTCACAAACAATGATGCTCTCGGTCATATTGGAGAAAATCCCCTGCAGCTTATCCTTTTCGGCACGGGTTTTCTGCGCCTGACGGGTGAGAGCCTGGTTCTGTGCCTCTATCTTGTTGATAAACGGCGACAGTTCTTCATAGCTTGTGTTGTCCACCTGGTCAAAATTATAGTGTTCTATTGTATTTACAATGCGCTGTGTGGTGCGGCTGGATACTATAAAAACCATTGCCAGAATTGCAATTACAGCCAGCACTATCACAGGCAGGTTTGTAAGTATGGCCTCTGTCATAAACATGCCGGATTTGATGCTGACACGTATTATACCCACATCTTCAAGTTTAAGTGCATAGTAATAGTTGTTGGTTCTGTCGGTTTCGGAATATCGTTTGCCGTCAGCCTTGCCGTTTTCAATTGCATCAACAATCTCCTGACGTTCAAGGTGATTTTCCAAGGTCTGTTCGTCATATATGCTGTCGAACAGAACACGGCCGTCAAAACCCACAAGTGTAACGCGGTTTTTAAAACTGCCCTGTAATTCTTTAAGTGCCTGCACAGGATTTTGCGGACGATTTTCGCAGATTTCACGGATAACATATGCCTGATTTTCCGCCTGCACACTCATGGCAGACTGCATAAAAGAGCTGTATGTTATCAGGCACACCACCACTGTAAGCACCACTGCAGCAACACAGGATATAAGGTTGTTTTTTATGATTTTATACTTCATTGACCGTCTCCGTCAGTGGTTATTTTATATCCCACACCTCTTATGGTTACAATGCTCTCACCCTTGCTGCCAAGTTTCTGGCGCAGGGTTTTTATGTGCATATCCACTGTGCGGCTTTCGCCCACATAGCTGTCGCCCCACACGCTGTCCATAATATGTTCACGGCTGAAAACCTTGTTTGGTTTTGCAATAAGCAGCTTAAGCAGGCTGTACTCCTTAAGGGTCAGTTCCACCTTTTCGCCGTCTGCTGTAACCTCGTGGCTTTCGGTGTCCATTTCAATGCCGTTGAAAACAATTTTGTCATTTGCCTTTTCTTTTTTCTCACAGCGGCGCAGCACAGCCTTTACACGGCTTGTCATCTCCAGAATGCCAAAAGGCTTGGTGATATAGTCCTCTGCTCCTGCATCAAGGGCTTTTACTATATCAATTTCACTGTTTTTTGCAGTGAGCATAATAACGGGAATATCCTTAAGGTTTTCGTCAGCCTTAAGGTTATTAAGTATGGTAAGCCCGTCCGTATCCGGCAGCATTATATCCAGTATAATAAGGTCTGGAATTTCTTTTTTTATTTCATTCTGAAACTCTTTATAACACCCAAAACCAACAGCTTCAAAGCCCTGGCTTGTGAGGGCATAGGTTATAAGATTGTTTATATTCAAATCGTCTTCGATACACCAGATTTTCAAAGCAAACACTCCTAAAATCAAATATTTCTATTTCACAGTATACATCATATTTTCGTTTTTGTGTACCCCCGTTATAGAGAAAATAACCCATTCTGCAATATTGGTTGTGTGGTCACCGATACGCTCGAAATATTTTGCTATGCTCAGCAGGTCAACCAAAAAATCCACATCTTCCTTTTCTTCTTTGATACGGTTGATAATCTCTTTTTTTGCACTGCTGTACATATTGTCTATAATATCATCAAACTCTATAACTTTACAGGCCGCCTGCATATCGTTGCTTACAAAACTTTGTACCGCACTGTGCACCATATTTACAGTGGCAACCGCCATCTGTGCAATTATACCTTCCGGATTTATTTTTACTTCTCTGTCCGCATTAATAAGCAGTTCGCATATATCTCTTGCCTGGTCTCCGATACGCTCCATATCGGTTATCATTTTTAACGCTGCAGAAACCTGGCGCAAATCCTTTGCAACCGGCTGCTGAAGCAGTAAAATCTTTACACACTGTTTTTCTATATCTTTTTCCAGGTCATCCACTTCACTGTCAAATACTATGGCAGATTCGGCTTTTTCCATATTGCCAAACACAAGTGCCTGTGTTGCATATTCAATTGAATTTTCCACCGCTGATGACATTGCTGTAAGCTGTGCATTGAGCATTTCAAGTTCCTTGTCAAAATTACTTCTCATATTATCCGAATCTCCCTGTAATATAATCTTCACAGCGTTTGTCCTGCGGCATTGAAAACAAGCGTTCGGTTGGAGCTTTTTCCACCATTTCTCCCAAAAGGAAAAACGCTGTTTCATCGCTTGCTCTCATAGCCTGCTGCATATTGTGTGTAACCATAACTATTGTGTAATCTTTTTTAAGTTCCATCACCAGGTCCTCCACCTTTGCTGTGGATATAGGGTCCAGTGCACTTGTAGGTTCGTCCATAAGCAGAACTTGCGGTTTAACCGCAAGAGCACGGGCAATACACAGACGCTGCTGCTGACCACCGCTGAGCCCCAATGCTGATTTGTGCAGACGGTCCTTTACTTCATCCCATATAGCCGCATCTCTCAACGATTTTTCCACAATTTCATCAAGCTGTGCCTTCTTTGTAATGCCGTGAGTTCTTGGCCCGTAGGCTATATTGTTGTATACACTCATCGGAAATGGATTTGGCTTCTGAAAAACCATTCCAACATTTTTACGCAGCAGATTCACATCGGTATTATGGTATATATTATTGCCGTCCATAAGTATTTCACCTGTAATACGGCAGCCTTCCACAAGGTCATTCATACGGTTAAGGGTGCGCAGAAATGTGCTTTTACCGCAGCCTGACGGACCGATAAACGCGGTTACCGTATTTGGTTTTATATTCATATTTATATTTTTAAGGGCGTGAAAATCGCCGTAATACAAATCCAGATTATTTATTTCAAATTTGTTCATTTTATCACTCCTGCCTTATCTTCTCTGAAGTTTTTTGGCCACCAAACTGCTTAAAGCATTTATCGCAACAACTATCACCACCAGCACAACCGCTGTTGCATAGGCCTGATTTATATGCAGGCCTTCACCGGACAGCACCCACATATGCAATGCCAGTGTTCTGCCTGAAGAAAAGACAGAATCCGGTATTTTTGCCATTGTGCCAAGTGTGTATATAAGTGCTGCTGTTTCGCCGACCACTCGGCCTGTTGCCAGAATAACCCCTGACAATATGCCCGGCACTGCTGACGGCAGTACAATTTTAAAAACTGTTCTCAGGTTGCCTGCCCCAAGGCCAAAACTTGCCTGACGCCAGTCCTGCGGCACTGCGATAAGCGCTTCTTCGGTAGTGCGCATTATAAGCGGCAGTATCATGACAGACATTGTCATAACACCTGCCAGAAAGGAATATTTCCACCCCAGCACTGTTACAAAAAATATATTGCCGAACAATCCGTATACAATTGACGGTATACCCGAAAGGGTTTCGGTGGTAAGACGGATTATCTCTACTATTCTGCTGCCTTTAGCTGCATATTCCACCAGATAAACCGCTGTAAAAATCCCAAACGGCAGACTGATAACAAGGCTTGCGGCCACCAGCATAAGCGTTGTTATTATGCTTGGAAGCATTGATACATTGTCACTTGTATATTCCATGCTGAAAAGCGACGGGGTGATATAAGGAATGCCGTTTGCCAATATGTATATAAGGATAAATGCCAGCATTCCTACTGTAAATGCAATGGATAAAACAAGCATTATGCGCATTGCCAGCGAAAACGGGCTGCGTCTGTACGTATGCAGCATCTGCTTTATTTTAGTGTTCACTGTTCATCCTCCTTTTCAGCACAAAAAACAGACTGTTTATTATAAGAATAAACAAAAACAGCAAGGCCCCTGTGGCAATAAGTGCCGAGCGGTGAAGGTCAGCCGCTTCTGCCATTTCAAGCACAATATTCGTTGTCATTGTGCGGATTCCTTTTATCATATCAAAGGTTATTCTCGGCTGGTTGCCCGCAACCATCTGTACGGCCATTGTTTCGCCTATACTGCGGCCTATGCCAAGGATAACACCTGCCAGCACACCGCTTTTTGCTGCAGGCAGCACAACTTTAAAAACCGCCTGTTCCTTTGTTGCACCCAGGGCAAGCGCGCCCTCGTAATAATGTGAAGGCACTGCACGAAGTGCCGACTGGCTTACCGAAACAATGGTTGGCAGTATCATTATCCCCAGCAGAATGCTTGCCGCAAGTATGCTGTTGCCGTTGCCGCCAAAAGTGTTTCTTACAAATGGAACAATTATAACAATACCAAAAAAACCGTAAATAACACTTGGTATGCCTGCCAGCAGGTTAACTGCAGGATTTATAACCCTGTACATTCTGTCCGGACAGAAGTTTGATATAAACACTGCTGCAAAAATGCCTACAGGCACGCCGATTATCACTGCCCCCAGAGTTATCAGCAGACTGCCCACTATCATTGATGCAACGCCATAATAAGGTGTTGCCGCTGTAGGCTTCCATTTTGTACCAAACACAAAGTTGACGATACCTATCTCTTTTATGGCAGGCCATCCGCCTGCAAATATAAACGCCGATATAAGCGTCACCGACAATATGCTTGCCAGTGCAAAAAACATAAATATGTATTTTGCTGCAATCTCTTTTTTATTGTTCATAATATCCTCCCTCTCAAAACCATATATGCACTCAAAAGCGTGCCGGCAATCTGCCGTACACGCCGTGAGCTGTATAATATGAGGATGTTATGCTATTTCTTCCCAGTCGCTTACATCACCGGTGTAGATTGTCTTAATCTGTTCCACTGTAAGACTTTCTGTTGGATTTGCACTGTTTACAATTACTGCTATACCATCCATAGCAATTGTTGTGCCGTTGAGATTTTCTTTTTCACTGTCTTTAAGTGCACGTGATGCCATACCGATATCACTTACACCGTTTGCCGCATCGTTCATACCGCCTGTGGAGTCTGTTGTGTTCATTTCAATTTCCACATCAGGGTTAAGTTCTTTGTATGCTTCTGCAAGCTTTTCCATAAGAGGTGCAACCGATGAGGAACCGCTTACTGTAATCTTGCCCCTTACTCCGCATGGTGTATATTCTGCTGCTGCATCATCAACTGTGATATAGCTTCCTGCAACAATTTCCTGACCCTGTGCAGACATCATAAATGTGATAAAATCTGCTGTTGCTTCGCTGATTTCTGCCTTTGTTGCGATATTAAAAGGTCTTGCAATGCTGTAAGAACCGTTTTTTACATTTTCGGTTGAAGCATCAACACCATCAATTTTTACCGCCTTAACTGTATCGTTAAGAGAACCCATAGAAATATAACCTATTGCCATTTCGTCCCCTGCAACATTTGTAAGCACTGCATCTGTCTTTGATGCGATAACTGCTTCAACTGTTGTAAAATCTTCTTTTTCACCGGCATCGTTTTTCTGCTCAACACCTGTAAGTTCCACAAATGCCCCTCTTGTGCCGCTGCCGTCCTCACGGCTGATAACTGTAATTGTTCCGCCGAATGCTCCGTCGTTTTCTGCTGCCGGTTCGGAACTGCCGCATGCTGTAAAAGCTGTTGTCATTGCCAATGCAAAAATCAGAGATAAAACCTTTTTCATATTACTTCTCCTTTTTAGTACCTGTGTACTTTAACTTTGTACGAACAGTCATTTTCTGCTCTCTACATTTTCAATTTTATATTCGGTATGTAAACCCCAAAATCCCGATAAGGTAAATACGAAGTAAAAAAAGAATTTCTTTTGTAAATTCGGCGTAAAAAGCGTAAAGTTGTATATATGCAAAAACTCCCGATACAAAAATGTATCGGGAGTTTATATTTAATTGACAAAGCCTTTCAGCAATTCTTCCAGCTTTTCAACTGCTTCATTTATACCTTCAGGACAGCTGCCTGTATCGATAATAAAGCCTTTCTGACGTTTTTTAAGCTGGGTATGTACCATTTCAAAATAACCTTTTGCGCTGTCATCGGTGCAAAAACGGCTTTTGCCGATAAAGCAGTCAAAATCGGTATATTCTGTTTTTTCGCCGGTGTATACGGCACTTATTGCACTGTAAAACTTTTTGTTTTCGCCCACAGTGGTTTCGCTTTCAATCTCAAAACCGTGGTCGTAAAGATACTGGCGTATCTTGTTGCCGCTCTGTGCAGGCAGCAGAACAAGACTCACACGGTTTTCTTTGATAAACGGTGCGTTTTCGATAATCTGCGCCATTGTATCGCCGCCAAGTCCGCAGATAACAACGTGTGTTATATCATCAGTATCGGTGATGTTCTGCAGCCCGTCGGTAAGATAAAATTCTGCTTTGTGGCTCAGACCGTTTTCGGCAAAAAGGTCGACAGCCTTCTGCAGCGGCATTTTGTTGATATCGGTGGCAATAACCTTCTGTGCTCTGCCAGACTGTATAAGATAAAGGCTTAATTTGCCGTGGTCACAGCCCACATCACATACGGTTTTGCCATTACAAACAAGACCGGCAGCCGTAAGCAAACGGCTGCCAATACTTTTTTCTTTCATATTAGTTGCCAAAGTGTGCGTTGAGTTTAGCAACAAGTTCGTCAGCATTTGTGCCGTGTGCCCAGCAAGCCTGTTCGATGTTTTCGCCACGTGCGGATGGGCAGCCAAGGCAGTGCATGCCGATTTCCATAAAGTATTTGCCTGTTGTTGGGTCAGCGTCAAGAATTGCGCCGATGTTTGTCTGTTTTGTTACAACCATTGGTGTAGTCTCCTTTTTATCGTTATTGTTGTTATTATCATTATTCTGTGCGGTTTTCATGCCGAACAGTTCTTTGAACAAATCTAACATATTCAGTTTAACATCCTTTAATCGTGTTTGCAACCGGAAAATATTACTGTTGTTTTCATACGGTCCGGCTGGTCACCAAAGAAAATACGCTTGTATTCTGCAAATGGCTCGTGTTCCATATTGAAGCTGAAATATTCTGCACCGCGTGCTTCGCCATAGGCAATGCTTGCGCGGATAATGCCGTCAAGATACTGTGGACCCGGTGTTTTGCTGTCCAGCATAACAGTTGTGTTGTCTTCTATTTTAAAAAGTGTGTAGCCGAACAAATCGCCGCCGTCACTGAGCACATAACCGTAAAGGTCGCCCTCAAATCTGCCGTTGTTGAGAAGTTCCACAACATCATATTCGTCGATTGGTTTCATTGTAAACATGCCCATAGTTTAGTCCTCTTTTCCCGCCTGTCTCTGTACTCTTTTTGCCTTTGTTGCCGCTGCTTTAAGGGCATTTACTTCGCTTGGTTTAAGTTCGCGCATTTTGCCCGGCGCAAGCATACCCAGCTTTACAGGGCCGATTGCATTGCGGCGAAGTCTTGCAACTTCAAGACCTACTGCTGCACACATGCGGCGCACCTGACGGTTTTTGCCCTCTTTGATGGAAATTTCCATAACAGAACGGTTTTCTTCCTGTGTTACAACGCGCACAACTGCAGGCAGTGTTTTGCTGCCGTCATCAAGATAAACACCGTTTGCAAGGGCGATAAGCTGTTCTTCAGTAACATTTGGTCTTACTGTTACACGGTACAGCTTGGACACCTGATGAGACGGATGTGTAAGCTGGTTTGCAAAGTTGCCGTCGTTTGTAAACAGCAGCAGACCTTCGCTGTCCTTGTCCAGACGGCCTACAGGATAAACACGTACAGGCGCATCTTTTACAAGGTCAAGCACTGTTTTTCTGCCGCGGTCATCGCTGGAAGTTGTGATATATCCGCGTGGCTTGTTGAGCATATAGTAATAATATTCTTTTTTCTTGTCAAAGAAAACTCTCTGGTCGTCAACAGAAAGAATATCTGCTTTAATATCCATTTTGTCGCCAAGCTGAACAGGACGACCATTAAGCTTTACTCTGCCTTCAAGGATAATCTGTTCTGCCGCACGGCGTGAACAAAGGCCCTGGTCTGCCATAGCTTTCTGAATTCTTGTATCTCTCATTATCTTCTCCGTTTTAAAATATGTGTTATTTTGTTTCGTCTATAACTACAATATCATCGGCAATATCTGTGATATCGCTGACTGTCTGTGCTATTTCTGTGGAAGTTTTTACTGTTGTGTCGGTCTTGCCTGTCTTTTTTGCAACAAAACCTTCAACACGGTCGATAACCTCCGGCATCATATTGATAAGACGGTCAAGTGTTGCGCCGCCTTCTGCAAGCTGCATCAGCTTTACACTGCCTTCTTTGATAACAAGAAAGCCAACAGGTGTCACACTGCCGCCTGCGGAAGCTGCACCGCCAAAAAGGTCTTTCTGTGTTTTGCTTGCAAAATCTGTACCGCCGGAAACAAAACCAAAGGAAACTTTGGAAATCGGCAGGATTGTTGTGCCGTCCTGTGTGTATATAGGAGCGCCTATAACTGTATTGGAGTCCACAAGGTCTCTCATCTTTTCAAGAGCAGAAGCCATAAGCTCCTGTACCGGTTTTTCTGCCATAATTTATTTCTCCTTACTGATTGTATTTTCAGGTTTGCTTTTTGTCAGACGGCGGTAGGTTTTAAACAGATACCACCCTGCAATTAATATTATACTTGGACTTGCCTGTATTTTACAATAAAAATATGTGCTGTCCCTATACATATCTGCAAAATCCGCCACAAATATCGGCTTTTTCCAGAAAATTTTAACGTATTTCTGCAAAAATATGTTAAATGAATAAAATGCGCCCGTAACAATGCCGTACTGTTTCTGGGTTTCGTAAGCATCCTTTGCTTTTATGGGCAGTGTAAAGGACACATCCTTTATATAAATACCCTTCAGCAGAATTGCCATAACTCCCTTTACTGCGGCCAGAACTTCCTTTGCAAGTTCAAAACCCTTTGGCATATCTGCCATAAAAGTCTGCAGGGCTGACGGCTTTTTCTGCGCTGTATCTCCCGACGGATGTTTTTCTGCGTCAGGCTTTTTATCTTTATCGGTTTTTGGTTTTTTGTCTTTCTTTGATGTCAGAAATTTTGGCAAGGGATATACTTTGATTTTAAAAAGAAACACCCTTACCTTTACTGCAAGGCTGCCTGCATTTGTGTATTCCACAAACACGCTGCGGGGCACAATAAGCACCCACAGCAGCAAAAGCAGCAAAGCAAGCAATATCCAGCCGATAACAGCCAGCAGCTTAAGCATCGCTGCTTTCCTCTAAATCAAGCTGGTATGCTTCGCCCACCGGGGAGCTGCTTTTGATTTTTGGCAGCTGTTCCAGACCTTCTATAGAGAAGCTGCGCAGGAACACCGGTGTTGTGCGGTAGCTGATTGGCTTGCCCGGAATATCCAGACGGCCGGCTTCTTCAATAAGACCGCGCTGCAGAAGTGTCTGCACACTGCTGGAGGAGTCCACCCCGCGAACCTGCTCGATAAAGCTGCGGGAAACAGGCTGGTTGTAAGCAATAATAGCCAGAGTTTCCATAGCCGCATTGGACAAAGGTGCATTGCGCTTCTGGCTGAGTGCCTTGTATATCACATCTGCATAAGCAGTATCTGTTGTAAAGAAAACCTGCTCGGTGTTTTTTACAAAGCGGATACCGCTTTCTTTTGTGTTGTATTTGTCTGCCAGACTTTCCAGCACAAACTGCAGCTGTTTAAGGTCAAGGTCAAGAACTTCCTTTAATTTCTGTGTGCTTATCCCGTCGCCGCTGGCAAAGATTATTGCCTCGGCAGCACACACGTTCTGTTCCATTGTCATATGTTAATCTCTCCTGTGTTGTTGTGAAAGTACCATATTTTCATCTTCATCTATGGAAATACGGTGTGCACGGATAAGCTCCAATATAGCCATAAAGGTGGCTATTGCATCGCTTTTGCCCTTGGTTTTGTCAAAAGCGGACTGTAAACTCTGCACCTTGTTCTTCATGAGGTTTTTAAGCACGCTGAAGATTTTAACGTGCACCGAAACCATTGGTGCGGAAACAATAGGCTCAAATTTTTCAACCTTTGGCGGTGCACGGCGGATTGATTTGTCGTCCAGCACCTCATAGGCTTTTACAAGGTCACTTACAGGGTGAACAATGTCGTATGTCCAGTCCTCCTGAATTTCGGCAGGCTGACGGATAAAAAGCATATCCCCCACAAACATACGGCGCAGATTTTCTGCCGCAAGCTTGGCCTGGCTGTATTCGATAAGCTGTCCCTGCAGCTCTGCCTTGAGCTTTTCGCCCTCGTCGTCCTTTGGCAGCAGATATACACTTTTAAGGTATACCAGCCTTGCCGCCATATCTATAAAGTCGCTGGCAATATCCAGGTCCTGTGCCTGTGCATCACGGATGATTTCCAGATACTGATTGATGATTGTGATAATCTCGATATCCAGAATGTTCATCTTGTGCTTTGCAATAAGTGCAAGCAACAGGTCCAGCGGGCCTTCGAACTGTTCTGTTTTAAAATTTAACTGCATATAAAATCCTTTAAATAAAAATGATTAAATGCCAAGGTGCATAAATACTCGGCCAAAAATATCTATAACCCCTGTCAGCTTATCCAGTGCGCCAAAGATAAGGTTGGAAAGTATGGCCAGAGGCACATCAAGCACGCCTGTGAAAAGAATGATAAGCAGACCGATTACGATATACTGCTCGTATTCCATCACCTTAAAGTAGAATTTGTCAGGCAGGAAATAGTTGAAAATACGGCTGCCGTCAAATGGTGGTATAGGAATAAGGTTGAAGATTGCAAGGGAAATGTTGATAGAGCACATAAGATTGAAGATGGTAAACAAAGTGCTGAGCACTGTATTTACACCCACCTGATAGCTGACATACATAAGTATCTTTGCAGCCGAAAGGCTGATTGCCGCAACAATAAGGTTGGAAATCGGACCTGCTGCTGCAGAAATTGCCATACCCTTTTTAGGCTCGCGGAAATTGCGCGGGTTGATTGGCACATGCTTTGCCCAGCCGATGCCTGCAACCAGCATGGCGATGGAGCCCACAAGGTCAAAATGCGCCATTGGGTTTAATGTAAGACGGCCCATATATCTGCCGGTAGGGTCGCCCATTTTATCTGCAACGTATGCGTGTGCTGCCTCGTGGATTGGAATTGCGGTGAGAAGCACTATTGCACGCACAACTATATCAAAAAAGTTCATATAATTCTCCTTTTACCTTAGCTTAACGCTTAATAATTTATTATATTGTTTTTCAATGTTTTTTTCAAGAGTATAATGATTATATAATATATATTATTATATTATTGTGTAAAAATTTTTAAATTAATTGAAAAAAAGTACTTGATATTATTATTGGTTTGTGATAAACTATTTGAGCAATATGAGAAAAATGCAATTTAGGTATTGCATTTAGATAAAATATATGCTAAAATATCATAGTTGATTAAATTTTAGGAGGTGCAACAGAATGGCAAAATGTGATTGTTGTGGTAAAGGTGTTACTTTTGGTATAAAAGTATCTCACTCTCATAGACGTTCCAACAGAGCTTGGAAACCAAATGTAAAAAGAGTAAAAGCTATCGTGGACGGTTCTCCACGTTATATTCACGCTTGCACCAGATGTCTTCGCTCTGGTAAGGTAACAAGAGCTATCTAATTACATTAAAAAATTACAGCTGAGCGAATTCGCTCAGCTTATTTTTTTACATTTCAAAGGCGGTGGTATCTTGCAAAGACAATTCAATATAAAACACTATGCCCTGCTTCTGCTTGGTGCTTTTATACTTTCTTTCGGGCTGTTCAATGTGCACAGCCAGAGCGGCACCACCGAAGGCGGTGTGCTGGGTATGACGCTGCTGCTTAACCACTGGTTTAAAATAAGCCCAAGTGTAAGCGGCATTGTGCTGGACTTTACCTGCTATTTTATAGGCTGGCGCATACTTGGCAGCAGTTTTCTTAAAAATGCAATTTTTGCAAGCTGCTGTTTTTCTTTAAGCTATCGTGTGTGGGAAAACCTTGGATATGTTTTGCCATCCTTTGCGGACAAACCGCTGGTTGCCGCTGTGCTGGGTGCGTTGTTTGTAGGCATCGGTGTTGGCATTGTGGTTAAAGAAGGCGGTGCCAGCGGCGGCGATGATGCCCTTGCCCTTGTTATTTCAAAGCTTGCAAAATGCCGCATTTCAAAGGCTTATCTTGCCACAGACCTTACCGTGCTGTGTCTGTCCTTAAGCTATATTCCCTTTGGCAAAATCGCATTCTCCCTTGTGACGGTTACACTGTCATCTTTTATTATTGATAAAATACAGAATATATAAATCCGTCAGCTTTCTGGCGGATTATTTATTATTCCGTATTTATCCTCAAACTCCCTTATGCTTTGCATAATTATAATATTGATCTGACTGTTCAGCGAGCGCATTTCATACTTTGCAACAGCACGAAGTTTTTCAAGAGTTTTTTCATCTATTCTGATCGTTATGTTTTTTGTTTTCATATATCCGCCTTATATACCAAAATGGGATATTTTTATTATACCAGTGTGGGATAATATTGTCAACGAGGTGATTGTATGAGACTCAAAGAATTGCGGGAACAACGAAAAATTTCCCAACTGAAACTGGCAATTGATTTATCTATCAACCAAAACAGTGTCAGCAGATACGAAAATGGTTTGCGTGAAGCTGATTACAAAACATTGATAAAAATTGCTGACTATTTTGATGTTTCGGTAGATTATCTTTTGGAAAGAACCGACAATCCCAAAATGAACAAATAGAACATCATATATTTATTTTGATCTGCCATTCTGAGCGTCAGCGAAGAATCTCTCGGTTTTTTCAATCCCTCCGTCTGCTATGCTGACACCTCCCTTTACACATGGGAGGCTGGCAATTATTTGCCGACACTTAGAATGCCATTTTATTTATACAAAACAAAAAGCCGGACAATTAAGTCCGACTTTTTTTATGCAAATTTTCAATTAAAATTCGATTTTCTTTGCAATATATGCTTTAAGGTCTTCGATTTTAACACGTTCCTGTTCCATTGTGTCACGGTCACGCACTGTTACACAGCCATCTTCAACAGATTCAAAGTCGTATGTGATACACAGTGGTGTGCCGATTTCGTCCTGACGGCGGTAACGTTTGCCGATGGAGCCTGCTTCGTCGTAATCAACCATAAAGTCTTTCTGAAGCTGCTGGTAAACTGCTGTTGCCTGTTCGCTGAGCTTTTTGGAAAGTGGAAGCACGCAAGCTTTGTATGGAGCAAGTGCAGGATGGAGACGGAGAACAACACGTGTATCGTTCTTTTCTGCATCTACAACTTCTTCGTCGTAAGCTTCGCAAAGGAAAGCAAGAGCAACACGGTCTGCACCAAGGGATGGTTCAACAACGTGTGGGATGTAGTGTTCGTTTGTTTCAGGGTCAAAGTATTCGATTGGTTTGCCGCAGTGTTCG
>JAFSAW010000117.1 GCA_017442085.1 Oscillospiraceae bacterium | reverse complement strand
TTTAAGGAATTGGTAAGTATCAGATGTCTGATGTAATTGGCTGCCTGAACTTTAAGTGGCTCTCTGTTTATTTCTGGTATAAAATCTGAAGTCACAAAATAATTCCCTTTCAATATATTATATGTATTAATAATACATGAAAAAGAAGGTTAAATCAATATTATTTTTGTATAATATTACATTTTCACAGTTTCATATAATATTATAAACATATCTTATAAATTGGTATAGAATATATCATTTTTCATATTATTGACAACATTAATATAATGTGATATTCTAAAACCACAAAGACTGTCGACAGTCGACAATCTACTGTTGAAAAGTGTATTTTATAAACAGAGGAGGGATTGAAATGTGCGATTCAGACAAGAGAATTCTGGCATTCCATGAAAAAATCGGCCTGGATAAAGAAATCACCCGCGAAGATCTGAAAAATGCGCTGGAAGGCGCTATCCAGGACAGAGGACTGTTTCTGTATTTTATATGGAAAACACTAAAAGAGCTGCATCCCGAACTTGAGACGGAGAAAATTCTTGCAAAGGCGGTTTATGATTACGGATTGTACAAATCCCAGAATATGGGCGATGTGCAGACCGCTGCAGATGCACTGCTCAATCAGAGTTCCAAAAACGGTATAATTGTTTTTGACCAGACAATTACAAAGGTTACCGACGATTACGCCGAAAAGGAAATCAGAAACTGTCCGCTTTTAAACGCTTTCCGTAAAGTCGGATGTACAGAAGAAGAAGTTTATACCCTGTGTCACGACATTCTTATGCAAAGCGATTATTCCATCCTGACACCATTTGACAACGTTGAGGTTTCTTTTCCAAAAACACTTGCAGAAAGCGATGTTTGCCTCATGTGTGTAAAAAGAGTAAAAAAATAGCCTTATAGTTGTTTTTAAGGCTGTTGTACGGCAGTAATTACAATTACTGCATTGTGGTCCGAAAGGAGATTATTATGTATTTGTTTTTTATTTTAGCTTATCTTATTTTAATGTTTGTTATAGGTATTGTTTGTTCCAGAAAGAACGCAAAAGGCAATATTTTTGTTACAGTTGACGGCGGTCTGCCTTGGTATGTTAACGCCGGTACACTTATTGCTACATATGTAGGTTCAGGCGCTATTATGGGCGCTGCTGCTCTTGCATTTACAAGCGGTTACAACGCTATCTGGATGTATTTTGGCGGCTGGGTAGCTGTGCTTGCACATGTTCTGCTTTATAAACGCATCAAACACATGACAGGTTCCACAATCAGTGAACTTATCGGTGCACGTTACGGTGATGCAGCAAGACTCATCTCTTCCATCATCCTTATTACAGGCGAAATTTCCATCGTTGCATACAACCTTAAAAGTACAGGTCTCATCCTCAACGTAGTTACAGGTATGGACCAGAAACTTGCTGTTATCGTATCAGCTGTATTTATTCTTATCATCACAATCGTTGCTGGCCTTGTTTCTGTTGCTTACACAGACTATGTACAGGCAATTGTTATCATTGTATCCTTTATCATCGCTGTTCCTGTGCTTGCAACAAAAGGCGGCGGCGTTGCAAATGTTATGGCAACACTGCCTGCAAACTTCTTCCAGCCACTTAAATCCTTCAGCTGGAACTATGCACTCAGCAGCCTGCTGCCAACATTCTGTCTGGTATTTATGTCACAGGGCTTCTGGCAGCGTTTTGCTGTAAGCCGCAACCGTTCAGAACTGAGAAAAACAGTATTTACATGGCTTATCGGCGTTGTGCTCATCTCCTTCCTCATTATGACATTTGCAACATTCGGTGCAGCAGTTGTGCCTGAAGCAAATGCAGACACAATCGTTATGTCCATCGCAAAACTTGCACTTCCAACAGTTATCGGTCTTGCTGTTCTCTGTGCAACAACATCTGTTCTTGTTACAACAGCCGACTCTTACCTGCTGTCCAGTGCATCTGTATTTATCAACGACATTTACTGCCGTTACATCAACAAAGATGCTGACGAAAAAACATTGCTCAACATCAGCCGTATTGCAGTTGTAGTACTTGGTGTGGCAGCATACATTCTTATCACATTCTTCCCATCAATTCTTTCCATGATTTACTTTGCATACACAATGGAAGGTGGTCTTATCGTTCTTATGATCGGTATGATGTTCTGGAAAAGAGCAACACCACAGGGCGGTACAGCCGCTGCTGCAACAGTTTTCCTTGTAACAATATTCTGGGAAATCTTCAAACCATTTGGCATTGCAACAGTTTTTGCAACACTGATTATCGGTACAGCAGTGCTGGTTATCGTAAGCCTGCTCACACCTGCACCGGATCCTAAATATCTTGAAAGATTTGATTTTTCAAAAATTGACGAGGATTAGTATTTTATGAAATACGCTTATAAAGTTAAAACGTTATATGACGGTTCCATGAACCAGCCCCAGGAAAACCGTATTATCCTGGTTAACGGTAAAATCATCGAAAACATTGTTCCCTGGTCCAGTGAAACATCCGTTGCCGAAGACGGATACCAAGTTGTTGATATGTCCGGCTGCTTTGCCATGCCGGGCATGATTGACGGACATGTACACACTATTCTTCCGGGGGACGGCACATCTGCAGAAGATTTTATAAGCAACAATTCTTATGGAGAAATATTACTCACGGCTGCCGAAAACATACAGAAATCCCTTAAAAGCGGGGTTACTGTATTAAGAGACTGCGGCGCTATACCTGAGATTGTGTTTGAACTCAGAAACGCCGTGCGCAAAGGGATAATCGAAGGGCCTGACCTTCTGCTTTGCGGCAGCAGCCTTACAACAACAGCCGGTCATACACACTTTTTCTGTGGCGAAACAGATACTCCTGACCAGACAGTTGAAAAAATCAGACAACTGCACAAACAGGGCGCTGATTTTGTAAAACTTATTGCCACCGGCGGCGGCACAAAAGGTGTTATCCAGCATGCACAGATGCTCTCCTGCGAGCAGATGCGCGCTGCCGCTGACGAAGCAAGACGTCTGGGCAAAATTTCCACTGCACATGTATGTACAACCGCTACTGCCCGTGCCGCTGTTGACTGCGGTGTTGATATGCTTGAACATCTGATATGGGCAGACGAACACAACAATCTTACCATGGATTTTGAACTTGCAGAGGAAATAGCACAGAAAGACATACCTGTATGTATCACTGCCAGTGTAATCAGTCTGTCATTGAGCAAATACGAAAACGCCGGCAGGGCGCTCACTGATGCAGAACAGTCAGAGTATGCCATGCTTTGCAGATTCCGTGACACCATAAACGAAGGTTTCCGCCTGACCTGCGACAAAATCACATATATTCCCGGTACGGACGCAGGCTGGAGAAGTTCCCGTTTTGACCAGTTTGCCGAATGTGTTATCATCATGGCAAATCTGGGCATGGGCAGTCTCAGGGCGCTCAACGCTGCAACAGGCACCGCTGCAAAGGTACTTGGCATAGACAAAACCTGCGGCACTCTGGAAAAAGGCAAAGCTGCGGACTTTGTTGTTCTCAAAAAATCTCCTGTAGAAAAAATCGAAAATCTGCGTAATATATATCAGGTTTACAAAAACGGCAGATGTGTAACAAATATATAGCACAGAAACGGAGAAACGCTTATGGGAAAATCTACCGAATATTTAAAATTTTACAGCAAAGACAATGAAGAGATTTTATTTCCATTGGCTCGTATAGAAGGGCAAAAGCCGGGTCCTCACGTTGTTATTACTGCTGGTATTCACGGTTGTGAGTACCCCGGTATTGCTGCAGCAATAGAACTGTTCAAAACCCTTGACGACAACATCTGCGGCACTGTTTCCATTGTTACAATAACAAGCGTTGCTGCTTTTGAAAGCCGTACTCCTTTTGTATGCCCCAAGGACGGCAAAAACCCAAACCGTTTTTTCCCGGGAGACAAGAACGGCACATACACGCAGGCACAGACCTACTATCTGCTTAACAACATTATCAAAGGCGCTGATTATTATATCGACCTTCATGGCGGTGACCTTGTGGAAGCTCTGGAGCCTTTTTCCATCTGTCATTCAGGCGCCGGTGAAGACATCGACCGCAAGTCCTTCGAGATTGCGTATTACTACGGCCTGCCCAACATTGTAAAAACCACATGGGACGGCGAATGGCCTGACAGCGGCACCACTTATGCCAATGCAAGCCGCAACGGCGTGCCTGCCGCAATAGTTGAAGTCGGCGGTATCGGCCAGATGGACAGACCTTCTGTTGAAAAACATCTTGCCGGTCTTAAAAATGTGCTTAAACACGTAGGTGTTCTGGAGGGAGAACCCGTTGAGCCGGAGGTACAGATTTATTCCGGTTTCAAATGGATTTACACTCCTTGGAAAGGCATTTTTTACTGTCAGACACAGGTTGGCAACTACGTTGAAAAAGGTGATTTGCTGGCTTATATTGAAGACTATTTCGGCAACAGAGTGGGCGATATTATTTCACCTGTGGACGGAAAAGTTGTTTTTCTCGAAACCACCCCTGCAATGTCAGAAAACAGCTTGCTTTTTGGCATAGCTTATATTGAATAAAAGGATAAAGGCAAATGAACAACAACTTGGACTTATATCAGAAATATTTTG
>JAFSAW010000116.1 GCA_017442085.1 Oscillospiraceae bacterium | reverse complement strand
TATAATAATTATATAAATAAAGAATATTTATAAAATACTTAAACTAAAAAGGTGGTGAATCCAAAAGACAATATAAACTATCAATTCAAAAGAAGGAGAATAAGCAATAAGATATTTTTTAAGATTAAAGGAGATAATAAAATATGCCACGAGCATCTTTTTCTAACCAAAGAGTGGTTAAGATACACCGAGAGCCGTGTTCAAGAGGCTTTCTACAAATTCAAAACGATAACTGGCAGTCGGCGTGCCGTACACTACGCCCACAGGCATTCGCACTATATTTGTATTTCGCAGCGAATGCAGACAATTATGAACTTGAACTTTCACAGGCAGATGTAACAAAATGTTTAGGAATGCCAAGGTCAACCTATTATGACCAATTCCGCGTATTGGAGAACAATGGTTATATTGTTTTCAGAGGCGGGAATGGCTACGATTTTTATGAAGTACCACAAAAGGATGATGGTACAAACTGCGTACCAAACAAACCAGAAGCAAATCCGAATTCTGAACAGGTAAAACCGCAAGACGGACAAAGCTATCCAACAGCCGTTCAGAAAAGTCCGTCAGGTAATGGAGAAATATATAATAAATATAACTCCACACATAATTTTATAGATAGTTGGAATGATTTTGAAGAAAACAATACCAACAGCAAACCTATAAAATTTGAGTATTTTGAATTTTAAGAAAAGGGCAAAGTAAATTAACTTATTAAGCCCAGAACATATATAAAATAGAACGAGTTGGAGAGCTTCGCTCTCCAAACTCTACAAGTTTAAAACATCCTGCGGATGTTTTTAGCCTTGTTCAAAACCAATAGTGAAAGGAGAAAAGGTATGGATAAAGAACAGGTTGAACTTTACCATAATTTAGGTTTAATGCCTGATTGGGCTTACTATCAGCTCAACGGCAAAAGCGCAAACGAAAACTACAGAGATATAGTAAACAAAAGAAATCAGGCATTCAAAAATGAACTGCTGAAAGCTTTGCACGAACCGCAGACAGCGGAAACAGAAGACTACAATCTAAATATTACAAGTGGGATAAAATTCAGATGAGTAAAAAAGAAGAAGAAAAGAAAAAGAAGAAAAAGAAAGAGCAAACCATCAGTGATGAAGTAATCGCTATTATGAGTAAAAGTATGGCAGCGGCAATAGATAAGGCTGTTGATGATTTACTCAAAACCACATTCAAATAAAGAGCCAATAGTTCAGAAGATATTTTCTGAGCTATTGGCTTTTTTCTTTTTATATAATCGCGGACAATCAACACAACCGAAATCCCAAACAAAAATTGCTCTGGGAAATTGTCTGCGCCACGCTGAACCGCAAAATTGAATGTTCTGCGTTCTTTCCTTTAATATAGCCCCGCTGTCTGCGAAAAGGTATACTGAATTTCACAGACAGAATTTTGTTCTAACTACAGTTTATTACAGCTCTTTCAGAGCTTAAAAAATTGTACAGGAAAGCAACTGTTTTTTTGAACAGCTTATTCTTCTTCTGGAACATACTCCATCAGGTCTGCGGGCTGACATTCCAATACAGTGCAGATTTTATCCAATGCTTCTATTGGCAAATGTTTTACTGCGCCTGTACAGATTGCGGAAACTGTTGGCGGTCTGATGCCTGTTCTTTCTGCTAATTCTTTCTGTGTCATATCTCTCATAGCGAGCATTACTTTAACTTTAAACTTTATCATAGCAACGAGTCCTTTCGTTAGTGTTCGTATACACATTGTATCACGGATTTCGTAGCTTTTCAATACGCAATGCGGAAAAATATTTTGAATTTCGTAAATAAAATTACTAATTTCGTATTGACAAATTACGAATTTCGTAGTATAATATAGACAAGATAAAGAACACCACTTACCAAAAGGAGAAAAGATTATGAGTAGAAACGAACTTATCGCAAAAATTGAAGCACTTAACGAATGGGAACAGCTTATGGAAGAAGCAAAAGCACAGGCAGAAGCAATCAAAGAAAGCCTTAAAGATGAATTGCTTGAAAGAAATGTTGAAGAACTTGAAGCAGGTTCTTACATCATCAGATACAAAACAGTATCAACAAGCAGATTTGACAGCACAGCATTTAAGAAGCACTACACAGATTTGTATAAGGCATTCTTAAAACAGACAACAAGTCACCGCTTCACAATCTCTTGCTAAACAACAAAAGAGGGAGCGAAAGCTCCCTCTCAATCCAACAGAAAGGATAAAGTTATGATTTACGGATATGCCCGCTGTAGCACCAATGAAGACAAACAGGACATCGACAGACAGGTGCGAGAGCTTAAAACTGCAGGAGCACAGCAGATATTCCTTGAATATGAACACGGGGATTCCGCTGTCAAAGAACAGCTTTTTGCTCTTTTGGAAACTGCGGAAAAGGGTGATACAATTATCACTCTTGAAGTTTCAAGATTAGCAAGAAGCACAAAGCAGTTGTGCGATATTATCGATAAAGTAAAATCAAAGCATCTGAAGCTGTCTATACTCGGCAGTATTACGGTTGATTGCACAAACGGAGAGATAGACCCGATGACAAATGCATTCATACAGATGTCGGGTGTTTTTGCGGAATTGGAGCTTATGATAATCAGAGCAAGGGTTAAGTCAGGGATGCAGAATGCCAAGCTTAAAGGCGCAAAGATAGGCAGACCACAAGTGACTAAAGAGGACATTCCGCAGATTTTCTACAGACATTATCCCGCATACAAATCAAAGCAGTTGAACATTTCAGAATTTGCAAGAGTTTGCAATTTAAGCAGAACCACAGTTTACAAGTATATTTCTCTTTTGGAAGATTAAGATAAAAAGGAACAGGGAGCAAATTTGCTCCCTGTTTTTGTGTGTTTAGTTTACTGAAGAAATATCAAGCCACATTGCTGGTAATATGCCGCGAACCAAATGAGGAGAATACACACTTATATTATTGTCTTCAGTAATAGTATATACCCATGAATTAGGTTCTGTAGGTAAATTACCATAATAGTCTTTTATATAAATAATATTAATAGAACGAGTTATCCAATCATCTAATGTTCCATTATCGTTTTCATATTGAACTGCATTGGATTGTGCATATTTTGTTGGCTCGCATTTATCTAACTTATATTTCTGGGCTTCATTATGAGATAAAAGAAAAATGTTATCGGTTATACTTTTTTCACTTTCACCATAATTTTCTTCGTAATACAATTTAGAGTCCTTTTCAAATGTATTATCTTCTGTCAGAGTTGTGTTTATAATATGAGATTGTTCCTCGTTGTTAAAAGCATTGTTATAAAAATCTTGATTTAACCATTCTCGTATATCTGAGTTCTCCCAAGTGATTAAACTCTCATAAGTTTTTTCATCGAATTGTTTGGCGTCTAAAGCATACTTGCTCATTACAAGAATTTTAGTATTTTCTTTTGTTAGTATTATCCACTCTATTGGCTCTGTACCATTAGAAATATCACCGTCTTGTTCATAAGAACCATAATAAATAGTTTCTTTCACATTTTTTTGTGTAGCAAGTTCTATTTCTGCTTTGGCTTTTATATCTTCTGCAATTATATTACTGTCTTTGAATTCTCCTAATTCAATCAAGGCAGTATAAGCAGAGTATAATTTTTGTTCAGAAATATCTTCCATTGCAGACTTGTATTTACTTGTTTTGCTAAATATAGATATTGCTAAATATGCAATTACAACAATAGCGATACATATAGTAAATAAAAATAGATATTTTTTTATTTTAGATTTCTTATCATTATACTTGCGGTCTCTTTCTGATATTATTTTATTACTTGTGTTGAGAACACTTTCTTCACAATCTTTAAGTAATTCAGAACTATTTTTCCACTCAGGTATGCTTTTTAGTATATCTATAGCTTTTTTATAATAATCTAACTTTGTAAAATCATCATTAGATATTGACGCATTCTTAACTAAATTTATAGCTTGCTCTAATATTGCGTTTTTCTTATGAATGGTAGCAAAAACAACATGTTTATTGTTTTCACTAATAAAATCTAATAAATCAGTGCTTTGGGTGTATTTAATACTGCTTTTTTCTGTATGTGTGTGAAACTTTTCGATAGCCCATAATTTTTTATTAACAAATTTTACTATAGGTTTGTTAACAAAATCATGATTGAATACTCCTGAACTTATAACTGTACCACTAAATGATTCTACATAGGTATTATCATCATATGATAATTTGTTATTATCAAAATAACGATTGTCAAAACCAGTCTTTGCGTTGAAAAGAGGGAGAGAAACATCAACTGTAGAAACTAATATTTCACCGTCATATATTTCAGCGCTTATCAGACCATCTATTTCAGCGACTACATCATTATATATTATGGTATCTTCTTTTGAGAAATCGGCAAAAATGACATATCTATTATCAGAAAAAAAGTAAATAGAAGGTTTGTTAAAAGAAAGTTTGCTAAAATATACATCTTGTTGAGAATCTTCTACAAGAGCTATTTCTGCTTTTTTTAACATATTTTCTAATCTGCTTTTTTCATCTTTTAAAACATTTAATTTTGGGCCAGCAAGATATAAATATCTTGCCCGCATTTGAATAATTTCAGCATTATCTGCTTTAATTTGAGCATTTTTTCTTTGGATATCTGTAGCAACGGCTAAACCAACAGCTCCTCCGGCAAGACCAGAAGCAATACCACCCATAATTGCCCAACTAGATTCTCTTTTAGTAAGTCCAGAGCCTAAATTATACATTTCATCATAAGCAACACTAAAATTATTGATATGACTTTTTATAATTGCTATATTACGGTCTCTACCGCTTAAGGAATTAAAGTTGTTTCTTATTGCACCCATATTAAAAATAGGCAATAATTTTTCCTCTGCCTTAGATGCATCGTTTAATCTAATGAGTTCAGCCTCGCCTTGTTTATACGCAGCATAGTAGTCGCTTATATTGAAATTTTTATTTTGATTTTCCATAGCTAATTTTACTTTTGCTATAGTTGAGGCAGAAGGAGTATCATTGATTTCTATATCGTTGTCAATACAGAATTCATAAAATTGAACTTCTATAGATTTCATAACTGTTCTCCTAACAAAGTTTATTCTTTAAAACAAGATTTGCATTTTTTATATTTAATGCTGCAAGATTCAGCTTCTTCTAAAGAATCAAAGTCGACATATTCGTGGATGCGTTCTCCCCAATAACAACCATTTTTTATATGTAAAGTTCTGCTGCTGCCACGCAGCATATTTATTACATACTTTTTGGCATCTCTTTGAAAGTCTTTTACAGATTGCGAAATTTTAGTATTCATATAAACACCTCTTTATTATTTTGTAGTTTAAAAAATGTTATTGTTTGCGTACAATCGTTATTTAAACTAATAATAACATTTTTAAAATGCATAATAAACATTTGTAAAGCTTTTAAAAAGAATAACCGCCGCTTATAAAATAGTACACTTTTAACTGTAAAGAGGTGGTTTTATGACAGCGGATTTTGTTAGAGAAAGAATTACACAGTTAAGAATACAGAAAAATATTTCAGAATATAAAATGAGCTATGATTTAGGGCATAGCAGGGGATATATAAACAACGTTTCTTCTGGCAAAGTGTTGCCTTCAATGAATGAATTCTTTTCAATTTGTGACTATCTGGGTGTTACTCCTGTTGAGTTTTTTAGCCCAGAGTTAAGCAATCCAGAAGCAACAAAACAGATTGTAAAAGATATAGAACATCTTAAAGAAGATGACTTGCTTCTGGTGCAAGCTATGATAAAAAGACTGTTGAATGAGAAGTGATATAAATGCCACGAACCGAAAACCAAAAGATAAAAATGCTGTATGTTCTGGAATATCTCTGGAAACATACAGATGAAAACAATGGAGTGTCTGTTGGGTACATAATAGATTATCTTGATGACAAGGGAATAACTGCGGACAGGCGCTCAATTTACCGCGATATTTACGCTTTGCGTGATGTTTACGGCTTGGATATAGACGGGGAACAGGGTGGCAGATTCAGACTTATGTCACGTCAATTTGATGTGGATGAGTTGCAGCTCATAGCACAGTGCATTTACGGAGCAAAGTTTATATCTAAAGATAAAGCAAAACAGCTTATTGAAGTATTGTGTGATTTCTGCAGCGAAGAACAGGAAAAACTTATCAAAGAAGAAATTTACACAGCGGACAGGGTAAAGACCACCAACGAAGCAACTCTCAGAATTACAAGCAGAATAAAAGAAGCTATGTCCAAAAGGGAAAATGGCAAAGTCCGTGTGCCGACAAAGATTGCTTTTAAATACACCTCTTTCAATATCGGTGACAAACTTACCCAGACCGAGAGGCGCAAAGGTTCTTACTATATTGTCAGTCCGTATCAGCTTGTTATGAATGACGGAAACATGTATCTGATGGGATATGATGATGACAAAGAAAAGATGCTGACATTCAGAATTGACAGAATGAAGGATGTAAAAGTTCTTAAAGAACCACGCAGCGGCAACTTTGATGCAGCGGAAATGGAAAACTACACAAAGCGTGTTTTCAATATGATAGGCGGGCAGCGGAGCAGGGTAGAGCTGAGATTTACAAACGATAAACTCGATACAGTAATTGACCGCTTCGGTATGGGTTCAGATGTTACATATTATCCAAAAGACAAAAACCATTTTGCGGTTATTACAGAGGTTGAAATAAGTGATGCCTTTTACTCTTGGATTTGTGGTTTCAGAAAGAAAGCAGTTATACTTAACCCGCCAGAAGTGGTGGAAGGTTTCCAGAACTTCTTAAAAGATATACAGAACAGATATGAATAAAGCAAAAACTCCAGAAGTAACCACTTCTGGAGTTTTTGTATGAAATAAAGTGAATTAGTATTAAATAAAGTTAAACAATATCAATTAAAGCTGAATAAAACTGATTAGTATGAATTAAAGTGAATTAAAACCAAATAATGCCGCTGCTATCTCATTTTTATTGTTGTACCATCGGCAAACTTGTTTAAAAGGTTTATTTCATTCACATCTTTAGCAAGGTCTGAAACAAGCAAGTTTATATAATTCTGGGTAATATCCAGACTGCTGTGACCGAGTATGCGGGAAAGGGTAACAACATTGCCACCGCTGATAATCCATTGCTTTGCAAAGGTGTGTCTGTATCTGTGAATGCCTGTTGTTTCTACTCCACGGCGTTTGTTGTAGTCATACAGCATGTGATAGCTTGTGCTTTTTACAAGCTGTTTTCCAAAAGCATTGCAGAACAGATAGTCCTCGGTGCTGCTGTGCTGTCGGTATTTAAAAAACTCTTTTAGAATAGCAACCATTGTATCATTGATTGGTACAATAAGCGGTTTGCGGTTCTTGGTTACATTTACATAAACAACGCAGTTATCAAAGTCCACATCTTTGATTTTTATGTTCATCAGACTCCGCTGCCTTACACCTGTGCAGAACAGAAAGTTTGTCATAACCCAACATTGATATTCTGTAAAATTGCATTTTTTGATATTTGGCTTTTTCAGCAGCAGCCGCAGTTCGGCATCTGTGTAGGTCTGTTTGTGTGGGGAGTCAACCTTTATTGATTTCATTTCAAAGGTTTCCATATAACCTTCTTTCATCAGATAGTGAAAGGTTGTTATCAGGTCACGCAGATAGGAATTTACACTGACATCGTTGTTCAGGGTATCAAGCAGATATACAACATACCTGTTGTAGTCTGCTTTTTTTATTTGTCTTAAAGGTGTATCTGGTTCGAAGAATTTGTAGAACTGATTGTAACTTTGTCGGTAGTGTCTTATCGTTCCGTCACGCAGATTTCGTTCCTTACAAAATAATAGATATTTGTTGCATCCTTCTTCGAAAGTTATACTTCCTAAATTGTTCATTTTCAGTTTTTTCATACAAGTCACTCCAAATAAAAAGTTAGACACATCACCGAGAAAACCTCGAAATGATGTGTCTAAGTCAATAAGTCATATTTATTTGGGTAAATCCCGAAATAAAAGGCTTGAAAAGCCTTTTATTTCATAGCTTCTTCAACTGCAACTGCACATGCAACTGTCATACCAACCATTGGGTTGTTGCCGGCGCCGATAAGGCCCATCATGTCTACATGGGCTGGAACAGAAGAAGAACCTGCAAACTGTGCGTCGCCGTGCATTCTGCCCATTGTGTCAGTAAGACCGTAGGAAGCAGGACCTGCAGCTACGTTGTCTGGGTGGAGTGTTCTGCCTGTGCCGCCGCCGGAAGCAACAGAGAAGTATTTTACGCCGTTTTCCCAGCACCATTTTTTATATGTGCCTGCAACAGGATGCTGGAAACGTGTTGGGTTTGTGGAGTTGCCTGTGATGGAAACGTCAACGTGTTCCATTTTCATAATTGCAACGCCTTCAAGAACGTCGTTGCTGCCGTAGCATTTAACTTTAGCTTTGTCGCCGTTGGAGAATGCTTTTTCTCTTACAACTTTAACTTCGCCTGTTTTGAAATCGTATTCTGTTTCAACATATGTGAAACCGTTGATACGGGAGATGATGTATGCAGCATCTTTGCCAAGACCGTTGAGGATAACTCTCAGCGGATTTTTTCTTGCTTTGTTTGCTGTTCTTGCAATACCGATAGCACCTTCAGCAGCAGCAAAGCTTTCGTGACCTGCAAGGAAGCAGAAGCACTGTGTCTCTTCTCTGAGAAGCATGGAAGCAAGGTTGCCGTGGCCGAGACCAACGTGTCTCTGGTCTGCTACAGAGCCCGGTACACAGAATGCTTCGATGCCTTCGCCGATAACGGAAGCAGCATCAGCAGCATTTGCAACACCGCGTTTAAGAGCAAGAGCAACACCGTATGTGTAAGCCCAAACTGCGTTTTCAAATGCGATAGGCTGTACGCCTTTAACAATTTCTTCTACATTGATACCTTTGCTGAGGCAAAGTTCTTTAGCTGCATCAAGGCTTTCAATGCCGTTTTCTGCCATAGAGGCCTCGATTTTGGCTATTCTTCTTTCGTAACCTTCAAATTTTGCCATTGTCTTGTTCCTCCTTATTCTTCACGTGGGTCAATGTACTTTGCAGCTTCATCATATCTGCCGTAAGTACCTGTGTTTTTGTCAAGAGCTGTCTGAGGGTCAACACCGTGACGGATATCTTCCATCATTTTGCCAAGACGAACAAATTTATAGCCGATAGCTTCGTCGTTTTCATCAAGAGCAACAGACATAATGTAACCTTCAACCATTTCAAGATATCTTACACCCTTTGGTTTGGAGGAGTAGATTGTTGCTGTCTGGCTGCGCAGACCTTTGCCAAGGTCTTCGAGACCAGCGCCAACAGGCAGACCGTCTTCAGAGAAAGCAGTCTGTGTTCTGCCGTAAACAAGCTGTTTGAAGATTTCTCTCATTGCAACGTTGATAGCGTCACAAACAAGGTCTGTGTTGAGTGCTTCAAGCAATGTTTTGCCAGGGAGGATTTCGCCTGCCATAGCAGCAGAGTGTGTCATACCGGAACAGCCGATTGTTTCTACAAGAGCTTCCTGGATGATGCCTTCCTTAACATTCAAAGTCAGTTTGCATGTACCCTGCTGTGGTGCACACCAGCCGATACCGTGGGACAAACCGCTTACATCTTTAATTTCATAAACCTTTGTCCATGCGCCTTCCTGTGGAATAGGAGCAGGACCGTGGTCACAGCCTTTAGATACTTTGCACATTCTTTCTACTTCATGTGAGTATACCATAATTATTCTCCTTTAAATTGATATTTATTTAACACCTACGCTATATTATAGTTTAACCTTGCCCCGTTGACAATGTCTTATTGTATCGCATTGATGTGTTATTAATGAAACAAAAATACAAAAAAGTATATTCTTATAGCGCAATCATTATTATACTACAAAACATAAAAAAATTAAAGTACTTTTAAGATAATGGACAATTTTGCATAGTTTGTGATATACTTGTAATATAAAATTTAATTTTGTATGTTACGGGAGAAGATGTTATGGAAATTAAATATACCGGTCAGAAATATTATGATATCGACCTTGCAGGCAGAACAGAAAGACTGCCAATCACACCTGTTACACCTACTTTGCATATTGCAGGCTTTGTACTGCTTGGCAACACCAATCTTACAAACTACTGTGCAAAGGTGCTGGGCGACAAAATAAAGGATGTGGACTTTGATTATATTGTTTGTCCGGAAGCAAAAACACTGCCACTGGCACAGAGCCTCTGTACATACCTTGGCGAAAAGGAATTTGTGGTTTTCCGCAAAGGCGCAAAGGCTTATATGGTGGACCCGCTGGTTACAGAAGTTAAATCCATTACAACAGCAGCTTCTCAGCTTATGGTGGTTGACGGCGTTGACGTTGCAAAAATCAAGGGTAAAAAAGTGCTTATTCTGGATGACGTTGTTTCAACAGGCGGTACATTCAGAGCAATGGAAACTCTGCTGGACCAGATTGGCTGCGAAGTTGTAGGTTATGCAACAGTGCTTAAAGAGGGCACAGATTTTGACAAGGACAATCTTTATTACATTCAGGATCTGCCTCTTTGGATTGGTGCAATTTAATATTTTCAAAAATTATGGCAGGGGCATAAAGCCCCTGCTTTTTTTGTGCATTTTTACAGCTTTGTGCTGTATTTATACACCAAATTTTTACATTTTTTTAATAATTCATTGACAATATATACATATAAATGTTAAAATTAAGTGTCTCAATTGGAAAGAGATTTCCAAAGCAAGATACCGACCGCTGATTTATCAGCCAAGGCCATACGGACAGCCGGGTCGAATGCCGCAAACTGCGTAAAGGCAGTTGGCAACTTCTGTTGCCTTATTGATTGAGTTAAAAGCTAAAGTTTTATAAGTTGGTGACTATAAACCGGATGCCAAGGGTGGCATTATAACTTGTGAAATGGTCAATAAGAGTAGTAAAAGTAATCTTTGCTATATAGACTCTGAACCCATTGAGATATATTACGTATTTAACATATAAATACGCATAAAGCATATCAGTTTACAAGTGGTGTACCCTATGGTATACCACTTTTTTGTTGTTCTGCTTTTAAAACTGCGGCTGTTAAGAGGGGAATATATTATGAAAAAAATCATCGAGCTTAAAAATATCACAAAGTCCTTTGACGGTGAAACTGTGCTTAACAATATCAGTCTTGATATTTACGACAATGAGTTTCTCACTTTGCTTGGTCCGTCAGGATGCGGCAAAACAACACTTTTGCGTATTATCAGCGGCTTTGTGCAGCCGGATGAAGGCGAAGTTGTTTTTATGGGCGAAGATATCACAGAGGTTCCACCTCACAAGAGAAATGTAAATACAGTGTTTCAGAAATATGCACTGTTTCCACACCTCAATGTTTACGAAAACGTGGCATTTCCTTTAAGAGAAAAGAAAGTGCCAAAGGATGAGATAGATAAAAAAGTTAAGGAAATGCTCAAGCTGGTTATGCTTTCGGGTTTTGAAAAACGCAACGTAACCAGTCTTTCAGGCGGTCAGCAGCAGCGTGTTGCAATTGCTCGTGCACTGGTTAATCACCCAAAAGTTCTTCTGCTGGACGAGCCTCTCAGTGCCCTTGACCTTAAACTGCGCAAGGATATGCAGCAGGAACTTAAAAACATTCAGAAATCCACAGGTATCACCTTTGTATTTGTTACACACGACCAGGAAGAAGCCCTCAGTATGTCCGACACAATTGTTGTTATGAGCGAGGGCGTTATTCAGCAGATTGGCACACCTGTAGATATATACAACGAACCTGAAAACGCATTTGTTGCAGATTTCATTGGTGAAAGCAATATCATCGACGGTGTTATGATAAAGGACGGCGAAGCACGTTTCTCAGGTCAGTCCTTCCCTTGTCTTGACAAAGGTTTTGCACCAAAAGAACCTGTTGATATTGTTATCCGCCCTGAAGACGTTGATATTGTACCTGTGGAAAAAGGTATGCTTGAGGGTGTTGTAACATCTGTTACCTTTATGGGTGTTCACTACGAAATTATCGTTGACGTAAAAGGGTTTAAATGGATGATTCAGACAACAGACTTTGTTGACGTTGACGAACATATCGGCATTTTCCTTGAACCCGATGCAATACACGTTATGAAAAAATCCAAATATTCAGGTATGTTTGGCGACTATTCTTCCTTCTCTGACGAACTGGACCAGCTTTCTGTGGGAGGTAACGAAGAATAATGAAAAAACTCAGCAATTCAGGCCGCACAACAAGAATGCTGCTTGGTCCATACTCTGTGTGGGCGGCAATATTCATTATTGTGCCGTTGCTGTTTATTGCATATTATGCATTTACAGACAACAATTTCAATTTCACTCTGGAAAATATTACAAAATTTTTCACAGCTACAAGCCAGATAACAGCCGATGACGGCACAATAACCGAAGTGCGCACATATCTTATGATTTTTATGCGCTCACTCAAGCTTGCTGTTATTTCCACTGTTATCTGTCTGATTATGGGTTATCCTCTGGCATACATTATGGCAAGGGCAGAAGAAAAAACACAGAGAATTATGATGACTCTCATTATGATTCCTATGTGGATGAACTTCCTTATCCGAACTTATGCCTGGATGACCATTCTGCAGGATACGGGTATATTCAACAGTATTCTCGGCTTCTTTGGCATAGACCCTGTGCATATTATCGGCACAGAGGGGGCGGTTATCATCGGTATGGTTTACGACTATTTTCCTTATATGGTTCTGCCTATCTATTCCATTATGGCAAAAATGGATATCCGCCTTATCGAAGCAGCACACGACCTTGGCTGCAACAGCATTGCAACTTTGCGCCGTGTAATATTCCCGCTCAGCCTCCCTGGTGTTATGAGCGGCATAACAATGGTGCTTATCCCATCAATCAGTACATTCTATATCTCACAGAAACTCGGTAACGGCAAATTCTTCCTTATCGGTGATGCAATCGAAGGTCAGTATGTGGCAAACAATCTGCACTTTGCAGCGGCAATTGCCTTTATCCTTATGATTATTCTGCTGGTATGTATGGGTATAGCAAACTACTTTACCTCAAAAAGAGTATACGGAGGTAAATAGCAAATGAAAAAAACAGCATCTAAAATTTATACAGCCATTATATTTGCATTTCTGTTTGCACCTATAATTATCCTGCTTATATTCTCTTTCAATGCAGGCAAAAGCCTGTCGGTATTTTCGGGCTTTTCTCTCAAATGGTATAAAGAGCTTTTAAACGATGCCAACACACTGGAGGCACTTAAAAACTCCCTTATACTGGCATTTTCTGCAACAGCCATCTCTGTTGTGCTGGGTACAATGGCTTCTGTGGGCATCAACAAGCTGCGCAGCCGCTGGTACCGCACAACAATTGACACAGTTACAAACATACCAATGACAAACCCTGATATTATCACTGGTATTTCTCTTATGCTTATGTTTGTATTTGTGGGCAGACTGTTTGGTGCATCTACAAGTCTTAACTTTTTAACAATGCTTATTGCACATATAACATTCTGTCTGCCGTATGTAATACTGCAGGTGCTGCCAAAGCTGCAGCAGATGGATAAGTCGCTGGCAGAGGCGGCAATGGACCTTGGATGTCCGCCGCTGAGGGCGTTCTTTAAAGTTGAACTGCCTGAAATTATGCCTGGTATCATTACAGGTGCAATTATGGCATTTACAATGTCCCTTGACGACTTTGTAATCAGTTATTTTACAAGCGGCAACGGTTTCCAGACCTTGCCAATCCGCATCTATGGCATGACCAAAAAGACAGTTACACCAAAGATGTATGCACTGGCAACAATCATCTTCTTTGTAACACTGTCTCTGCTTCTCATCAACAATATTGTTGACAACGAAGACAGCCAGAAACTCAAGGAAGCACGCAAGGTGCAGAAGGGTGAAAAGCCTGACGGCGATTATAACCCCGGCAAGCGCAATGCGGCACTGGTACTGGCAGGTGTTATTGTTATTGTGCTTTGTGTTGGTGCATTCAGCGGTTCCAAGGGTACAAAAGAGCTTAATGTTTACAACTGGGGTGAATATATCTCCGACGGCAGCGAAGGCAGTTTTGATACCATAAAAGAATTCGAAAAATGGTACGAAGAAAATTATGGTGAAAAGATAGTTGTAAACTATGATACATTTGCTTCCAACGAAGATATGTACAACAAGATTTCCAGTGGTGCGGTAAGTTATGACATTATTATTCCGTCCGACTATATGATTGCACGTATGGCAAAAGAAGATATGCTTCTGCCGCTGGATTTTGAGAATATTCCAAACTATCAGTATATCGGTGAAGATTTCAAAGGTCTGTACTATGACCCTGAAAATCAGTACACAGTGCCATACACTTACGGTGTTGTTGGTGTTATCTACGATGCTAATGTTGTTGATAAAGCTGACATCGGTGGCTGGGACCTGTTGTGGAACAGCAAATATGCAAGCAAGATTGTTCAGTTCAACAACTCCCGCGATGCATTCGGTACAGCTATGTACAAACTGGGCATCGATGTAAACACAACAGATACAGCACTGTGGGAAAAAGCTCACGAGGAAATGATTGCACAGCGTCCGCTGATATACAGCTATGTAATGGATGAAATTTTCAACATTATGCAGGCGGGCGAAGCATCTGTCGGTGCTTACTATGCAGGTGACTACTTTACAATGATGGAAGACCAGGCTGACGACGTTGACCTGCAGTTCTACTATCCTGAACATACAAATATGTTTATTGATGCCATGTGTATTCCTTCCTGTGCACAGAACAAGGAACTGGCAGAAATCTTCATCAACTATATGCTCAGCGAAGAACCTGCTGTGGCAAATGCCGAATACACATACTATGCTTCTCCAAACAGTATTGTTTATGAAAACGAAACCTATATTGAAGATATGGGTGAAGAAACAGTTGAAATTCTCTATCCGGAATTTGAAAGCTTTGCAGAGGAATACAACAAGTATGCCTACAGAACTCTGGATACAGAAATGCTGGCATATATGAACAAACTTTGGGAAACAGTAAAAGTTAATTAATCAAAAAGAACAAAGTTAACCTTATTGCAGGGGCGGACTGTGTTCGCCTGCGGGCGTTCGCAGAACACCCCTGCTTATTGATTTATGAAGGAAAAAATGACATCAGGTTTATATATACACGTTCCGTTTTGTATAAAAAAATGCAACTACTGCGATTTTTATTCTTTGGGCGGCAGTTCTGCTGTGCCGGAAGAATATGTGGATGCAGTTATAAAAGAAATAAAAAAGTATGGGGATGTACAGTATAAAACTGTATATTTTGGCGGCGGCACGCCAAGCCTGCTTTCAGCCAAACAGGTGGAGAAGATACTGTCAGCTGCAGATGTGCTGGAAAATGCCGAAATCACCCTTGAGGCTAATCCTGAAACAGTGACATTTGAAAAACTGCGGGGTTTCAGAGCTGCAGGCGTAAACCGCATATCCTTTGGTGTGCAGACTGCAAATCAGCGCAGTTTAAAAACTTTGGGGCGCATACACTCAAATCAAAAGGTAACAGAAGCCTTTGAAAATGCAAAAGCAGCAGGTTTTAAAAATATCAGCGGTGATGTTATACTGGGGCTGCCTGACTATACCTGCAAAGAGCTTGATGACACTGTGGAACTGCTGCACTCTCTTGGTGCAACGCATATTTCTTCATATATGCTTAAAATCGAGCAGGGTACTCCTTTTGCTGTAAACACTCCTGCCAATATACCCGACGATGACAGAATGAGCGATTTTTATCTGTATGCATGTCAGAGGATAGAAAGCCTTGGGTATAAACAGTACGAAATATCCAATTTTGCAATGGACGGATATCAGTCACAGCACAATAATATCTACTGGAAGCTGGAAAACTACATCGGCGTAGGTCCGTCGGCACACAGCTGTTTTAACGGCAAACGTTTTTATTACCCAAGAGATTTACACAGCTTTATTACAAACCCACAGACAATCGCGGACGGCGAAGTTGATGCTGATGAATATATTATGCTGTCACTTCGCCTTAAAAGCGGTTTGAATCTTGCAGATTTGAAAGAAAAATGGGGCAGGGAACTGTCACCTTTAAAGATAAAAAAACTTAAAATACTTGAAAATCAGGGCTATATAACCTTTGAAAACAATACAGTTTCACTTACACCAAAGGGATTTTTGATTGAAAATGCAATTTCCTGTGAAATTATGATGTAATACTTTAAAATACTGCAGATATATGTTACAATACAAGATATAACAAGTTATATCTTTAAGGAGTTTACAATATGGGCAGAAGAATATTTTTAAAGGTTTTAAATCTGTTGGCAGTTATAGTTATGGTTATATCCATTATGTTTGCAATCAACGGTGGTGGTCAGATTGAACTGTTTGGCCTTGATTTTACAGGTGTTCCAAGAATATATTTTGTAATAAGTGCATTGGTATTTGCAGTAGTTGCTCTTATGGCAGAATTTTATGGTAAAATAGCAGGCAATAAATAATAATCCGCAAAGGAAAGGTAAAAATTATGGTACGTCCTCAGGACAGCGAAAGAATATCAAAAATCAACACATATCTCAACTGTGCTGAGGTGTTTGCATACCGCAGCACCTGCATCAAGCGCAAATACGGTGCAGTTATTGTCAAGGATGATGTGGTTATTTCAACGGGATATAATGGTGCACCAAGAGGAATGGACAATTGCTGTGATATCGGTAAATGCCCAAGGATAGAGCGCAATCTTCATCAGGGTGACGGTTATGCAATGTGCCGTGCAATCCATGCCGAAGCAAATGCGCTGCTCAACTGTTCACGTTCACAGACAATGGGCGCGGATTTATACCTTGTGGGTGTAAACCCAAAAGACAATTCTATCCACAGGGCAAAGCCGTGTCCTCTGTGTGCCCGCACAATTATTCAGGCGGGTATCCGCTATGTAATTATGCGCACGGGCGAGGGTGCAGACGATTATGTGGTTGTGCCGTCCGAACAGCTTGAATGGGTTGTGGAACCGTAACTAAATAGTATAACAAAAATAAAATGCATAGATTGAGGCTTGCTCAACCTATGCATTTTGCTTTTATAATATATCAGTTATTCAGTTTTTTGACCAAAAGAACCTATTTCAATCAAATTGCCTTCAGGGTCTGCAATGTAACAGGTTCTTTGACCCCAAGGTTCTGTAGTCGGTTCCAAAATTGGTCTGGCGCCTTTTGCTATAGCTTTGTGATATTCGGTATCTACATCTTGAAAAGTGTCAACATCCAAAGCAATTTCAAAATGACCGTTATAGCCTTTTATATATTCATATTTTCTACTGGTCATTTTTTCAAAATCTGTACGTCTGTACAGCAGAAAAAGTGTTCCGTCTTTGACAAGATATACATTTTTAGTGTTTTCGTCTTCTTTGATTTCAAATCCAAGCACATCTCTGTAAAAACGTATCATTGTTGGCATATCGTCAACAAACAATCCAAAGCCGTCAAGTCTCATTTTGAATTCTCCTTATTTTAATAGGCGTTTGTTAATTTTGATAAATTACCACTTTGTTTTGGTTTCAACAACTTTACCTGCAATGTAAACATTGTTCAAATCTTCACCGCTGATAATTTTAGGCTCGTAATCAGGATTAAAAGGCGAAAGAATAATGGTGTTTCCGCGGCGGCTGAATTTTTTAAGAGTACCCTCGTTATCACCATAAACAATAACACCCAAATCGCCGTCATTAAGTGTAGGCTGTTTGTGAACAAGTGCAAGGTCGCCGTCTTTTATTCTTGGCTCCATACTGTCGCCCTTTACGATAAGGTAAAAGTAATCTTCAGGGTTGCGCACATTGGCATATTCATAGCCGTAATCATCGTTATAAGCCAAAGCATTGTAGCCGGCGCGCACTGTGCCGATAACAGGTATGCCATAGCCTTCGTCTTCATATTCCACTTCAAACGGAAAGCTGTTTGAGATTGCAGGGGTGCTTTCCACACCCAGCAGAAAATCCACACTTGTTTTGAAAATTTCTGCAAGACGTTTCAATGTATCGGTATCAGGTGTGCTCTTGCCTGTTTCCCATTTGCCGATAGCCTGCTGGGTAACTTTAAGCTGCTTTGCAAGTTCTGCCTGACTCATTTTATATTCTTTGCGCAATGTTTTAATCTGCTGACCAAACATATCTCCACCACCTATGGTTGTTATTTTAAAATTATTATACACTATAAATTTACATTTGTAAACAACCAAAAGTAGTAATTTTTTTACAAAAAGTTGTTAAAACTTATTGACAACAACCGATAGTTGTGATAATATAAAATCAAGAAAACAACCGACGGTTGTTAGAGGGGTGACGATTATGAAAAGACAGAATAAAATATATATGGCAAGCACATTTACAGGTTTGGCAGCATTTGCAACATTGATATGTCTTTTTGCTATGGACGGCATCTCTCTGCAGACAGCAGTTGCTGTTCTGGCAGCAGCGGGTTGTGCATATCTGACTTCCTGCTTCTTTAAAGTGGAAAATATTCTCAGAAAACAGAACGCAAAAGCAATCCGCATACAAAAAGCAGCCCGTGCATCTATGGCAGTTGTACGCGGCACAGATAAATGCACAAAAGTGGCATAATATAGCTGTGTAGCAGGGTAAAAGATATATTAGATAATTTTTATATAATACAATATAATATATTTTAATTTGCCAATACTTTTAAAATAATATTACTCATCCTTATAAAAGCTCTATAACAAACAGAGAGGTGTCGCAATTGCGACACCTCTTTGTTTGTATATCTATATTCAGTTATCTTTTTTTGCTTCAATTTCAGCCCACATTTTTGCTTCTTCAGCCATTGTTTCTTTTGCAATAGCTGCGGCTTCGGCGGCTTCTTCAGCTGCACCAACTGCTGCAAGTTTGTTTGCACGGCGGTTGATAACATCTGCAGATTTTGGTTTGATATCGCCTGCGGCAGTCAAAGCTTCTCTTGTCATAATAGGACCAACAAGTTCGTAGATGAGAACTGCAAACAGTGTGATATTGCGGATAAGGTCACCTTCAGCACCAAGGCTGGAAGCTGTTGCACACATACCAAGGGCAACACCTGCCTGTGGAAACAGTGTGATACCAAGATATTTCTGGATTTCAGGGGAGCATTTTGTAGCTTTTGCACTGAAAAATGCGCCAAGATATTTACCTACACAGCGGAATACAATATATACAACACCGATAAATACAATTGCAAGGTCACCGAATACATCAAGTTCAAGTTCAGCACCGCTTATTACAAAGAACAGCGCAAAAAGAGGGGAAGTCCATTTGTCTGCTGCAGTCATCAGGTCTTCAGACAAAGAACATGTGTTGCAGAATACTGTACCCAGCATCATACAAACAAGCAAAGAGGAGAAGCCAACGTGTACAGGACCAACATTGAACTTAACCATAGAGATGGAAACTGTAAGGAACACAAAGGCAATTGTCATATTAAGACGGTTTGTGTTGGAGTGGAACAGTTTTTCAATCTGTGTAAGAATCCAGCCCATTATAGCACCAAGGATAAGTGAAAGAACAATTTCTACCAATGGGTTTACAATAATGGATATAAAGTCAACTGTACCGCTGATAAGTGTTTTTGCAATACCAAAAAGAACGGCAAAAACAATCAGACACATTGCATCGTCAAGGGCAACGATAGGCAGCAGCAGGTCAACCAGAGGACCTTTTGCCTTGTACTGCCTTACAACCATAAGTGTTGCGGCAGGTGCTGTTGCTGTTGCAATGGCACCAAGCACAATTGCCTGCGGAAAACTAATTTTGTCAGGCATTATAAAATGGAGACCGATAAGAACAATATTTACAACAAGAGAGGCACACAGTGCTTCGCAGATACCGATTGTAAATGCCTGTTTGCCGATTTTTTTCAGGTCTTCAAGGCGGAATTCGTTGCCGATGGAAAATGCAATAAAGCCAAGTGCTACATCAGCAATAAGGCCAAGTGCTTCAACCTCGTGCATACTGTTAAATCCAATACCCGGAATACCAAGTGCACCAAGCACATAAGGACCGATAAATACGCCTGCAACAAGATATGCAGTTACGTCAGGAAGTTTAAGCTTGGAGAAGGCTCTTGTCATAAGCAAGCCTGCAAGCAAAGCGATAGAAACGTTCAGCAATATATTACTCATTATAGTCTCCTTTGATATTTGTTTAAGCTTATAAAGTATAAACCTGCTTTTGTATAAAATCAAGGTTTATTTTTATAAAAAATAAAAATTGGAAAAATAACAAAATACAGGGGCTTTAAAGGGGAATAATTAGCCGAATTTGTACAAACGATGTCAATATTTGTCGGTGTATGCTTATTGATAATGAATTGATACCATGATATAATTTAATATAAACAGAAATATGTCTGCAACAAATATTGTCAAGGAGAAATCATATGAGCTACAAAATTTTAAAGATTGACCCTTTTTTAGCAAAATTTGAAGATGATATCAATTTGCGAATGAATTGTTATAAAAACAAGCGCAATGAGCTTGTGGGTGAAAATGGAGATCTTGTTTCGTTTGCAAACGGACATAATTATTATGGTATTCACCCGACAGAAAAAGGCTGGGTGTACCGAGAATGGGCACCTGCAGCAGAGCAGATGTTCTTTACAGGCGAGTTCAACAACTGGGATGTTTACGGCTGCCCGATGAAAAATATAGGCAACGGTGTGTGGGAAGTTGAGCTGGAAGGCAGCGATACACTTAAAAAAGGTCAGCGCATACAGGCTGTTGTTATTCACAATGGTCAGACTTTGCGCCGTATTCCTACATATGCAACAAGAGTAATTCAGGATGTTGAAACAATTACATGGTGTGCTGTTGTTGACGATGTAATGCACGACGGTTTTGAATGGACAGACGAAAAATTCAAACCTGCTGCAACACCGTATATCTATGAATGTCATATCGGTATGTCACAGGAAGAAGGCTGTGTAGGCACATACCGTCAGTTTAAAGAAAATGTATTGCCAAGAATCAAAGACCTGGGTTACAACACAATTCAGATTATGGCAATTATGGAACATCCGTATTATGGCTCATTCGGCTATCAGGTTTCCAACTTCTTTGCAGCATCTTCCCGCTATGGTGATGCAAAAGACCTTAAAGACCTTATCAATACAGCACATAAAATGGGCATAACAGTTCTGCTGGACGTTGTGCATTCCCACGCTGTAAAAAACACAAACGAAGGCCTTAACCAGTTTGACGGCACTGAATATCAGTTTTTCCACGACGGTCCAAAAGGTGACCACAGCGCATGGGGTACAAAATGTTTTAACTACGGCAAAAACGAAGTTATTCATTTCCTGCTTTCCAACCTTAAATTCTGGATGGAAACATTCCATTTTGACGGTTTCCGTTTTGACGGTGTAACAAGTATGCTTTACCTTGACCACGGTCTTGGCAGCGCATTCAGCGGTTATGATATGTACTTCTCCATGAATACAGACCTTGAAGCCGTTACATATCTTCAGCTTGCAAACGAACTTATCCATCAGGTAAACCCAAAAGCTGTTACAATCGCAGAAGATATGTCCGGTATGCCTGGTATGTGTATCAAAATCGAAGACGGCGGTATCGGTTTTGACTTCCGTCTTTCTATGGGCATTCCTGACCTTTGGATTAAGATGATTAAAGAAAGCAAGGACGAGTTCTGGGATATTGACAAGCTGTGGGTAGAACTTTCTGGCCGCAGACCAAAAGAAAAAACTGTAGGTTATGCCGAAAGTCACGACCAGGCACTTGTTGGCGATAAAACAATTATGTTCCGTCTCTGCGATGCAGAAATGTACACATCTATGCGCAAAGACAGTGGCAGCATGGTTGTTGACCGCGGTGTTGCACTGCACAAGATGATAAGACTTATCACATCTACCCTTGCAGGCGAAGGCTATCTGAACTTTATGGGCAACGAATTTGGTCATCCTGAATGGATTGACTTTCCTCGTGAAGGCAACGGCTGGAGTTATCATTACTGCCGCAGACAGTGGAGTCTTGCAGAAAATCCTGAACTCAGATATGAATATCTGCACGAATTTGACAAGGCAATGATTGCATTCCTTAAAAAAGAACGCATCATGATTAAAAAGGCAGAATGCCACTACATCCATAACAGCGACAAAATTATGATTTACTCAAAGGGCAAGGATGTATTTGTGTTCAACTTTAACCCAACAAACTCATATGACGGCCACTGGGTATCAGTACCGGAAGTTGGCGATTATCAGGTTATTCTGTCAACAGACGAAGGCAGATTTGGCGGCTTTGACCGTGTGGACAAGAATTATGTTTACACAGCTGTTGACAACGGCGGCACAAGACCTGGCTTCCACTGTTATATTCCAAACAGATGCGGTATTGTATTTAAAAAAATTGATAAATAAATCAGAATAAAAAGAAAAAGTGTGACTGTAAAAGTCACACTTTTTTTATGTTTATATTTGTTTAATAATTAGTCATCGGGATGGTCTGTATCTTTTTTTCTCAGATGACAGGCTTCCAGCCATCTGACAAGACGTTCTCTCGGCAGAAAATAGTTTACAAGCAAGGCTACAACAACACCAACGCCTGTATCAAAAATACGGTTTAAAGAGTAGGAAACATATGTTTCAACAGGTGTATTGAAGAATATAATGCTCAAAACAACACTGCCTGGCTGAACAGCACCCGGCCACAGATTCTGGCTTACAAGAATAAGCACAACAACACCGATAAAGAACAGCAGCAGCATAAACAAAGTTTTTCTGCCGTCAGGGTAGAAAATGATATAAAAACGGAACAGCGCCATTGCTATAAAACCACCGAAAGCTGTACCGAAAAGTCGGTTGCCGCCGTGAAGTTTGCTGTTGTTCATATCATAACCCATTCCGAAAACTGCACCGATGCAGGCAAAGGTAGGGTTGCGGCCAAATGGGAAATAAAGCAGTGCACAAAGCGTTGCAGTAAGTGCAGTTTTTACATTTCGCATACCGATGTGCAGATTTGGATGCTGAATTGTTTCTTTTATTTTATCCATAACAAAAATCCTTAATTGTATCTGTAAATCATAATATATAATTTAAATAATGCAATAAATATAATATCATATAACAACTGTCTGTAACAATGCCATTTTTGCCCAAATATTTTCAGCAGAAAAAGATTGTTTTTGTAAAAAATATAACTGTATCTGTTTGGATTTTATAAATCGTATGATATACTGAAATAAAGTCAATAAATCAAAGGAGGTAATCTTTTGAAAAAGTTTTTATCATTGATTTTTTCAGTTGTCATTATATCGTTCTTTGCACTAGATATATATGCTGCAGAGTCAGTGCCAAAAAAAGTGCTGGAGCAGACAGACTCGGTTGTAAGAATAATATCAGAATATAAAGATGGATACTCAACGGGAACAGGATTTGTAATAAAAAATGATATGGAGGGAACATTTATTGTTACCAATAATCATGTGGTGGAAGAAAATCCTGACAGTATTTATATATTTGTTGATGAAGAAACAATATATGCAGATGTAGTTGCTAAGACAAGCCAAAAAGATATGGCTGTTCTCAAACTGGAATATAGCATATCGGCAGAACCTTTGAAGCTTGCATCGGACAGTGCACAAAGAGGGGATGCCGTATATGCAGCAGGTTTTCCGGGTGCATCAGACAGTCTGACAGATAATTTTGCTTATAAAAGCGAAGATGTAACGATAATGGATGGTATAGTAAGTGCTGTAAGAGAATTTACATTATCAGGATACGGAACTGCTGTAAAAATGCTGCAGATAAATGCAGCAATAAACTCGGGCAATTCTGGCGGACCGCTTTTCAATGCAAAAGGCGAGGTTGTAGGTATCAATACACTGGAAGTAACTGATTCACAGGGGGTTTTTGCATCGATAGATGTAAGTGAACTTAGAATATTTTTAGATAGCAATGGAATAAAGACAAATCAGGTTGACTTTGGTGTATTGCGCATTACAGCAGCGGGATTGGCCGCATTGCTTTTTATTCTGATAGTCAAAAAGGATTTGGAAAAAGCAAAAAAACTTGTACCGGAAAAGAATATTCACGGGCAGGAGGATATAATCGAAATACCCATAAAAACTGATAACGGCAGATACAGTCTGAAATTTCCGGAATTTAAACTGCCAAAACTGAATGTCAAAAAAATTATTATTGTGGCAGCTGTGATTGCTGTTATTATAGTTGCAGGAGTTCATATAGGTACAATTTCATATGCAAAAACAGAGGATTTTGTGGAGTCAGAAAATGTAATTATACTGCCGACAGTAAAATATATTGATTTGCAGCTTTACAGATATATGCAAAGTGCAAAGCTGATGACGACAGGCGAGTTTGATGATGCAAAAGAAAAATTTGAAGAAATGTCAGGATATCTGTATGCGGATATAATGATATACGAGGCTGATTACAGAAAAGCTGCATATCTGGCAGACAGTGATGAATTTTCAGCAGCTGTAACTGTATATCGTAATCTGGATAAAAAAGGTTACAAGGATTCGGCAGAAAAATTGATTGAAACAAAATATCGCCAGGGCATGTATATGTACGAAAAAGGCAGTTATTACAGTGCGCTCAAGGTATTGGATGAGCTGAGGGCAGAATATGAGCCGGCAGAAAATGCCTTTGCCGAAATACAGCTGTTATGGATAGATGTTCTTTTAACTGAAGAGAATTACCTTAAAGCATATGAAATTGCAATGCTTGAACCAAACAACCTTACAGGCGACATTATGTCGGGAATAAAAGAGTGCGTATATATGCAGGGGCAGATGTGGTACAGAAAAGGTTCATATGAAAATGCCAAGGATTGTTTTGAGATGCTGGGCGAGTATAAGGATAGTAAAACATATTTGTCAGTTATAAAAAGTGTTGACTTTTTTAACAGCGATTCAGCCGAAGAAACAGTATACAGACTAAAAGAAATGTTTTATTTTGAAAATGTATGTGATATCCTTCTTTCAAATCAGGATTTTGCTCAGGAATTTCTTAAAGGAAGATGGACAACAGAAGATGGTATATATAGTGTGGTGATGGGAGAAAATGGTGCAGTATCGATAGATCTGCCGATGCTGAAAGGCTATGAGAACTGTTACTATTACATAGAAAACGGAGAATACAAAGTGTTTTTTGAAGATGCTGAGAACTATAAAGTAGCATACTATATAAAAGCAATCACAGTCGACAGTATCGGCGTGGAATGCTATGCTGACAATACAGCATATATATTGTACAGACGATAATAAAATCCGCTCATTTTTATTTGAATGAGCGGATTTCTATTATCAATATAAGATATCAAATAGCTTTTTTACTTGTTTTTATTTGTGCACATAATGTATAATGATATCATAATTACATCAGTGAGGTTGTTATGAAAAAGGATGCAGTAAAAGAGTTTATAATCATCACCGTAGCAGATATCATAGTTGGTATTGCTGTATTTTTCTTTCTTGTTCCAAGCAAGCTGTCCATTGGCAGTATATCAGGTCTTGCCATAGTTTTAAGCAATCTTGTGCCGTTGCAGGTTTCGCAGCTTACAATGATAATGAACGTTGCTTTGCTTATTGTCAGTTTTCTGCTTGTAGGCAAGGATTTCGGCATAAAAACAGTTTATACATCAATACTTCTTCCAATAGTTATCGGTGTGTTTGAAGTGGTATTTCCAAACAATCAGTCTCTCACTGGTGACCAGGCTCTTGACGGCATCGGTTATTGCCTTGTTGTAAGTATCGGCCTTTCAATGCTGTTTACCCGCAATGCTTCATCAGGCGGCCTGGATATTATTGCAAAGCTTATGAACAAGTTTCTGCGTATGGACCTGGGCAAAGCCATGGGCCTTTCAGGTATGGCGGTTGCGCTTTCCTCTGCGCTTGTTTACGACACAAAGACTGTTGTGTTAAGTGTATTCGGTACATATTTCAGCGGTATTGTGCTTGACCATTTCATCTTTGGTTCAACACTTAAAAAACGTGTATGCATCATATCCAAAAAGCATGACGAAATTCTGCAGTTTATCCTGCACGAACTGCACAGCGGTGCCACACAGTATCACGCATACGGTGCATATACAGATACAATGCGTATGGAAATCAACACAATAGTTGATAAGACAGAATATATGAAACTTATCAATTTTGTAACCAAAACTGACCCGGATGCGTTTATTACAATCTATGCAGTCAACGAAATGATGTACAAGCCAAAACCTAAAAATTAAAATAAAAACTTACAGCCGAAATCAATTCAGATTGGTTTCGGCTGTTTTATATTTGTTCACAATAACTACTTGATTGTGTAAAAAATACAGTAATATAATATAGATAACAATAATCAAAGGAGTGTCCTATGAAAACGTTTAAAAAAATATGGGAATTTGCAGTGATAACCTTTGCGACAGTGCTTATTGCAGCAGTTGTATACTTTTTTATGGTGCCAAGCAATCTGTCAGTGGGCAGCATAACGGGTCTTGCAATTGTGTTTAGCAATCTTGTGCCGCTTACGGTTTCGCAGATAACAATGATTATGAATGTATTTCTGTTAGTGATCGGCTTTATATTTATAGGTAAAGAGTTTGGCGCAAAAACAATATACACTTCTTTGCTGTTGCCGATGGTGCTGGGGATATTTGAAAAACTGGTGCCAAATGTGCAGTCTATAACAGGTGATCAGTTTATCGACTGTATTGCTTATGCAATATTTATCTGTGTGGGGCAGGCATTGCTGTTTACACGCAATGCATCATCAGGCGGTCTTGACATTGTAGGTAAACTTCTGAACAAGTATCTGCGCATAGAACTTGGCAGTGCAATAGCAATGGCCGGTATGGCAGTGGCATTATCTTCGGCGTTGGTTTATGACCCTAAAACTGTTGTGATAAGCGTTATCGGCACATATTTAAGCGGCATTTTTCTTGACCGCTTTCTCTTCGGCAGCACAATTAAAAAACGTGTATGTATCCTTTCAAAAAAGAACGAGGAGATACTGCAGTTTGTTTTGCACGAGCTTCACAGCGGTGCAACACTTTATCATGCGTATGGTGCTTATACCGAGGATATGCACAAGGAAATCAACGTTATTGTAGATAAAAGCGAATACCTTAAGCTTATGAATTATGTTACCAAAACTGATCCGGATGCTTTTATGACAGTTTATACAATAAATGAAGTCATGTATCGCCCAAAAGAAATCAACAAATAATTACATGCAAACAAAAACTCGCCTTTAATTTTAAAGGCGAGTTTTTTTATACAGATGTTAATCTGTGAATATTAGTTCCAGAAATCAAGTTTGTCTTTGATGCCGATATCAGCAGCTTTGAAAACAGGGTCTTTGCCATCTTTTTTCTGTTTGAGATAGTCGTTGAGACAGGCAAGAGCAGGTTTGGAAAGCAGAACGATAACTGGCAGGTTGATAATTGCCATAATACCCATAAGCACGTCTGCAAGGTTCCATACAAAGCCAAATTCAAGCATTGCACCAACAAATACGATAAGGCAAGCAGCAACACGGAAGATGCTCATGCCTGTTTTGCCTACAGGGCGTTTTGCAATGTAGTTGAGACAGCCTTCACAGTAGTAAAGGTTGCCGATAAGTGTTGTAAATGCAAAGAGCAACAGACAAACTGTGATAAATACAGGACCGAAAGCACCAAATTTTGTTGCAAGAGCTGTCTGAACAAATGGAGCACCGCTGAGTTCAGCAGATGGAACGATACCGCTGGACAGACACATCATAGCTGTAGCTGTACAGATAAGGATTGTGTCGATAAATACGCTGAGCATCTGTACAAGGCCCTGTTTAACAGGGTGGCTTACATCTGCAGCTGCAGCTGCGTTAGGTGCAGAACCAACACCGGCTTCGTTGGAGTAGAGACCACGTTTGATACCCTGCATGATAGCAGAACCTGCAAAACCACCAAAGATAGCTTTAAAGTCAAATGCTGCAACAAAGATGTTTTTGATAACTGCTGGCAGCATGCCGATGTTGAGAATCATTGTCAGCAAAGCCATAAGGATGTATACAACACCCATAACAGGCACCATAACACCTGTAACTTTAAGGATGCGTTTGCCGCCGCCAAAGATACAGAAAGCAACAAGAACAGCAAGGATAGCACCGCAGATCATTGGTACGCTTTCGCTGTAGAAGCTGTAGCCGCTGAGGGAAGTTACAAGGTTGTAGGAGGCCAGCATATTGAAGCCGCCAGCATATGTTGCAATAAGAGCAATTGCAAAGATAACACCGAGCACACGGCTTTTAAGAGCTGCTTCGATGTAGTAAGAAGGACCACCGTAGCTGCCGCCTTCGTTGTCGCGTTTTTTGTAAATCTGTGCAAGTGTACTTTCGATAAATGCAGAAGCACCGCCAACAATAGCAATAATCCACATCCAGAAAACAGCACCGTAACCGCCGATTGCAATAGCATTTGCAACACCAACGATGTTACCTGTACCAACACGGCTTGCTGTGGAAACCATCAAAGCCTGGAAAGAAGAAACAGAACCGTCATCTTTCTTTTCAGTAACCACTTTGATAGATTCTTTAAGAAGTCTGAGCTGAACAAATTTTGTGCGGAAAGTAAAGTAGATACCAACAGCAAGCAGCATAATGATAAGCAGATAGCTGTACATAATGTTGCTGATGTTGTTAATCAATGTGTCAAAAAACTGATACATAATAAAATCCTTTCTCTAAAATAAATTTAATACAATTTATAATAACATATCTGCATTGAGATTGCTATAGAAAAATGAAAATTGTGTGAATAAATTTGCGGTTAAAAATTAAGGGACAGGATTAAGCATCCTGTCCCTTAATATGGGAGATATTTTTAATGGGGGAAACTAATCAGTTTTTGCTTAATCAAGCACAAGACTTGGTGGAGAATAAACTCTGCCAGCATATTCCTGGTCAAGCAGGTAGAGCCCTTTAGGGTCGCTGCCAAACAGTTTGTATCTGCTTATCATTTTGTCAGCATTGTCTTCTTCTTCCATCTGTTCGTCAACAAACCAGTCAAGGAATTTCATTGCTCTGTAGTCCTTGTCAAGCTGTGCTTCGTGGTAGATGTTGTTGATAAGGTCTGTTACATATCTTTCGTGCTCAGCTGCAATTTCCAGTGGAGCAAGCACGCTGTCAAACACCTTATCAGGCTTGTCAATAGCCTTTAAAGTTACCTTTAACCCGTTAATCTGCATATATTTCATAAACAGGAGAGCGTGGTCACGTTCTTCCTGTGCCTGTATCATATAGTAGTTTGCATAGCCGTCAAGGTCCAATTCGTCATAGTAGTTAGCCATATCAAGATAGAGATATGCGCTGTAAAGTTCTTTGTTTATCTGGTCATTAAGCAGTTCAGCAATTTTGTTATTCATATGTAATCCTCCTTATAGATTTTGAGCAGAGGGCAGGGGATAAGCCTGCCGCATACTCAATACATTTTTAAGTAAAGGTCTGATAAACCTATGTCTGTTAAGTAAAGTTAAAGCAATTATTTGTTGCCGAAGTATCTTGCAAGAAGACCTTCAAATGCTTTGCCGTGTCTTGCTTCGTCTCTTGCCATTTCATGCACTGTGTCATGGATAGCATCAAGGTTAAGTTCTTTAGCACGTTTTGCAAGGTCAAATTTGCCTGCTGTTGCACCGCATTCTGCTTCTACACGCATTTCAAGGTTTTTCTTTGTGCTGTCTGTTACAACTTCACCAAGAAGTTCAGCAAATTTGGAAGCATGTTCAGCTTCTTCCCATGCTGCTTTTTCCCAGTAAAGACCAATTTCAGGATAACCTTCGCGGTGAGCAACTCTTGCCATAGCAAGATACATACCAACTTCTG
>JAFSAW010000115.1 GCA_017442085.1 Oscillospiraceae bacterium | reverse complement strand
ATTGCAAGGATATTTGCTGTTTTGATAAGTTTTGCAAGGTCTTTTGCAGACTGCATAACTTCTTCAGGTTTGCGGTTTCTTACAACAAAGATTTCTGTGTCTGCACCTGCGCGGTCAAATGCGCGTGCAACGTCGTATTCGCAGTTTGTACCTGGGAATACAGGGATGATAACCTTTGGTGTTGGTGTTTTGATAAGTGGGCTTGGACGTGTGCCTTTAAAGTCATAGCAGATGTTTTCCACTGCTTTTACAGGCTGCAGAGGTGTGTTGCTTGGGTAAACGCCTTCAAGTTTAGCTTCCCACATATCTTCAAGCTTATCCAGCTTGATGTGTCTGCGGTTGTAGATGATTGTATACTTGTCAATTGTTGTACCAATCTTCTTGCCAAAGCGCAGCAGGCCGTCTGTTTCGATAACAAATGCACCGTATTTTTTGCTGAACAGGTCTTCTGCTGTAAGCTTGTTGTCAAGTTTAACACCGATTGCATTACCAAATGCCATCTTTGTAACAGCTTCTGCAATACCGCCAAAGCCGATTGCCCATGCAGAGATAACGCGTTTTTCTTTGATAGCTTTCTGCAGTGCTTTGTATGTTTTTACAAGGCTTTCTTCATCGTAAAGGCCGTTTTCTGCTTTTTTAGGTTCAACAAGGTATACACTGTTGCCAATGCCCTTGAATTCAGGAGAGATAATGTTGTCTGCTTCTGCAACGCCGCATGCAAAGCTGATAAGTGATGGCGGTACGTCAATGTTTTCAAAAGAGCCGGACATACTGTCTTTGCCGCCGATTGCGCCGATACCAAGAGCAAGCTGTGCTTCAAGACCGCCGAGAAGTGCTGCCAGAGGTTTGCCCCAGCGTGTTGGTTCTTTGCGCAGTCTTTCAAAATATTCCTGGAAGCTCATCCATGCTTTGCCGATGTCACCGCCTGCTGCAACAAGTTTTGCTGCAGAGTGGATAACTGCATAGTAAGCAGAGTAGTATGGGCTCTGTACTGCAAGGTATGGGTCAAAGCCGTGTGTCAGGATGGAAGCTGTGTTAACTTCGCCTTTAGGGCTGTTGATAAGTGCTGCCATGCCCTGTGCAGGTGTAAGCTGTCTTGCACCGCCAAATGGCATAAGCACTGTGCCGCCGCCAACTGTTGCGTCAAAGCGTTCAACAAGGCCGCGCTGGGAAGCAACGTTAAGGTCGCTTACCATTTTTTCCCATTTTGTGTAAACGTCTTCTGTGATTGGTTCTTCAACAAGGCCCTGTTTTACAACAGTTGCCTGTGCATATTTTGTTGCACCTGCGCTGTTGAGGAAGTTGCGGTCAAGGTCAACAATCATTTCGCCTTCGCTGAGCATCTGCAGACGGTTTGTGTCTGTAACTTCTGCAACGATAACAGCAGAAAGGTTTTCTTTGCTTGCTGCTTTGATGAATTTTTTAGCATCTTTGGCTGCAACAACACAAGCCATACGTTCCTGGCTTTCGCTGATTGCAAGTTCTGTAGCTGTAAGGCCTTCGTATTTTTTAGGCACCATATCAAGGTTGATAAGAAGGCTGTCAGCAAGTTCGCCGATAGCAACGGAAACGCCGCCTGCACCAAAGTCGTTGCAGCGTTTAATCATTCTTGTCACGCTGCCGTCGCGGAACAGTCTCTGGATTTTTCTTTCTTCAGGTGCGTTGCCTTTCTGAACTTCAGCACCGCATTCTGTAAGGCTGGATACGTCGTGTGCTTTGGAAGAACCTGTTGCACCGCCGCAGCCGTCACGGCCTGTTGCACCGCCAAGAAGAATGATAACGTCTGTGTTTTCAGGTGTTTTTCTCACAACGTTTTTAGCAGGAGCAGCACCAACTACAGCGCCAACTTCCATACGTTTTGCCATAAAGCCTGGGTGGTAGCATTCTTCGATGTGACCTGCAGCAAGACCAATCTGGTTGCCGTAGGAAGCATAACCGCTTGCAGCTGTCTGACAGATTTTAATCTGTGGCAGTTTGCCTTCGATTGTTTCGCTTACAGGCACTGTTGGGTCAGCTGCACCTGTAAATCTCATTGCCTGATAAACATAGCTTCTGCCGCTCAGCGGGTCACGGATTGCGCCGCCAAGACAGGTTGCAGCACCGCCAAACGGTTCGATTTCTGTTGGGTGGTTGTGTGTTTCGTTTTTGAACATCAGCAGCCATTTTTCTTTTTTGCCGTCGATTGTAACGTCAATCTTTACGCTGCATGCGTTGATTTCTTCACTTTCGTCAAGGCTCTTGAGCTTGCCTGTGCGTTTAAGATATTTTGCACCGATTGTGGCAAGGTCCATAAGTGTTACAGGGCGGTTGCCTGCAGGGTAAAGCTGGTTTTTGATATCGAGATATTTGTCCCAGCTTGCCTTGATGTTTTCATCTTCGATAACGATATCATTAAGCTGTGTCATAAATGTTGTATGACGGCAGTGGTCAGACCAGTATGTATCGATCATCTTGATTTCTGTAAGAGTAGGGTTTCTCTTTTCTGTGTTTTTAAAGTAATCGTGGCAGTATGCAAGGTCATCTGCATCCATTGCCAGACCGTTTTCCTTTACAAAGCCTTCAAAATCAGCTTCTGTCATATCGATAAAGCCTTCAAAAACAGGTGTTTTTTCAGGAACAGGATATACTTCAACCAAAGTTTTTGGTTTTTCCATGGAAGCTTCGCGGCTTTCAACAGGGTTGATAAGGTATTTTTTGATTTTGCCGAATTCTTCAGCGGAGATATCGCCTGTCAGCTTGTAAACTTTTGCATACTTAACTGTTGGGCGTATACCTGCTGTTACAAACTGTACACACTGCTGTGCACTGTCTGCACGCTGGTCAAACTGACCCGGCAGAAGTTCAACAGCAAATGTTCTGTCTGTAATTTTGATGCTGTCAAAAGTATCGTCTACCTGCATTTCGGAGAAAATGCTTTTTACTGCGCTGTCAAAAACATCTTTTTCGATGTTTTCAACGTCATATCTGTTAAAGATTTTAACTTTTTTAACGCTTGTGATACCAAGGTTGTTTCTGAGGTCAGCCAACACGCCTTTATCTTCGTTGTTGTAACCTTCTTTTTTGGAAACGTAAACGCGATATACCATTATCTTTTTCCTCCTATATCGTGTCTGTAGAAGCTGTTTTCAAATGCCACTTTGTCTATGTTTGCATAAACCTTGTCCTGTGCATCTTTCACATCATCACCAAGGCATACAAAACCAAGAACACGGCCGCCGTTGGAAACATATTTGCCGTCCTTAAACGCTGTGCCGCTGTGGAAGATGTAATGGAAGCTGTCGTTCTGACCGTCTTCTTTAAGGCCTGTGATTTCCTTGCCTTTTGCATATGCTTCAGGATAGCCGCCGCTGCACATCATAACAACGATTGCGCCGCCTTCTTTATTGGAGAATTCAACTTCGCTGAGTGTGCCGTCGATAACAGCGTTCATAATTTCAAGCAGGTCTGTTTCGAGAAGGGAAAGACAAACCTGTGCTTCAGGGTCACCGAGACGGCAGTTGTATTCGATAACTTTAGGGCCCTGTTCTGTAACGATAAGACCAAAGTAGAGAACACCTTTGAATGTTCTGCCTTCAGCGTTCATAGCGTTCATTGTAGGGATAAAGATTTTTTCAAAAGCTTCTGCTTCAACTTCTTTTGTATAAACAGGGTTTGGTGCAATAACGCCCATACCGCCTGTATTGAGGCCCTTGTCATCGTCAAATGCACGTTTGTGGTCCTTGGAAGAAATCATTGGTTTAACACATTTGCCGTCTGTAAATGCAAGCACGGAAACTTCTGTACCTGTAAGAAATTCTTCGATAACAATTTCGCTGCCGCTTTCGCCGAACTTGCCGCCTTCCAGCATTTCGATAACAGCTTCTTTTGCATCTTCAAAGTTTTCTGCAATGATAACACCTTTGCCAAGTGCAAGGCCGCTTGCCTTGATAACTGCAGGATAGCTGTTCTGTGCCTGCAGATAAGCAACAGCAGGTTCAACTTCTGTAAATTTTTCGTATGCAGCAGTTGGAATGTTGTATTTTTTCATAAGGTCTTTGGAGAAAGCCTTGCTGCCTTCGATGATAGCAGCTGCCTTGTTTGGACCAAATGCACGGATGCCTGCTGCCTGCAGTGCGTCAACCATACCAAGAACCAGTGGTTCGTCCTGGCTTACAACTGCAAGGTCAATTTTGTTTTCAACAGCAAATTTTACAATGCCGTCAACGTCGTTTGTTTTGATATCAACACAGGTTGCAAGGTTTGCAATGCCTGCATTGCCAGGTGCGCAGAAAAGCTGTCTGCCTTCTTTTGCAAGGCTTTTAACTGTAGCGTGCTCTCTGCCGCCACCGCCAACAACTAAAATTTTCATAATTATTTTCTCCTTGTGGGATATCTTACAAGGCTCCCCTGTACAAAGGGAGCTGTCAGCAAAACTGACTGAGGAATTGTTTTGTAGGGACGAACTATGTTCGCCCGTTTATCTGGCATAACTGTCATTCTGAACGCAGTGAAGAATCTCTCTGTTCAATCAGATTTATTGATGCGCTTACATCAGATAATCCGCACCGCAAGACCCGTTCGCTGACGCTCAGGGTGACATTTGTATTGCGACTTAGTGGTGGAACAGACGGATGCCTGTAAAGCTCATTACCATATTGTATTTGTTGCAGGTTTCGATAACCTGGTCGTCACGGATGGAGCCGCCCGGTTCAGCAATGTACTGAACGCCGGATTTTTTAGCTCTTTCAATGTTGTCGCCAAATGGGAAGAATGCGTCAGAACCAAGTGCAACGCCGCTCATCTGGTCAAGCCATGCACGTTTTTCTTCTGCTGTAAGTCTTTCAGGTTTTACTGCAAAGATTGTTTCCCATGTGCCGTCACGCAGAACGTCGTCACATTCTTCGCCGATGTAAACATCGATAGCGTTGTCGCGGTTTGCACGGCTGATGCCTTCAACAAACTGAAGACCAAGCACTTTTTCGTGCTGGCGCATCCACCAGTTGTCTGCTTTCTGGCCTGCAAGGCGTGTGCAGTGTACGCGGGACTGCTGGCCTGCACCGATACCGATTGCCTGACCGTCTTTTACATAGCATACAGAGTTGGACTGTGTATATTTAAGTGTAATCATTGCAATTGCAAGGTCACGTTTTGCAGCATCTGTAAGGTCTTTGTTTTCTGTTACGATGTTGTTGAAGTATTCCTTGTCAATTTTAAGTTCGTTTCTGCCCTGTTCAAATGTGATACCAAAAATATCTTTTGTTTCAACAGGTGCAGGCACATAGTTTTCGTCAATTTTAATTACGTTGTAGCCGCCTTTGCGTTTGCCTTTGAGAATTTCAAGAGCTTCGTCTGTGTAGCCAGGTGCGATAACGCCGTCAGAAACTTCTTTTGCAATAATTTTTGCTGTTGCAGCATCGCAAACATCGCTGAGTGCAATAAAGTCACCGAAAGAAGACATTCTGTCTGCGCCTCTTGCTCTTGCATATGCAGAAGCAAGCGGTGTAAGTTCCATACCTTCTACAAAGTAGATTTTCTTGAGTGTATCTGTAAGTGGCTGTGCAACTGCAGCACCTGCAGGGCTAACATGTTTAAAGCTTGTTGCAGCAGGCAGACCTGTTGCAGCTTTAAGTTCCTTTACAAGCTGCCAGCCGTTGAGAGCATCCATAAAGTTGATGTAGCCCGGACGACCGTTGAGAACTTCGATTGGAAGTTCGCCTTCTTTCATAAAGATGCGGGAAGGTTTCTGGTTAGGGTTGCAGCCATATTTAAGTTCAAGTTCTGTCATTTTTATTCTCCTTGCAGATATATTAAACGTTTTTGTTTACAATTCTTGTGGATGTTTCGCCTGTTTCTCTGTTTACAAAGCGTACAAAAAGGCTTACCTTGTTGCCTTCGTTAAGGCTGTTCCAGATTGTGTCTGTAACTGTGTCGATATCACCTTCGATGCCAACAACTGTTTTTGGCTCGCCTTCAAAGGAAGGGATTGGGTTGCCGTTGTCGTTGTATGTATGGATAATGCGTGCTTCACCTTCGATTGGTGCAGCGTATTCGTAGAAATAGCGCAGGCACTGTGCTTCGTTGCCTTTGTCGGATTTAAGGATGGACATTTTGAAAGAACCGTCTGCATTTACTGCTGCAGAGATACGAGGTGTCCAGTTTGGACCGTCTGGTTCAAATTCTCTTGTGCGCAGTGCTGCTTCAAAGCTGTCGCCTTTAACCATAAAGTCACGGATTGTGTCTGTCTGGTCGCCGTTTGTAACAACTGTTACATCGCCAACCTTTCTTACTGGGTGATAGATGATAAGGCTTGGGTCCACCATTTTGCTTTCGTCAAAAGCTTTTGTGCGGATGCCGTCTTCTGTTTCTTCAAAAATTCTGTTCTGGCTGTTTACGCTGCGGCCCATGATAAAGTAAGCCATAACGATATCTGTAGCTGTTTTGCCAACCATAATGCCTCTGCCAGGGTATTCTTTGCTTGCAAGATATTCTGCTATTTTCATAATAATCAATCCTTTTTGTATATAAATGTTTAATGGCTTATGCGTGTGTGATAATCTTTACACCTGCAACCTCTCTTGCCTTTGTCTTGAGGTCGCCTTCACTGATACAGCGTGTGTTTGCAATGATATTGCCCAGTGCAATATCCTCTGCAATTGTCTGGATTGCTCTTGGCAGGATAACCCATTCTGCCTTTTCCATAACACGTTTCTGCAGCACTTCAGGTGTGTCGCCACGGAGAACTTCAACTGCTTTCTGTGCAATAATTTCGCCGCCGTCAACAATTTCGTTTACATAGTGCACTGTTGCGCCTGTAACCTTAACACCCTTTGCAAGTGCAGCTTCGTGCACTTTAAGACCGTACATACCGTCGCCGCAGAAGCTTGGGATAAGTGAAGGATGAACATTGATAATTCTGTTTGGGTACTGTTTTATAAAATCTTCGCTGAGGATGGAAAGGAAGCCTGCAAGAACAATAAGGTCAATGCTGTTCTTTTTAAGTTCTTTCACAAGGGCTGCTTCCCATTCTGCTGCGTTTTCAAAATCTTTTTTGCGGATAAGGGCTGTTTTGATGCCAGCCTTTTCTGCTCTTTCAAGGGCATATGCGCCTGCAACATTGGATACAACCAGCTGCACCTTTGCATCTGTGATAATGCCGCTGTTCTGTGCATCGATGATTGCCTGCAGGTTTGTGCCGCCGCCGGAAACAAAAGCTGCCACTCTTAACATAAGATAACACCTTCCTCGCCGTCCACTACGCTGCCGAGAACGTATGCGTCTTCGCCCTGTGCTTTGAGGATTTCAATTGCTTTGTCTGCTTCTTCAGGGCTTACAATCATAACCATGCCAACACCCATATTGAATGTGGAGAACATATGGTCTGTAGGGATTTTGCCTGTTTCTTTGATAAGGTCAAAGATTGGCAGAACTCTTACATCTTCATATCTGATTTTTGCTGTTTTGCCTTTTGGCAGAGCACGTGGAATGTTTTCAAAGAAGCCGCCGCCTGTAATGTGTGCAATGCTCTTTACATTAACTTCTTCCAGCACTGCAAGTGCAGGTTTTACATAAAGCTTTGTAGGTGTAAGCAAAGTTTCACCAAGTGTGCCGCCAAGGCTTTCCACATACTGATTAAGGTCTGCATTTTCCACGTTGAAAACTTTTCTTACCAGTGAGAAACCGTTGGAGTGTACGCCGCTGGATGGAATTGCAACCAGCACGTCACCTGTTTTTACGTTTTCGTTGTTGAGAATTTTATCCTTTTCAACAATGCCAACTGCAAAGCCGCCGATGTCGTATTCGTCAACAGGCATAAGGCCCGGATGTTCTGCTGTTTCGCCGCCGATAAGGCTGCAGCCGGAGTCAAGACAGCCTTTTGCTACACCGCTTACAATTGTTGCAACCTTTTCAGGATAGTTTTTGCCTATAGCAATATAGTCAAGGAAGAACAGTGGTTTTGCACCGCAGCAAACGATGTCGTTTACGCACATTGCAACTGCGTCAATGCCGATTGTGTCGTGCTTGTCCATAAGGAAAGCAAGTTTAACCTTTGTGCCGCAGCCGTCTGTGCCGCTTACCAGTACAGGTTTTTCATAGCCTTCAGGAAGTTCGTACATACCGCCAAAACCGCCAAGACCATTGAGAACAGCACTTGTCAGTGTTTTCTGCACGCTTTCTTTCATAAGTTCAACCGCTTTGTAGCCCGCTGTTACGTCAACGCCTGCAGCTGCATAGCTTTCTGTAAAGTTAGACATAAATTTTACCTCGCTGATTATATATAAGGGGTTATTTAAAAACTATTTTATTTCTGTAATTTTCTTGTCAAATTTATCAACCTGACTTGCTTTGGAAACATCCACAGGATATTCGCCGCTGAAACAGCCAACACAGTAATCCTTGCAGATGCCGCTTGCCATTTTCTTTGTATCTTCAAGGCTTAAGAAGCCAAGGCTGTCTGCACCCATTGCTGCAGCCATATCTTCAACAGGCATTCTGTTTGCCATAAGGTCTTCAGGCTTGCCGATATCTGTGCCGAAATAGCAAAGATATTTAAATGGAGGTGATGTGATACGCAGATGAACTTCTGCAGCACCTGCTTCTTTAAGCAGTCTTACAACGCGTTCGCTTGTTGTACCGCGCACAACGCTGTCGTCCACCAGAACAACACGTTTGCCCTTGATTGTTTCGCTGATAGGGTTAAGTTTAATCTTAACGCTGTTTTCACGCTGGCTCTGTACAGGCTGAATAAATGTTCTGCCGATGTAACGGTTTTTCAAAAGGCCAACACCATAAGGTATGCCGCTTTCCTTTGCATAACCCTGTGCTGCATCAAGGCCAGAGTCCGGTGCGCCGATAACAACATCAGCTTCAACAGGGTGTGCCTTTGCCAGCAGCTCGCCTGCACGTCTTCTTGCACGGTGAACGCTGCAGCCTTCAATGATACTGTCAGGACGTGCTGTATAAACATATTCAAATACACAAAGGCCTTTTGGCTCAACACCTTCGCGGTAAACCTTAAGTTCGTTGTTTACAATTTCAACAATTTCGCCTGCTTTTACATCACGTATAAACTCTGCGCCTACCGCATTGAGAGCACAGGTTTCGCTTGCAAATATGTAACCGTCCTTGTGCTTACCGATGCACAAAGGCTTAAAGCCCATAGGGTCGCGTGCTGCAATAACCTTTGTAGGTGACATAATAACAAGGCTGTAAGCACCTTCAAACTTTTCAAGTGCAAGCACAAGTGCTTCTTCTATGCTGTGTGTTTCAAGACGTTTTCTTGCGATAAGATAAGCCATTGTTTCGGCGTCGTTTGCTGTCTGGAAAAATGTGCCCTGTTTCTGCATTTCACGGCGCAGTTCAACAGCATTTATAAGTGCACAGTTTGCTGCAAGTGCAAGTGTACCTTTTGCATGACGCACCACCATAGGCTGTGCATTAACTGCATCAATCTGGCTTTTAGGTGCATATCTTACATGGCCTATTGCCATATTGCCCTTTGGCATCTGTTCCATCTTTTCAGGTGTAAGCACTTCAGGCACAAGACCAACGCCCTTGATTGTTGCCAGCACACCATCATCATTTACGGTGATACCGCAGCTTTCCTGCCCGCGGTGCTGCAAGGCATACAGTGCATAGTATGTTTCGCCCACAACATCAATAGAACTTTCATCTGTTCTTGTTATGGCAAAAACACCGCATTCTTCGTTAACTTCTTTGTCAATTTTACAACTGCACATCGACATAAAATCATCTCCTGTAAAAATACAAGTATAAAAATATATTTAATTGTTTAATTATTTATTGTTAAGTTTTCTGTCTTTTTCAAGCACAGCATTTTCCATATCAATCTTCATCTGTGCCACTTTTGCTGCAAGGCCTTCGTCGGAAAGTGCAAGCATCTGCACAGCAAGGATAGCTGCGTTTTCTGCGCCGTCGATTGCCACTGTTGCAACAGGGATACAACTTGGCATCTGAACTGTGGAAAGAAGTGCATCAAGGCCGTCAAGTGTGGAGGATTTGATTGGCACACCGATAACCGGCAAAGTTGTGTGTGCTGCAAGCACGCCGCCAAGATGTGCTGCCTTGCCTGCTGCTGCGATGATAACACCAAAGCCGTTGTCCTTTGCATTTGCGCTGAACTCGCTTGCCGCTGCAGGTGTTCTGTGTGCAGACATAATTCTCATTTCGTATTCAACGCCAAAGCTTTCCAGCTTTTTAGCTGCTTTTTCCATTACACCAAGGTCGGAATCGCTGCCCATAACAATTGCTACTTTTTTCATAGTTTAGTACCTCTCTGAAAATATAAAGTAAATATTGATTACATCACAAATATAAAAAAACGCAGTGACAGAATTTCCGTCTCTGCGTTTTTACACAAAACCAACAGGACAGCTTTTTTCTGCTTTTCAGAAAAGCTGCCTGCACTTATGCAAAACCAATAGTCGCATTTTTTACGGAAATGCGGTAGAGACGCCGTGGCCATATCCCACGAAATATACTGATTTTTATTAAAATTTGTGGGCAAGGTGCACTTAAACACACCTTGCACTTATATATTACTATATTTTTGATATATATTACAACTGTGATATTTTCCAAACAAATTTAATGTTTTTGTGCATAGTTTCCACATATTGACGAATTTTATCAAAAACCAAAAAAAATATTTACAAAAAAATGGCCAAAATTCAATTTTAAAGGCACCTTGCCACATTTTTAACATTATTTCAACCATAAAGAATTAATTTTACACAATATTTTTTCAGATGATGAAATCACCCCGACCCCCCCCGCCGGTATACACCGCAAAACAGTTCTCAATGCAGAATGACTGACGACATATCCAATAAAAAATGCAGCCCCTAAACTGTGCCCTTCACAATTTAAAAGCTGCCGTTTCTGGAGCTGGTGACCGGATTTGAACCGACAACCCGCGGTTTACGATACCGCTGCTCTGCCGTTGAGCCACACCAGCATATTAACAATATCATTTTACTCTTTTATCATTTATTTTTCAATACAGAAAAATGTTATATCTTATCCCCGCATTATTTTTATTTGTCTGTCAAAAATAATAAAGAATATATTTGCGAGGTGCACTATGAAAGCCATAAAAACATTTTTAATCACATTTATGTCCTCTGTCTGTGTTGTGTTCATCTCCTTTGCCGCACTTTACTGGCTGATAACCCCGTCACAGCAGCCTGCAGGCACAAATCAGAACAACATTCCCGTCACCGGTGCCACAGGCAGCGACGTCGGAAACGCCCTTGTTTTTCTGCAAAAAGATTCCGACGGTATTTTTCTGCTTTTAAAGCTTGACGCCATAAACAGCAAAGTATCTGCAACTGCCATTTCTCCGGACTATTACATTCCCCACTGCAGCCGCACTGTTATGCAAAGCTTTGAATATGCAGGCATCATGCAGTGCGTGCAGGATTTATCACAGCATCTCGAAACCGATATCAGCTGGCATCTTGTCCTTGACAGCGAAAGCCTGCCTTTGCTTACAGCTTCATTTATAGTCGAAGCAGATGCCGCTTTTTCTGCAGATGCCGAAAGCATCGCCGCCCTTTCCGCCGAAGCCATAAAAAATAATATGCCCGAAATACAGTCCGTGCTTCTGCCGTCAATCCCCAAAAACTTCTCCTGGCTTCACACAAACATCGGCAAAACCGAAGCCGCCCATATAAGCCGCATTTTAACCTTGCTTATGCAGAACAGCCCCAAATTTACCCATTCGGTTTTAAGCAGCAGCTGAATAACCCCTACACTTAAAAAATGTCATTCCAGGGCGTTTGTGCCAGAGAATGACATTTTTTCTGATACATCAGATTATTGCATATGAATTATATTTTTCGTTACGACTGGCTTCTGCTTTTGGTCAGCGCACTTGCGGCAAGGCCAAAAACAAGGCTTGCACTTACACCGCAGCTGCAGGCAGATATCCCGCCCGTAAATATGCCCACAAATCCGCTTTGTGCCACCGATTTTTCAACACCCTGGGCAAGAATGTGACCAAACCCCAATATAGGCACCGTTGCCCCTGCCCCTGCAAAATCCACCAGTATATCCCACACCCCAAGGGCAGACAGCACAACGCCGCTTACAACAAAAATCACCAGTATCCTTGCAGGCGTCATGGCTGTAAGGTCTATCATCAGCTGCCCCGCAACACATATTGCGCCGCCCACAACAAATGCCCATACATAGTTCATTTCTTCTGCACCGCCTTTTTTGATTTTATATTTACCAGATGGGCTATACAGGGTATGCTTTCCCCCTGCATTGTGGTGGAGGGAGAAAGCAGTGCGCCCGTTGCAACAAACAGAATGTTGTTCAGCTCTCCCGCCGCAATTCTTGGCAGTATGTCTGCCGCAAGCACACTTGCACCGCAGCCGCAGCCCGAAGCACCGCTTTGCACATGCTGATTTTCGCTGAAAATAACATTTCCGCAGTCGATGTGGTTATTCATAACAATATTTTCCTTTTCCATCAGCTGCCACAGCAGACGGCTGCCTGTTTTTCCCAGGTCACCCGTATATATTGCGTCATAATCCTGCACCTTTGTGCCGCTTGAACGCAGAAAATTGCATATTGTATTTGCCGCCGCAGGTGCCATTGCCGCACCCATATTGTTTGCATCGGTAACGCCAAGGTCCACCACCCTGCCAATCTGTGCCGCCGTCACAAAGGTATTCTGCCCCGCACTTTCCAGCAGCACACTGCCGCAGCCCGTAACCGTCCACTGTGCCGTCGGTGTGCGCTTGCCGCCATAATCCAGCGGCATACGGAACTGCCTTTCCGCCGTACAGAAATGGCTGCTTGCCAGTGCCAGCGCATTGTCTGCAAATCCTCCGTCAATAATACAGGCCGCCATAATCATCGCCTCTGCCATAGTGCTGCAGGCGTTGTAAAGTCCCACAAATGGCACTGCAAACTGCCGCATTGCAAAGGCTGTGCTGGTTATCTGATTAGTCAGGTCACCGCCAAACACAACCTGAATATCCCCGCCGTCTATGCCTTTTTTGTGCAGCAGATGCCCTATACACCGGCTCTGCAGCTCGGTTTCGGCCTTTTCCCAGGTATCCTTGCCAAGATAATCATCCGTTACCGTCTCGTCAAATTTATCCGCAAGTGGTCCTTCGCTCTCCTTTTTGCCCGCAACCGATGCCCACACATTTATTGCCACAGGCTTTTTATAAGTTATATACACTAAATGCCAAACCTCGCTTTCACATACAGTATGGCGCCGTAAATCACACTTGCCACCGTGCCGTAAACAATTACAGGTCCTGCAATTACAAACATTCTGCTTGCAACCCCCGTCACATAGCCTTCTGCCTTAAATTCTATGGCAGGGCTTATCACCGCATTGGCAAAACCCGTTATTGGCACAAGGGTGCCTGCACCTGCCCGCCGCGCAAGACGGTTGTACCACCCCAGCGCCGTAAGCACCGCCGACAGCCCCACCAGAGTAATGCTGACCAGCTGCCGTGCATCCCCCAAAGAAAAATGCAGCAGCTTTGTATAAACTTCGGTCAGTATCTGCCCCAGCAGACAGATGCTTCCGCCCGTAAAAAATGCCCAGGTGCAGTTTTTCACCACATTCGACTTTGGCGACGATGCCTTTATCATTTTGTCATACTGTTTTTTGTTTGTCCGCATATGTTAAATCTCCAGATGATTTGCCAGCAAAGTGCTTGTCAGCACCAGCAGCTTTTTCTGCGTGTCGTTCAGCACCTCGTCACCGTCACTTACAAGTGCCACAACGCCAACGCCGTCACCAGCCGCAATAATGGGTGTCGCACCCACCACCTTAAGCTCGCTGTGCACATATGGCAGCAGCTCCTTTTCGCTGGCATACTGGCGGAAATAACTTGCCCGCTGGCTTAACATATCTTCAATCTCACGGCTTGCGGCAAGACCTATAACATCTTTTTTGCCGCTGCCCGTATAGGCAATAACCCTGTCGCTGTCAAAAATCACACAGTGCAGCCCGCTTACGCGGTAGAGACTGTCGGCATAGTTCTGGCTGAACTGCCCCAGCTCTGCCATCATAGAATACTTTTTAAATATGATTTCTCCGCCCTGACCGGTAAAAATTTCCAGCGGATCACCTTCTCTCATCCGCATAGTTCTTCTTATTTCCTTTGGAATAACAATTCTGCCCAAATCATCAATACGTCTTACAACGCCCGTTGCTCTCATACCAAAATGCTCCTTGAATCTT
>JAFSAW010000114.1 GCA_017442085.1 Oscillospiraceae bacterium | reverse complement strand
CTTGCATCCCAGCACCAATCTCCGTCAAGAAATACGCTATTCGGTAAATCCTGTTTGAGCTGTTGGCACACAGTTGTTTTTCCAACTCCCATAGTGCCACCAATCATATATAAAGTTTTCATCATTCACACCTACAAATTCAAATTTTTCTAACTGTTTTTATACTATCATAGTTTATCCAAATACACAATAACAGACACAACTGTATAAGTTTCTGAGCCTGTTAACTGTTTTATTGACAGTGTACTTTGTTATAAAATTTTTACATGCAAGAAAAAGCCATCGGATAACCGATGGCTTTTAAAATTATATTCAGTTTTTAAACTGATATTAAATCATTGCTTTTTTCTTTTTGTTTGCAATCTGCCATACACAGCAAAGTGCGATAACAGCAACACCGATAATATCTGTAACTGCACCAGGGATAAGCATAAAGATACCGCCAAATACAGCCATAAGTCTCTGGATAATGTTCATTTCTGCAAGCAGATATCCGCCAAGACCACCTGCAACACCAAAGAGGCCGATAAGTGATGTTACAACGATAAGAATAACATCAAATACACCCGCATCGATAAAGAGCATTGCCGGATTTATAGCAAAGATGTATGGAACAAGGAATGCTGCAATAGCAAGACGAGATGCATTGAATGCTGTTTTCATCGGATTGGATTTTGCGATAGCAGAACCTGCATATGCCGCAAGAGCAACCGGAGGTGTGATGTCAGCAACAATACCAAAGTAGAATACAAACATGTTTGCTGCGATTGGGTTTACGCCCATACCGTTAACAAGGATTGGTGCACATGTTGTTGCCATGATGATGTAGTTGGCTGTTGTAGGAACACCCATGCCAAGAACGATACATGTAAGCATTGTAAGGAACAAAGCAACGATAACTCTGTCGCCTGCAACACCAACGATTGCAGAGATAAGAATCTGGCCAAGACCTGTCATTGTAACAACGCCTGCGATAATACCTGCAACACCACATGCTACAGCAACAGACAGTGTGTTTTTGCCGCCTGTTTCAAGAGCTGCAACAAAGCGTTTTGGATTCATTCTTGTTTCTTTGTTTGGGATACTTACAAGGATTGCAAGCAATGTTGCAAAAACAGCAGAGCGGGACATTGTATAGCCCTTCATAACCATTACAACAAGTGCAATAAGAGGAATAAGCAGGTACCCCTGTCTGATAAACAGTGGGAAGAATTTTGGAAGTTCTTCCTTGGAAATACCTTTAAGACCAAGACGTTTTGCTTCGAGGTGAACTGTGATAAAGATACCTGTGAAGTACAGAAGTGCAGGGAAAATTGCGCGGAATGCAATTTCACCATACTGTACACCAACCATTTCTGCCATAAGGAAGGCTGCAGCACCCATGATAGGTGGCATAATCTGACCGCCTGTGGAAGCGGCTGCTTCAACAGCACCGGCAAATTCGCCTTTATAACCTGTTTTCTTCATCAAAGGAATTGTTACGGAACCTGTTGTAACTGTGTTACCAACTGAGGAACCGGAAACCATGCCGCAAAGTGCAGAAGAAATAACAGCTACCTTTGCAGGACCGCCTGTGGAAGCACCTGCAATTGAGTTTGCAAGCTGGATAAAGAACTCGGAAATACCGGTTGCTTCCAGAAATGCACCAAACATAATAAACAGCGCTATGTAGGTGGAACAAACGCCGATTGGTGTACCGATAACACCGCCTGTTGTGTAGAACAGGTTGTAAACTACAGACTTGAGAATCTGCATAAAGGATCTGCCCTGGTCAAAGCCTGCCCAGAACGCGTAACCGATAAAGAATGTTACAACAAATAAGATAGGAACACCTACCGAACGGCGGCAAGCCTCCATAAGCACCAGTATGCCTATTACACCAACAAATACTTCAACAGTGCTTATACGTGTTGCATGGCTGATAATTTCTTTAAAGTTGATAACAAAATAGAAATAAGCACCACTGCCCGCTATCATCAAAAAGATATCATAGATTGGAACGTGGTTAACTTTTGTATTGCCTTTTTTTGCCGGATAAACAAGGAATACCAAAACAATAACAATACCTACAAAAAGAGAACGTCTAACACGTTCATCCCAGTTGGCAAACAGATTCATATAAATCATAAGAACCGCAAATGCTGCCAAAAGATAGCCTATAACAGCCTTTGGCTTGCCTTCCCAGTATCTTGTATTGGACTCTCTGTCATACTTTTTCATTATGGCATCTATGTCTTCAGCTGTACCTGTCAATTCTTCTTCAGCAGGAGCTGTGTTGACTTTAATGTTTTCATTTGCCATATAAAGTCCTCCTTTGGTTATTTTTAGAAATATCTATGTTCACAGGAAAAACTTACTTTGCAGTTTCTGCCGCAGGTTTCCCTTAAACTGATTTCTTCGCCATTAAGTGTAAGCGTATGGTCTGACCATGTGCCTACAATATAAGAGAGATATGGCATTTCCATATCAAAACCGGAAACGACCATCTCTCCGTTTTCATTGATTTCTAAAGTCTGTCCTTCTTCAATTTCCGTCTGTACGCCTGCACCAAAATTATTGTAGATGGTGCGGATAACATATATCTTTCCATCTTTAATCTGGTAAACATCTGTAAGGGGATACTGATTGACAGAATGTATAAAGGTTATCGAAAATTCGTCACCTTCACTGACACGGAAACGGGTAATTTCTTCATCCGTGTCCCCATTCCTTAAGACCAGATAATATCCGCTTCTTAATCCTAATATTACAATGACTGCAATAATGACAGACATTATTGCAGCCATTGCTGTTAAACTATGCTTTGTTAGCTTCAAGATTGTAAATTAGAGTGCGCCAACTTCTTTAAAGTATTTTTCTGCACCTGGGTGGAATGGAACAGAGATACCTGTTGTTGCATATTCAAGGCTGAGTTCCTGGCCTTTTGCGTGTGCAGCAGCGATTTCTGCCTGATTGTCGAAGATAGCTTTTGTAAGGTTGTAAACTGTTTCTTCAGCAAGATCTGGGGAACAGATCAGTGTAGCTTTGATAGCAACTGTCTGTACGTCTTCGTCAACACCTTTGTAGGAGCCGCCTGGGATTGGGTATGTTGTGTAGTATGGATATGCAGCTGCAAGTTTTGCTGCGTGTTCGTCATCAATTTCAAGAAGGTTGATGTCGTTTGTTGTAGCAAGTTCTACGATAGCTGTTGTTGGTGCACCTGCTGTACAGAAGAATGCATCAATTTTGCCGTCTTTAAGAGCGTCGGAAGAATCACCGAAACCAAGGTTGTTAACTTCGATATCATCAAATGTCATACCATAAGCTTCAAGAATCTGACGTGCGTTGAATTCAACACCGGAGCCAGCGTCACCAACGGAAACTCTCATACCTTTGAGGTCTTCGATGGATGTGATATCTTTTGTTGCAACAACCTGACAAACTTCTGCATAGAGAGCTGCTACTGTGTTGAAGCCATCAGCTTTGCCTTCTGCAGCGAAGAGGTCTGTACCGTTGTAACCATAGTCCATAACGTCGTTCTGAACGATTGCAAGGTCTGCTTCTCCGTCGTGTACAAGGTAGATGTTTGCTTTGGAAGCACCTGTTGACTGAACGTTGATTTCAACACCAACATCTTTGCTGTTGATAACGTTAGCGATAACACCGCCGAATGCATAGTAAGTACCTGTTGTACCGCCTGTGCCCATTGTCATTTTAACAACTTCCGGTGCAGCTTCGCCGCCTGCTTCTGGAGCTGGTTCGCCGCCGCCACAAGCAACCAGTGAAAGTGCCATTGCGCCAGCAAGAATAAGAGCTAATAATTTTTTCATGGAATTCCCTCCTTAAATTTTTTCCTGTCCAAATTGGAGCGCAGGATTTATTTGACTGTATTATACTGCAAAACGACAGTTTAAGCAAGAAAAAGTTGAATGCTTTTGTATATTTTAACCAATTTGTAATAAAGTTCGTCAAATAAACCTAATGGAAACGTTTCATTTTGTTTCTTTTTACTGATAAAAAATTATCACATGCAATTAATAGTATACAATTTATTCGTAATATCTAATTTTTAAAACCATATGCGGCATTTATATTATGTAAAATATAATATTTTATTTTATACATTAATATATATAATCATAACTATTCGGTTTTATACTATCTTTTGTGACTAAATCACATTAAATAAAAATATTCATAAAAAGGTATTTACAAACAGAAAATTTATGATATACTAAAAACAGTAATAATTCTTGTTATTGTTTTGGAGGTGATCAGATGAATACAGCACATAAGCACAGTAAAAAACGTGATACAATTTTGCAGATTATCCGTTCTACCGACTGTCACCCTTCTGCCGAATGGATTTATAATCAGGTAAAACCAATATACCCCGATATAAGCCTTGGCACTGTATATCGCAATCTGGCTCTTTTTGAACAAAACGGAGATATTATTGCCGTGGCGACAGTTGACGGTCAAAAAAGATATGATGCAACTTCAAACCCACACACACATTTTATATGTCAGCACTGTAACAGTGTAATCGATGTGGAAACACCACAATCTTTTATGGATGTGTACAGAACGCTGGACACAGAACATGGTTTAAAGGCCAATTTTCACAGCCTGACCTTTTATGGCGAATGTGATAAATGTAAAAATAAATAAATTTAATTTTAAATTTTGGAGGATTATATTATGGTTAAAAAATTTGTTTGTTCCGTTTGCGGTTATGTTCACGAAGGCGATTGCCCACCAGAATTCTGCCCAACATGTAAAGTTGGTCCTGAAAAGTTTATCGAACAGTCCGGTCAGAGACAGTGGGCTGCAGAACACGTTGTTGGCGTAGCTGCAGGCGCACCGGAAGATATCATCGCTGACCT
>JAFSAW010000113.1 GCA_017442085.1 Oscillospiraceae bacterium | reverse complement strand
GCGGGGTTGGCGGGCGAACACAGTTCGCCCCTACCGTTCACAGACGGCAGTCTGCGGTTATCAATGCAATTTGTGGGATTAATCCCTTATTCTTTGCAGTAAATTTCAATTGCTTTTGCCACAAAGGCTGCTGCGCCTTCGCCGCCTGCCTTGTCTATGTTTTCTTTAAAGCGCTTGTCGGCAATGTACATACAGCCAAGGCCTTTAAGAATATCCTTGGTGCAGTTGTAGTAGTTTTCGCTGATAAAATCCTGCAGTTTTTTAACTGCAGCCTGCACTTCTTCGCTTTCGGGGGCAAGGCTTGTCAGCTTGCCTATTTCGGCAAAGATATCCATAAGCTGTGCGCCAAGGGCATTGTGCTGTTCGCCTGTGCGGCTGCGGCTTTTCTGTGCATATTCGCTGTAGGCGTCGGTTGCGCCCCAGCGGTCTTTTACTTCCTGTGCATATTTTTCAATCTCTGCACGGTCAAATTTTTTAAGTGCCATATAGTCCTCCCGGTTTATAAGTTTTTCGGCAAGGTCAATAAGCCCGTCAAGGTGGCTGCGTTTCAGCCTCAGCAGTTCCAGCTGGTCTTTCACAGCCTTTCTGCTGTCAAAATCTGGGTTATTGACAATGTTTTTAATATCTTTCAAAGGAAACTCAAGTTCTCTGAACAGCAGAATGCTCTGCAGCATTTTAAGCGATGTATCGTCATACATTCTGTAGCCGTTTTCTGCAACATATGCAGGCTTAAGCAGGCCTATTTCGTCATAATGGTGCAAGGTGCGCACGCTTACACCGCACAGGCGGCTTACTTCGTTTACTGTTTTAAAACTGCTTTTCATCTGTCTGTCTCCTTTTGTATATATAATACACTATTACGTAACGTAACAGTCAACAGTTTTTACAGATTTTACACAATCTTAAATTGACAATTTGCGGCAAAAGTTCTATAATACTTTTCAAATCAGACAAAAGCATTGAAAACACGGGGTTTTCAGTGCTTTTTCTGCTATATGGGTAAAGTTAATTTTTTGACAATTAAAGTGTTATGGCAAAAGGAAGTGTTTTAATTGAAGGAATTTAAACTTTTTTTACGCAAAAAGGACATTGTGGTTTCGGGCAAAAGATACGGCATTGATGCACTGGGGGCTATGGCACAGGGGCTGTTCTGCACCTTGCTTGTGGGCACAATTCTCAACACGGTCGGTCAGCAGTTCAATATCGGTTTTCTCAACGAGATAATTGTTTCGGTGGGCAGCGGTGAAGGCGCAATGCACTATACAATCGGCGGTCTTGCCAGTGCTATGGTTGGCCCGGGTATTGCGGTGGCAATCGGCTTTGCACTGCACTGTCCCACAATGGTGCTTTTCAGCCTTATTCCTGTAGGTTTTGCCGCCAATGCAATGGCAGGGGCAGGTGGACCGCTGGCAGTTTATTTTGTAACCATTGTGGCAGCAGAACTTGGCAAGCTTGTTTCCAAGGAAACAAAGATAGATATTCTCGTAACCCCAGGCGTAACCGTGCTGGCAGGCATTATGTTTGCAAAGCTGGTTGCGGCACCTATAGGCAGTGCGGCACAGGCGGTGGGCTATGCGGTTATGATGGCAACCGAGCTGCAGCCGTTCTTTATGGGCATTGTGGTGTCGGTTATCATCGGTATGGCACTTACCCTGCCTATAAGCAGTGCGGCAATATGTGCGGGCTTTGGCCTTACAGGCCTTGCGGGCGGTGCTGCGGTGGCAGGCTGCTGTGCACAGATGGTGGGCTTTGCAGTTATGAGTTTTAAGGAAAACGGCTGGGGCGGCCTTGTGGCACAGGGCGTGGGCACAAGTATGCTGCAGATGCCTAATATTGTCAAAAAGCCTGCAATATGGATACCGCCTACACTTGCCAGTGCAATTACAGGGCCCGTGGCAACCTGTATTTTCAGGCTGCAGATGAACGGCGCGGCTGTGTCCAGCGGCATGGGCAGCTGCGGTTTTGTGGGCCAGATAGGTGTTTACACAGGCTGGGTAAATGATGTCGCCATCGGCGCAAAAACAGCCATAACAGCTTTTGACTGGCTTGGTATGATACTTGTCTGCTTTGTGCTTCCTGCGGTTTTAAGCTGTATTTTATGCGGTTTTATGAAGAAAAAAGGCTGGATTGAAAGCGAAGACTTAAAACTTGACCTTTAAGCCAAAAGAAAAATATCATATAAAAAATATGTCATTCTGAAAATTAAAACTTTTCAGAATGACATTTTATTTTACATATGATGTTATTTATCTTTTTTTTTCAGCAAATCGCGTATTTCTGTAAGCAGCAGCACTTCGTCACTTGGTTTTGGCGGTGCAGCAGGGGCTTCTTCCTTCTGTTTTTCAAGCTTTGCGCGCATATTGTTGATAAGTTTTACCATACAGAACACAACAAAAGCGATAATCAGAAAGTTTATTATGGCCTGGATAAAGTTGCCGTAAAGAATTGCAACCTCAGGGGTTTCGCCAACAGCAGGGGTGATAACATATTTCATCTGTGTAAAGTCCGCACCGCCTGTAAGTACGCTGATAAAAGGTGTTACAACGTCTTTTACAAGGCTGTTTACAATTGCGGTGAAAGCACTGCCGACAATAACACCGACTGCCATATCAACCACGTTGCCGCGGCTTATAAATTTTTTAAATTCGTCAAAAAAGTTTTTCATACATAATCTCCTTTGAATTTTCAATACAGACATTTTATCACAGCAGAAAGCGGTTGTAAATGCTGCGCATATCAGTTGGCGGCTGCCCTTGTAAAAAACATGTATAAATGGTAAAATATAATAAATATGACCTTTTAAGCGGAGAAATATTTTTATGAAAATTATGGCTGTAGACTACGGCGAAAGCAGAACAGGCATTGCGGTAAGCGATGTCACCGAATTTCTTGCCAGCCCCGTAGGTATTATAAAAGAAAAAAATACACTTAAGGCAATCGAAAAAATTGCGGCACAGGCAAAGGAGCTTGGTGCGCAGATGATTGTTATCGGCAATCCCGTAAATATGGACGGCACCCGTGGCGAGCGCAGCGAAAAATGCACCTTTGTGGCAGAGGAAGTTGCAAAGCTGGTGGATGTGCCTGTTAAAATGTGGGACGAACGTGCCACAACAAAAACAGCACTCAATATGCTCAGCGACAACGGCACCTACGGCAAAAAGCGCAAGGAAGTGCTGGATGCGGTTGCGGCAACCGTAATTCTTGAAAACTTTATGGCATACCGCAAAAACCACAAGGACGAACAGTAATAACTTATCTATACACAATCTGCTGCGGGCAAAATGCACCTTTGCGGCAGACAAGGAGAAACTACTATGTACGATTATTTAGTTGTAGGCGCAGGCCTTTTCGGTGCAGTTTTTGCACAGCAGGCGGCAGCACAGGGCAAAAAGGTGCTGGTTATCGACAAGCGCGACCATATTGCAGGCAATATTCACACCGAAAAAACCGAAGGTATCAATGTGCACAGATACGGCGCACATATCTTCCACACCAACAATAAAGAAGTGTGGAACTACATAACACAGTTTGCGGAGTTTAACCGCTATACAAACAGCCCTGTGGCAAACTATAAAGGAGAGCTGTACTCGCTGCCTTTCAATATGTACACCTTCAATAAAATGTGGGGTGTGGTTACACCGCAGCAGGCAGCGGCAAAAATTGAAGAACAGAAAAAGGCGGCAGGCATTACCGAGCCGAAAAATCTGGAAGAACAGGCAATCAGCCTTGTGGGTGTGGATATCTACGAAAAGCTGGTAAAACACTACACCGAAAAACAGTGGGGCCGCAGCTGCACCGACCTGCCAAGCTTTATCATCAAGCGCCTGCCTGTGCGTTTTACCTTTGACAACAACTATTTCAATGCGCTTTATCAGGGCATTCCTGTGGGCGGTTACACAAAGATGGTTGCAAATATGCTGGACGGCATCCAGGTACGCCTGGGCGTTGATTATCTGGAAAACAAGGCAGAGTTTGACGCCATGGCGGAAAAGGTGGTTTATACAGGCCCTATTGATGCGTATTTCGGCTACAGCCTTGGCTATCTTGAATACCGCAGTGTGCGCTTTGACACCGAAGTTCTGGACACAGACAATTTCCAGGGAAATGCAGTGGTAAACTACACCGACGGCGAAACACCTTACACCCGTATCATCGAGCACAAGTGGTTTGAATTCGGCAAGGACGAAAACGGAAATATGCTGCCAAAAACCGTTATCAGCCGTGAACATTCAAGCGAGTGGAACCCGGGTGACGAGCCTTATTACCCTGTAAATGACGAAAAGAACAACAGCCTTTATGCACAGTACAGAACAATGGCAGAAAAGGAAGAAAAGGTTATCTTTGGCGGCCGTCTCGGCGAATATAAATATTACGATATGGACGCCGTTATCGAAAGGGCACTGGCTGTAAGCAGGGCAGAACTGGGATAAAACCCAAAATACGACAAACAAAAAAATATGTCATTCTGAGCATAGCGAAGAATGACATATTTTTGTTTTTATATTTTATTTGTTACCGGAATTTTCCTGCGTTTCTGCAGCATCGGTTTTTTCTGCGGCAGGCTGTGTTTCGTCAGCTTTTTTCTTTTCTTTAAGCTGTGCTTCGGTTGGCAGCTTAACCCAGTTTACCGCAATTGCTATCAGAAAGCCCATAAAGGTGTCAAGCAGGCGGTTGTACACAAACTGAAAGTTGGTCATATTGCCAACGGGAGAAACGGTGATGATAAGATACACAACTGCGCTGGTTGCCACGGTGGTAGGCCGTTTTATATATATGAGGGAATAAATCAGCGGGATAATTGCAACGGAGATAAAAGCATATTTGGCAATTATATGCCAGTCTGCAATAAGATAAAGGTTAACCAGAAAAACCGCAATACCCCAGAAGCCGCCTACAAGGGTGCCGATAAGGCGGTTTGTGCCTGCCTTGCGGCTGCTTTCCAGCGTTGGCTGTATGCACAGTATGGCGGCAATGGCAATGTACAGCGGGTTGGCAAAGCCCTGGCGCACATAGGCAAGACAAAGGCTTAAAAACACAACCACCACTGTTTTTATGGTGCGCAGACCGATATGGATATGTGGCATATGCGGATGAGGCAGGTGAAGATTGTTCATACGGTGTCCCTTTCTTTTAACACCAATATTATATATCAAAACTGTGGTGCTTATCAATATTTTGGTGTGTAAATTGTGTAAAAGCCGCTATATGTTTGCTTTTGCACAAACTATAATATATAATTGAATATAGAAAATTTTTACAGAGGGGGTGCACCGTTGAAGTATAAAAACCTTAAGTATACATACAATGTTATCGGTTTTTCGCTTATTATTTTTCTCACTTTAAGGGAAAGTCTTTCGCTTTTACTGGTGCATACACCGCTGGAAAAGGGCACCGTGCCCTTTACACTGATAAGCATGGCGGTTTATCTGCTGGCCTGCTTTGTGCCCGTTGTGGTTATGGAAAATATGCTTGGTCTGCACCCGCTGCTTTTCAAAAAGACAAAACCTGCTGATGCAGCGGCAACAGCAGCCTTTGGATATCTTATAATTCTGGGGGCAGGCATCATCAACAGCATTGTGCTTATGCTGCTGGCAAATGCAGGGCTGCAGTTTGAGCCAAACTCCATGACGCTGCCGCAGGGCTTTTTAAATGTGCTGCTGTACTTTGTGTACATCTGTGTGCTTCCGCCTCTGGTGGAAGAAATTTTTGTCCGCGGCCTTGTGCTTAATGCACTTAAAGGCTGGGGCTTGCCCTTTGCGGTTTTTGTGTCATCGGTAATCTTTGCGCTTATGCACTCATCACTGCACAACTTTCTGATATACTTTGCCTGCGGTATTGTGCTGGCAAAGGTATATATAGCATTTGACAGCATATGGCCCTGTGTGCTGCTGCATTTTGTCAACAACACCGTCAGCTTTGTACAGCTGGGCTTTCAGCAAAAGGCCAATGCACAGTCGGCGCTGTTCTTTTCCATTTATATCTACATAATGGCCATGCTGCTTGGCTATGCAGGGTTTAAATATATACAGAAGCACAATATAAATCTGGCATTCAGCTTTACACGTATAAAAGATTTCAGATATAAAATCAAAAGCCTTTGCCAGAGCTATGCAGGCATATGCGCCTTTGCACTGCTGCTGTTTATGGCGGCTTACAACAGTTATCTTTCGGTAATATAGCGAGGTTTTTATGGCACACAGAGATTTTATGGCCCGCGCACTGCAGCTGGCACAGCTTGCCGCAGATATGGGCGAAGTGCCCGTGGGTGCAGTTGTGGTAAAGGACAACAGAATAATCGGCGAGGGGTACAACCGCCGCGAAACCGACGGCAGTGCCACAGCCCACGCGGAGATACTGGCAATAGAAGCTGCCTGCAGAACCATTGGCAGCTGGCGGCTGGAAAACTGCACACTGTATGTAACTCTGGAACCCTGTGCAATGTGCACGGGGGCAATCATCAACAGCCGCATAAAGATGGTGGTGTTTGCGGCGGAAGACTACAAGGCAGGGGCTATGGGAGGTATGTGCAATCTGACACAGCTGCCTTTCAACCATATACCTGAGGTTATAATCGGTGTTATGGAGGAGGAAGCAAGGGCTTTGCTTAAAGGTTTTTTTGAAAAGCTGCGCAAAAAACAATGTCTTTAAAATACGGGCGCACCGCGATTGTCCGTATTGCAGTGATAAATAAATTTTAAGGAGAACATTATGGTTATTACACAGGCAACAGTAAAGGATATGGCAGGGGTTATGGCATTGCTTAAGGCAAACCACGTAAGCAATATGACCGAAGAAGAAAAGAAAAACGGTTTTGTAACAACAAACCTTACCGAAGAACAGTTTGTGCGTCTTGTTGAGGAAGAAGACGGTGTTACAATTGCAAAGGACGGCGATAAAATTGTGGCTTTTGCACTGGCTGCAAGCTGGGACTACTGGAAAGAATGGCCACTGTTCCAGTATATGATTGAGCTTCTGCCGCAGACAGAGTACAACGGCGAAAAGCTTTCCGTTGAAAACAGCTATCAGTACGGTCCTGTATGTGTGGACAAGGATTATCGCGGTCAGGGCATCTTTGAAAAGGTGTTCTTTGCATCTCTTGCAAATATGGAAAAACGTTTTCCGTATATGATGACATTTGTAAACAAGGTTAATCCACGCAGCTATGCAGCACATACCCGCAAGGCACTGCTGGACGAAGTTATGGATTTCAGCTGGAACAATAACAACTACTGGATGCTGGGCTGCAAAACAAGCAACAGACCATAAAAAGCATTACAGAATTTTCATAGGGGTTTAGCCCTCTCCTAAGGTGAATTTATCACGGCTGCAGCGGGATAAATTTACTGTCACTCCCATAGATGACGGCAGGCCATGTCTTGCCTTAATGCTGAAAAAGCACCCTTATCATAAGGGTGCTTTTAATTTGCAGTTATTTGTTTTTGGCAATAATGCTCTTGGCAATTTTATACACGTCGCCGCAGCCCATTGTGATAACAAGGTCGCCGCTTTCGGCGTGACTCATTACATAGTTTTCCACCTCGTCAAAGGTGTCAAACCATACACTGCCCGGGATTTTTTCGGCAAGGTCCCTGGTGTATATGCCAATGGTGTTCACCTCGCGGCTGCCCATAATTTCGGTCATAACCACGCGGTCGGCAATCTGCAGGCTGGTTGCAAAATCGTCCAGCAGCATCTTTGTGCGGCTGTAGGTAAACGGCTGGAACACCGCCCACACCTTGTTAAAGCCCATATCCTGTGCCGCATTGAGTGTTGCGGTTATTTCTTCCGGGTGATGTGCATAGTCATCGGCGATTGTAACACCGTTTACTGTACCGTGAATTTCAAAGCGTCTGCCCGCACCGCCAAATTTGCCTATGGCCTGTGCAATTTTTGCAGGTTCAACACCAATCTGATGTGTTGCTGCAAAGGCTGCAAGGGCGTTGTAAACATTGTGTCTGCCGGGGATGGAAAGGTGAACAGTTGCAATGATTTCGCCTTTGTGCTTTACATCAAAGCTGTAAAAACTCTTGTGTTCCTTGCGGATGTTTGCACCCATATAGTCGCAGTCGTTTTCGATGCCGAAGGTGATAATCGGCACGTTTAAATCTTTTATTGTATCGGTTGTGTTCTGGTCATCACCGTTGATGATAACACTGTCTGTTGCCAGCTTTGTAAAGCGGTAAAAGCTGTTTTTAAGGTTTTCAAAGGTTTTGAAAAACTCAAGGTGGTCGTGGTCGATATTAAGCACCACCGCCATATACGGCAGCAGTTCAAGGAAGGTGTAGCTGTATTCGCAGGCTTCAATAACCACGTTTTCGCCGTTGCCGTCCTTGCCGTAGCCGTTAATCAAAGGCAGCTTGCCGCCGATAACACAGGCAGGGTCTTTGTCTGCCATAATAAGTATCTGGCTGATAAGGCTGGTTGTGGTGGTTTTGCCGTGGGTGCCGCTTACGCAGATGCTTTTTGGAAACAGGCGGCAAACCTCGCCCAGCATAATGCTGCGCTCGATGCAGGGAATGCCAAGTTCCTTTGCTCTTGCAAGCTCGCAGTTGTCTTTAAAAATTGCGGCGGAATAAACCACAAGGTCAGCGCCGTCAACACAGTGGGCGCTGTGGGGAATTGTAACCTTAATGCCCATATTGCGCTCGTAGTTTATAATGTCGCCTTCGTTTACGTCACTGCCTGTTATGGTGTAGCCCTTGCCGTGAAGTATCTGAATGATAGGAAACATACCGCTGCCGCCGCAGCCGATAAAATGTATAACTTTTTTGCCTTCTAAAATACTCATATCAAAATCCCCTTTGGGTGAAATTTTTGCATTGTTCTCTAACATTATATTTTACTACACTTTTGCACAGAAATAAACCGATTTTTTAAATTTGTGAAAATATTGTATGACGTATTGACAAACTGTGCATAACTGTATATACTGAATATACACAGTAAATACAAAAAGGAGTATTTATTATGGATATTATAATATCAAACCATTCGGACGAACCTATCTATGCACAGATAGAAAATCAGATTAAAGCGCTTATAATGCAGTCAAAACTTAAAGCGGGGGACGCCCTGCCAAGTATGCGCAGTCTGGCAAAGGATTTGCGCATAAGCCTTATCACCACAAAACGTGCCTATGAAGAACTGGAGCGTGACGGCTTTATTGTTACCGTTGCAGGCAAAGGCTGTTTTGTTGCGGCGAAAAACACACAGTTTGTAAGGGAAGAAAATCTTAAAGAGATTGAAAAACTGCTGACAAAAGCGGTGGAAATTGCTGCGATGTGTGATATTTCCCAAAATGAACTTGCGGAAATACTGTCCTATATTTACGAGGAGAAATAAGCTATGGATAAAGCTTTTGAAATTGTAAATCTCAACAAATCATTCAAGGATTTTGCCCTTAAGGACATAAATCTGTCCCTGCCCAAAGGCTATATCATGGGTTTTGTGGGGGCAAACGGTGCGGGCAAAAGCACGACAATGGGCTGTCTGCTGGGCATGGTTAAAGCTGACAGCGGCAGCATAAAAATTTTTGGCAAAGAAACAGCAAAGCTTACCGCGGCTGATAAAGAAAAAATCGGCGTGGTTATGGACGGTGTGCCATTTGCGCCTATGTTCAATCTTAAAGATATAAACACAGTGCTTAAAAATGTATATACCAATTGGGACAGCCACAAATTTTTATCCCTTTGCAGCAGGTTTAATCTGCCGGAGAAAAAACAGATTAAGGACTATTCCACAGGTATGCGTGCAAAGCTGAACATATCAATGGCAATAAGCCACAATCCGCAGCTGCTGGTGCTGGACGAAGCCACAAGCGGCCTTGACCCGGTGGTGCGCGATGAGATACTGGATATCCTGCAGGACTTTGTATGCGACGAAAACCACAGTATACTGATGTCCAGCCATATTACCAGCGACCTTGAAAAAATCTGTGACTATATCGCTTTTATAAAAAACGGCGAAATTGTATTTGTGGAAAACAAGGATATCCTGCAGGAAAAATATGCGGTTGTTCACCTTGCAAAAGAGCAGTATGCCCAGCTGGATAAAGCAGCGGTTGTGGGGGCAAAATTTACCGATTACAATGTAAGCGCCCTTGTGTTTAAAGATAAAATAAGCGGCGGATATGCAACTGAAAAACCATCCATAGAGGATATAATGCTTTACTGTGCAAAGGAGGTAAAGTAGTATGAAAGGTCTTGTTTTAAAGGATTTGCTTGCCCTTAAATCCATTATGAAAACTATAATATTCATAATTGGCATATTTATGTTTTCGGGTATTGTCAGCGGAAATACATTTCTTGTAACATATGCTGCAGTATATGCTGCCATTATGCCCCTTAACCTTATGGCATACGATGAAAGCTGCCGTTTCAACCGCTTTGCGCAGATACTGCCTGTTTCAACTGCACAGCTGGTGGCAGCAAGATATATTGCGGGGCTTACTGTATGCCTTGCGGCGGCATTGGTTTCGGTTTTTGCTTTGGCAATAAGCGGAAACAACTGGGCTGAAGGTGCCATTACAGGCATAGTTGTTCCAATGGTTTATCAGATATTTACAATTCCTGTTATGTACAAATGGGGTGTGGAAAAAAGCCGGTATATAACAATGGCAGCATTTTTGGTGCCATTTGTCATCATAATGTTTATGGACAGCGAGGGTGCCCTGACAGATGCAGTTGCAGCGCTGGAAAAATTTCCGCCTGCACCGCTTATTGCTGCAACAATGGCAGTGATAGCTGTTATGTATATCTGCTCGGTATTTTTAAGTGTTAAAATTGTAAATAATAAAGAGTGGTAAAAATTGAAATAAAAAAGAAATGTCATTCTGTGTGTCAGCACAGAATGACATGTTTTTTTAATAGTATTGCAGAAATGATACTATTGTTTATATTGTCTGTTTATTTAACCGTTGCGTATTTAAGGTTTACAATATTGCCGAATGGGTTGATGTCAATATCCTTAAAGTAGCTTTTGTGTATATATTTTGATGTGTCGGTGCACATAGGCACAATGTAGGCGGCTTCCAGAATATCATTGTGGGCGCATTTTATTGTTTCCAGCATTTCTGTTTCTGACAGATAACCGCCGCTCAACATTTTGATGTGTGTTTCAATATCGCCGCCAAAGCCTTTGTGCAGCTGCAGAATGTTTGCAGGGTTGCTGCCGGAAGGCTTGCTGCTGAAAAATGCAATATCAAAATCGCCGTTGGTCACACGTCTGGTTATTTCGCTGTTTGGCAAAAGCTCCAGTGTAAAGAACAGCCCCAGTTCCTTCTGCCACAGCTGGTTGATGTTTTCTGCAATAACGCCATAGCTTACATCGCTTGGAATAAGCACCGTCAGCTGTTCCAACTGTGTCATTTCCTGTGCTGCAAGGCCCTGCTGCAGCAGTGCCTTGGCATCCTGTTCCATATATGACGGGGTAAAATCCTCCAGCAGGTCGGTTACAGGATAGTTGTTGAATATTACCGAACGGTTGAAAAAGCTGTGGCTTTGCGTGATGGCGGCAAGGTTTGCACCGCTGTTTTCTGCGGCAAAGGCATATTTTGCCAAAGCACCGCGGGTGTATTTGCTGCCAAGGGATTTCACATTGTGGTTGAGCACCATATTGAAATTCTGGTTTTCGTATTCAAACACAGTACCTTCAAGGCCGCTTATATCTGTGCTGTCGGCAAAAAAACCGCTTATTTTATCGCTGCTGTATTCTGTCACGTCGTCGCTTTCGCTGTCTGCAAGGGAAACGCGTATACGGCTGACAGCCTTTTCGTTGCCGTCAATGCGGATGATTGTGGCATAGCTGCCGTCATCTGCAAGATAGTTTATGGTGTAAGGTCCGTTGGACAGAATGTCGTTTACACGCAGGCCGTATGCGCCGTTGGTGTTCACAAAAAACTCTTTATTGCAGGGATATGCCGCAGGGCTGCACAGTTTGTGCAGAAAGTCAGAGTCCCTGTGTTTCAGCTTTATCACCAAAGTGCTGCTGTCAGGTGCGGAAACACTGCTTATATGGCTGAAATCGCTGTAGTAAGGCGAATGGGTGGTTTTGTCCAGCACACGTTCCAGTGCAAAGGCAAAATCAGCACTTGTAACAGGCAGCTGTTCGCTTTTGCTTAAAAAGAAGGTGCTGTCACTGCGAAGTTTAAAGGTGTAGGTAAGGCCGTCGGCAGAAATGTCATAGCTTTCGCACACATTTGGCACAACCTGCCCGCCGTGCAGCTCAAACAGACCGTCGTAGATGTTGGTAAGCACCATAAGTTCGTTTTCGCCTGTGGCAACCTGCGGGTCAAAGTTTTTTGGCATCTCGTCAAGTGAGATTGTATATGTGGATATGGCACCTGCCGAAGAACAGGCGGTCATAGCCAGACAGCATAATGCTGTAAATAAAGCAACAAGTTTCTTTTTCATAAGAAATCCTTTATATATGTAAATTTATCAGTACAGTCAAAGTATTGGTATGATAACATATATATTTTAAAATCACAATATTTATGGGGATTATTATGTAAAAAAATGTCGGTTTTATGCGGAAAACGGGCGGTATAAGCCGCCCGTAGTTGTAAAATTTATTTAAGTTTTTCTGCAATCGCATTGAAATCTGCAATTCTTTCAGGGATTGCAATAGCCTGCGGACAGCGGGAAGCACACACACCGCAGCCGATACATTCGGTTGGCTGTACTTCTGCTTCTTTAAGATAGTCCTTGATTATCCATTCGCTTTTGAACATTTCGTACTTGTTGTAGGTTTCGAAAACCTGCGGAATGTTTATGCCCACAGGACAAGGCATACAGTATTCGCACTTTGTGCAGTCCACAACCTTGAAAGCATTTATTTCTTTCATAACATCTGCAATTGTCTGCTGTGCCTTTTCGTCCATAGGTATCGGGTTTGCAAAGGTGGCAATATTGTCTTCAAGCTGTTCCATATTGCTCATACCGCTAAGCACTATGTACACACCCTCAAGGCTGTTTGCATAGCTCAGGGCAAGGCTTGCGGATTTTGCAGGGCCGTAAGCCTTTTCGATAACTGTCTGTGCATCAGGCACTGTTCTTGCAAGAAAACCGCCGCGCACAGGCTCCATAATTGCAAGAGGAATGTTGTTTTCTCTCACAAGGTCATACTGTGCTTTGTAGTCTTCTTTTTCCATATCATAATAGTTGAGCTGAAGCTGGATAAAATCCCAGTTATAGTCGCCGATAAAGTCTTTGAGAACTTCAAAGCTGTCATGATAGGAAAAACCGATTTTATTGATTTTGCCCTCTGCCTGTTTGCGCTTTACAAATTCAACGGCGTTAAAATCACGCACCTTTTTGATGGTGTCCTTGTTCAGTGCGTGCAGCAGGTAATAGTCAAAGTATTCTGCACCTGTTCTTTCAAGCTGGGTGGCAAACAGTTTTTCAAGGTCTTCTTCGCTTTCCACCTTCCACATAGGCATCTTGTCTGCAAGGATAAAGCTTTCGCGGGGATAGCGGTCCACAAGGGCTTCCTTTACTGCGCCTTCGCTTTTTTCGCTGTGGTAGCCGTAGGCAGTGTCAAAATAGTTTATGCCGCTTTTAACAGCAAGGTCAACCATTGCCTTAAACTGTGCCATGTCAATTTCTTTGTTTTCGTCTACAGGCAGGCGCATACAGCCAAAGCCAAGGCGGTTGGTAATCTGTTTTTCCATAGTAGCCTCCAAATTATATATAAATTGTATAAAATTAATCTCTGAAAACTATTCTATCACATAAAGAAAAAATAGTAAATTAACAAATGGCACTATCTGCACATAAAATAAATATAAAATGCAGTTTGTATATACGGGGAGAAATATTATGGCTATAAAGATATTTATCGACCAGGGGCACAACCCCTTTGGTTTTAACAGCGGTGCCGAAGGCAACGGCCTTAAAGAGCAGGACATAACATACAATGTGGGCATTTATCTTGCACAGCTGCTGCAGAATGACGAGCGCTTTGAGGTGCTGACCAGCCGCACCTGCATAACACAGGTGGTGGGCTACAGCAACAGCTCCAGCCTTGCCGAAAGGGTGGGGCTGGCAAACCGCTGGGGTGCCGACTGGTTTTTAAGCATACACTGCAATTCCTCCACAAACCCAAATGCCCGGGGCAGCGAAATTTATGTCTACCGCAGCAGAAATCAGGCATACTATATGGCGCGCGAAATTCTGCAGCAGATAACCCGCCAGCTGCAGCTGCAGGACCGGGGGGTGAAAATTAACCCGGATTTTTATGTACTGCGGCGCACTGATATGCCTGCAATGCTTATTGAACTTGCCTTTATCACAAATGCGGCAGATGCCGAAAAGCTGAAAAACAGCCAGCAGATTTTTGCACAGGCAATTTATGACGGGCTGGTGAACTATCTGTTTTAGCAAGTATTGATAAAACAAAAAATGTCATTCTTAACAGCAAAAGCCATTAAGAATGACATAATTTTTTATTGTTTTGGTCTGATTAAGCTTTTTTCTTTGCTGAAATGCTGATAACCGCAAGGATAACTGCAAGTGTTACAAGACCGCTGAGGAATGTAAACACAACATTCTGTGTAAAGCCTGCCACAAGATAGCCCACAACACAGCTTGCTGCAACAACCATTGCATAAGGAATCTGTGTGGAAACGTGGTTTACGTGTACGCACTGTGCACCTGCACTTGCCATAATTGTTGTGTCGGAGATTGGGGATGTGTGGTCGCCGCAAACTGCGCCTGCAAGCACGGAAGCAATTGCAATAACAAGCATTGGGTCACCTTCAGGGAAGATTGCTGTTGCAATAGGGATAAGAATGCCGAATGTACCCCAGGATGTACCTGTTGCAAAGCCAAGGCCTGTTGCAACTGCAAAGAGAAGTGCCGGCATAATTGCAATGGAAATAGTGCTGTTTTCAAGTGCTGTGGAAACAAATGTGCCGATGGCAAGTCTGTCAGAACAGAAACCGCCAAGGCTCCATGCAAGGATAAGGATAAGAATTGCGCTTACCATCATTCTGAAACCCTGTGGGATGCAGTCTGCAAATTCGCGGAAGGAAACAACCTTTCTTGGAACGTAAAGGATAAATGTAAATACAAGTGCTGCAAAGCTGCCCAGAACAAGACCTCTTGCGGCATCACAGTTTGCAAAGGCATTTACAAATGTTTCGCCGTCAAAGAAGCCGCCTGTGTAAACAAGGCCGATTACACAGAAAGTGATAAGTGCAAGCACAGGCAGAATAAGGTCAACAACCTTGCCGTTAGGATTTGCATCAATTTCTTCGCCAACAACCTGCTGGCCACCAAAGATATCGCCCTGTGCGGCTTTCTTTTCGTACTGTGCCATACCGCCAAAATCAAAGCCGCTTACAGAGATGTAAACAACCATAATGATTGTAAGGAGTGCATAAAGGTTGAATGGGATAGTCTGAAGGAAAAGCTGGAAACCGTCGCCGCTTGTGTAGCCGCTTACTGCTGCTGCCCAGCTGGAGATAGGTGCGATAATGCAGATAGGTGCAGCTGTTGCGTCGATAAGGTAAGCAAGCTTTGTGCGGGAGATGTTGAAACGGTCGGTAACAGGGCGCATAACAGAACCAACTGTAAGGCAGTTGAAATAGTCATCTACAAAGATAAGACAGCCAAGGCCAACTGTTGCAAGGCTTGCAGCCCTTTTGGATTTGATTTTTTTGTTTGCCCAGTTGCCGTAAGCAGCACTGCCGCCGGCTTTTGTCATAAGGGCAACCATAATGCCAAGAAATACAAGAAATGTGAGAATGCCGATGTTCCAGCTGTCGCCAAGTTTTTCGCTCATCATATCAAAGATGGCGTTAACTGTGCCGATAGGGGAAAAGTTTGTGTACAGCAATGCACCGGAAACAATACCGATGAAAAGTGAAAGATATACTTCTTTTGTAATCAAAGCCAGTACAATGGCGATGATTGGTGGCAGAAGTGACCACACTGTTCCTACGAACTCCATAGTTTTTCTCCTTTTAATAAATTTTTAAATAATTCCGATAACGGATATCTGTCAAAAATAAAAACCCTGACAAGAGAATTATCAGGGTTAAAACTGCACAGCAGTTGTATAAACAGGATAGCTCTCCACTTGCGTGACAGTCTGACATATATTATATATCAGCCCAGCATACAGCTTTAAAACGAAAACCGTACACTTCGGCAAATTGCCCTTTTGGCTGTAACTGCCGTTTTGCATATGTTACAGCTTACTTATGCGTTTTGCACCTCTACCGAAAAATTATTTAATTGATATGTATTATCATACTCTAAAAAGTATCACAGTTTGTCTGCCGTGTCAACCAAAATGCAGATATTGGAGGGGATATACAATAAATTTGATACAATCTTATATAAAAGCTGTGAAAAATATGTCATTAGAGGCAGAAAAAACCTTGATAACACCGATATTTTAGTGTATATTTAAATGTGGACTTTTACAGCCATAATATATTGTAATAAAATTATTTATATATAAATCGGAGAAAACAGATGTTAGAACTTAAGAATATATGCTACAGCGTGGAAACACCTGACGGTACAAAGGATATCCTTAAAAACGTAAGTCTTAAAATTGACGACCGTTTTGTTGTTATCACAGGCCCTAACGGCAGCGGCAAATCCACACTGGCAAAAATTATTGCAGGCATCATCACACCAACCAGCGGCCAGATTCTACTGGATGGCAAGGATATAACTGCCCTCAACATTACAGAACGTGCAAATGAAGGCGTAAGCTTTGCATTTCAGCAGCCTGTGCGCTTTAAAGGCATTACTGTGCACGACCTTATCAGCCTTGCAGCAGGCAAAGAACTCAACATCGGTCAGGCCTGCGAATACCTGTCCGAAGTTGGTCTGTGCGCAAGAGACTATATCAGCCGTGAAGTTAACGAATCCCTTTCCGGCGGCGAGCTTAAACGTATCGAAATTGCAATGATTCTTGCACGCGGCACAAAGCTTTCCATCTTTGACGAGCCTGAAGCAGGCATTGACCTGTGGAGCTTCCAGAGCCTTATCAAAGTGTTTGAAAATATGCACAGCACAATCAAGGGCAACATCCTTATCATTTCCCATCAGGAAAGAATTCTCAACTTTGCAGACAAAATTGTTCTGCTGTCTGACGGCGAAATCAGAAAAATCGGCAAACAGGACGAAATTATGCCGCTTATTCTGAATGCAAACCCTGTTTGCGAACAGATTAAAGTTTAAAGAAGGAGGAATTTAAAATGGCAATGGATGCGATTCAGAAAGACCTTTTGGAAAAAGTTGCAGACCTGCACGAAGTTCCTCAGGGTGCATACAATATCCGTGCAAACGGTGAAGCTGCAGCCCGCAGCACAACAGCAAATATCGATATCGTGACAAAGACAGACAAGCCCGGCATTGATATCATCATCAAACCTTTCACAAAAAATGAAAGCGTGCACATCCCTGTTATCATCAGCAAAACAGGCCACAGCGAAATGGTTTACAACGACTTTTACATCGGCGAGGGTGCAGATGTAACCATCGTTGCAGGCTGCGGTATCCACAACACAGGCGACAGCGAATCCCGTCACGACGGTATCCATACATTCTACGTTGGCAAAAATGCAAAGATGCGCTATGTTGAAAAACACTACGGTGCAGGCGACGGCAACGGCAAGAATGTTATGAATCCTACAACAGTTATCAACCTTGAAGAAAACGCATATGTGGAAATGGACACAGTGCAGATTAAAGGCGTTGACAGCACAGACCGCGTTACAACAGCAAAAATTGCAAAGGGCGCAACACTTATCGTAAGCGAAAAGCTTATGACACACGGCAAACAGGTGGCAACAACAAAGTTTGAGGTTGACCTTGACGGCGAAAACAGTGCAACACACGTTATCAGCCGTTCTGTAGCAAAGGACGAATCAAAACAGCTGTTCCTTTCCAATGTTAACGGCAACAATGCCTGCAACGGCCACACAGAATGCGACGCAATCGTTATGGACTCAGCTGTTGTAAGTGCAATTCCGCAGATTCAGGCAAACCACACCGATGCAAGCCTTATCCACGAGGCAGCAATCGGCAAAATTGCAGGCGAACAGCTTACAAAGCTTATGACACTTGGCCTTACCGAAAAAGAAGCAGAAGAACAGATTATCAACGGCTTTTTAAAATAATAGAAAGGGGGAAACATCCCCCTTTTTGTATATCCCATGTATTTCGCATGTCACTTTTGACGCCAAAAGTGACCAAAAGCGCCGCTGTTGGCAGGCAGCGGACCCCGCCGGACAAGGCACATTATTGTCGCTTGCAGTGTGGCGCTTTCGCAGACAGGTCCGTCTGCACCGCGCCGCCGTTTTTGCAATAATCGGAGCGACAATACATATTTGATATCAGGAGGGGCTGCACCCCTCCGTTCCACCACCCTGCAATTATCACAGCATAAAGGAGCAAGTTTATGTACGGCATCGGTGTCGACATTGTTTCCATAGAGAGAATAGCAAAAAGCCTTGAAAAAGCCAGCTTTATAAAACGCATCTACGGCGCAGACGAAATTGCCCTTTTCGTGTGTGAAGACAAAATAAAGACAAACTCTCTTGCGGCAAATTTTGCGGCAAAGGAGGCATTTTCAAAGGCCTTGGGCACAGGTGTGCGGGGCTTTGATTTTGACGAGGTGCAGGTTTTGCGCGACAGGCTTGGTGCACCGTATTTTAAATTTGACGGCAGGGCCGGGCAGATTGTAAAAGAAAAAAATCTTGACTGTAAAGTATCCCTTTCTCACGAAAAAGACAAGGCAATCGCCTTTGTTGTTATAGAGGTTAAAAGATGAAAAAAGTGTATATGCTGTTTGCAGAGATACTGACATATATAGGTCATATGTATACTGCAAAAAGCGTAAAAAGAGCATTTGTGCTGTTTATGGAGATGACCGTTGGCATTGCCCTTGTGTGTGCAGGTGCCGCCCTTGGCATTATTGCCGCTCTGGGCCAGACAACATCAACGGGCACCAGCTATGCCATAGCACTTGCACTGGGTATAAAGGTGGGCAACGGGCTGATTATCCTTTACTGCTTCTTTATGCTGCTGCAGGTTGCAATGCTTAAAAAGAAGTTTAAGCCATTGTTTATGATACAGATTATTCCTGTGGTGCTGCACGGCTGGATACTCAACTTTTTCAAATACGATTTTGCGCCGTTTCTTGCCCTTGATCCGCAAAGCTATGCCGAAAGATTTGCGGTTTATGCCATAGGCGTGGTGCTTATCAGCATCGGCTTCTGCTGCACCAAGGCATCGGGTTTTGCAAACTATCCGCCCGACACCTTCTGTGCGCTGCTTGCCCGCAGAAGAAATATGCAGTTCGGCACAGCAAAGCTGATAGTGGACTTCTGCTATGTCGGCGCAACTTTGCTTATCTGCCTTGTGGCAGGGCTGGACTTTGGTATTGTAAGGGAAGGCACCGTTATATTTGCGGCGGCAAACGGTGTGCTGATAAACCTGTTTCTGCCACATATAGAAAAACTGTTTGCAGCAACAGAAAAGCTGTGCGGGGTAAACAAGGCATTTGTGTAAAACCTTACAGCAGGGATATAAAATATTGCTCTTGCAATTTTATATACAAATATGATATTATATATCAGTATTAATTAAATTCGCTTATCAGGAAAAGTATCTTGTACTGTTTTTGAAAAAGAGAGCGCTTCCGCGGCTGAAAGAAGCGCAGGGACATATAAGAGAAGTTCCCCTGACAGAAGCTTTGCTGAACATTTTTTATAAGTAGGCATCGCCGTATTCCTTGCGTTAAAAGGTCTTGAGTGTCCGCATTCTGTGCGGAAATTTGGGTGGTACCACGGAGTAAAAACTTTTATGGTTTATTATCGCTTCGTCCCTTAATTTTTTAAGGGGCGGGGCGTTTTATTTTGCCAGCCTTCGTCCCAAAGCAACACAAAGAAAAAGAAGGAGAAAAACAATGAAACAGCAGCTTGAAAACATTCGCCAGCTGAGCCTTGAACAGATTGCACAGGCAAAAACACCTGCAGAAATCGATGACATCCGTGTGCGTGTTCTGGGCAAAAAAGGCGAAGTAACAGCAATTCTGAAACAGATGGGCAAGCTTTCCGCAGAAGAAAGACCTGTTATGGGTGCTCTTGCAAACGAGGTAAGAGAAACAGTGGAAAAAGCCATCGAAACAAAACTTGAAGAAATCAAAAAAGAACTTCTGGAAAAACAGATTGTTGAGGAAGAACTTGACATCACACTTCCGGGCAACGAGTTTGAAATGGGCAAACGTCACCCTATCCAGCTTGTTCTTGACGAACTTAAAGAAATCTTTCTTGGCATGGGCTTCTCCATCGCAAGCGGCCCTGAAGTTGAGCTGGACAAATACAACTTTGAAATGCTCAATATGCCAAAAAGCCATCCGTCCCGTGACACACAGGACACATTCTACATCACAGAAAACATTGTTCTGCGCACACAGACTTCTCCTGTGCAGGTAAGAACAATGCTCAACGAAAAACTGCCAATCCGCATTATTGCACCTGGCCGTGTTTACCGTGCAGACGAAGTTGACGCAACACACAGCCCGCTGTTCCACCAGATTGAAGGTCTTGTTATCGACGAAAACATCACAATGGCAGACCTTAAGGGCACTCTGGAAGCATTTGTAAAAAATATGTTCGGCCCTGAAACAAAGGTTCGTTTCCGTCCGCACCACTTTGCTTATACAGAACCAAGTGCAGAAATGGATATGACCTGCTTTAAATGCGGCGGCAAAGGCTGCCGTCTGTGCAAAGGCGAAGGCTGGATTGAAATTCTGGGCAGCGG
>JAFSAW010000112.1 GCA_017442085.1 Oscillospiraceae bacterium | reverse complement strand
GTTTTTCAAGCAGAAGACCTTCTGTTTTTCTGTCTTCTGTGATAAAACCGATACCTGCAGCAATTGCGTCTCTTGGGTTATTGATGGAAACTTCCTTGCCGTCAATAATAATTTTGCCTGTAGCTTCCGGCATATTGCCGAAGATAGCATGCATAATTTCTGTACGGCCTGCACCCATAAGACCGGATACACCCAGAACTTCACCTGCTTTTACAGAGAAGTTTACGTCTTTAAAATAACGAGGGTGGTTAAGATTTTCAACACGGATAACATCTTCGCCGATTGTTACATCGCGCTGTGGGAAGCGTTCGCCGATTTCACGGCCAATCATCATTTTAACAACATCATCCATTGTGATGTCTTTGATGTATTCTGTGCCTATGTACGAACCGTCACGCAGAATTGTAATTCTGTCGCACAGTTCAAAAATTTCTTCCATACGGTGAGAAATGTAAACGATGGAAACGCCTTTTTCTACAAGACCTTTCATAACCTCAAACAGAACTTCTGTTTCGCTCTGTGTAAGGGCAGCTGTAGGTTCGTCCATGATAAGAACCTTTGCGTCAACCATAAGTGCTTTACAGATTTCCACCATCTGCTGCTGACCAACGGACAAATCGCCCATTACAGCATCAATAGGAATGGATACGCCCAGGCGGTCCATAACTTCCTGAGCTTTTTCGCGCATAGCTTTTTTGTCGCAGATGCCAAAGCCCTTTGTGATTTCCTTGCCCATAAACAGGTTTTCTTCTACGGTAAGGTCAAAAAGGGAGTTGATTTCCTGATAGATGAAAACGATACCCGCTTTTTCAGCTTCCTGCGGGTTTTTATAGTTTACTTCCACACCGTCAACCAAGATTGTACCTGCGTCTTTTGTATAAACGCCTGTAAGTATCTTCATAAGTGTGGATTTACCCGCACCGTTTTCGCCCATAAGAGCATGAACTTCGCCATCTTTGAGCAAGAAGCCGGCATCTTTGAGAACCTGGTTGGAGCCAAAGGACTTGTTGATGCCTCTCATCTCAATATTCATACTTTTTAAGCCTCCTAAAAATTAAGCAAAAATACAGCCGGACTGCAAAATGATATTTGCATATGGTGTTGTTTCACCGGTTCTGATTACTGCTTTACATTCTTTTGTCTGCTCTTTCAGTTCAGTGTGCGGAACAAATTCTGTTTCCACATTCTGTCCTGCAAAGAGTTCTTCGATTGCTTTGAGAACCTCCGGATTCTGAGTTTTAATCTCTTCAGCCAGAACAATCTTCTCCACTTTCATATCGCCGACAACAACAGAAAGTGTTTTCATAAAAGTAGGTTCACCAAAGCATAGTGCCAGATCAATGCGTTCTGTGCAGTCTGGTATAGGCAGGCCGCAGTCGCCGATGCAGATGCGGTCTGTGTGACCAAGATAGGACAGAACACGTGAAATGTCACTGTTCAGGATGCCTGCTTTTTTCATTAGCCTCAATCCTCTTTTCATTTTAAATTTTTTTGTTGGAACAAGAAACAGACAACTTTTTTGTTTTGTTAAAAGTAACAAAATAACGGTTGTCTTAAATACAAAAATTATACTATATCAACAAAAAAATATCAATAATATGTTTCTGTTTTCCACTTTTTAGACAATCAAAATTCATAAGATTGTCTAAAATGACAATACATATCAAATAATAAGCAATTTTTAGCAAATATTTGACGTAATTAAGTCAAATATATTTACAGTTTTTGTTTTTTCAGCAATAAAATAATATTGTATATTTTGAAAAACAGATAAAGCAGACAAAGGCATAGTGCTTTTGTCTGCTTTATAAATATTAGCTATTAATATATCAATTATTCTTCAGATTCAAGTTTCTCGATATCTGCAAGGGAAAGATTTTCTATAGTAACCCGTTTTGCATTTGCAATAACAATGTAAACAGCAATAAGTGCAACAGCACAGATAACCGAAATAAACGGTGTTTTTACAAAGGAGGAAACCACAAAACCCACAAGGGAAACCACTGCAACCAGAAGTGCATAAGGCAGCTGTGTCCAGGTGTGATTCATAAGTTCACATTCTGCACCGATGGAGGAAAGAATTGTTGTGTCGGAAACAGGTGAGCAGTGGTCACCAAACAGACCGCCGGAAAGTACAGCACCGATTGTAACAATCATATCAACGCCAAGGTGGTGAGCCATAGGCACAGCTATTGGCAGAACAATTGCATATGTACCCCAGGAGGTGCCTGTTGCAAAGGACATAATTGCAGCGATTATAAAGATAATTGCAGGTACGCTCCATACAGGAATTGTATCTCTTGCAATCTGCACAATAAATTCGCTTGTGCCAAGTGCACCGTCAACTGTGCTGAGGCCCCAGGCAAGAACAAGCAGCATAATGCAGTCAAACAGTTTGTTGCAGCCTTTTACGTATGTTTTGATACCTTCGCTGATGCTCATTACCTTGTAGAATTTCATCAGTATAATCATTGCAACAGCAGCAAGAAGGTATGAGGAAATAAGTGCTATACGCATTTTGCCGCCGGGAACTGCCTGTGTAGGAAAGCCAAGAGGAATAAGGTTGCCAAAGAATACAACCAGCATAATAATAAGAGGAATTATAACAACCAGCGGAGAAACATTGCTTTTTATTTCAACAGGTGCAAATTTTTCTTCACCAGGGGCAGGAGAAAAAATACCTTTGCGGGCGTTTTTCTCTGCTTTTGCCATTGCACTGAACTCTTTGCCTGTAAATGCAACAAGCGGCACCATAATAAGACAAAGAATAGGATATATCTGATACGGAATTGCCTGACAGAAAGCGCTCCAGTCGGTAATATGTGTAATGCCGAGAGTTTCAAATTCCACAGCAAGAATACCCATAACGGTTGCACCCCAGCCAAAGAAAGGCAGAAGTACACATACAGGTGAGGATGTTGTGTCCAGAATCCAGGCCATCTTTTCTTTGGAAATGCGCATTTTTCTGAAAGAAGGGTTAAAGATAGGTCCAACAATCATTGGTGTGCCAAGTTCAGAGAAGAAGATGATAATACCGCCAATCCAGGCAGCAATCTGTGTTTTGCAGCGGGTGTCAACAAATTTTGCAACTGCAGCGGCAAAGCTTTGTGCGCCGCCGCTTTTTTCCAGCAGGGTAACAAAACCGCCGATAAATACCAGCAGAACCATAATACCCGCGTTATAGCTGTCCATAAGGCGAGGAATTATGTAGTCGCCTATAGTTGCTTTAAGAGCTTCCATAGGTGCGTAGTTGCATATGATAAGCGCACCGCTGAAAACACCTGCAAAAAGAGAAACAATAACGTTTTTGGTCCAGAGAACCAGCCCGATGGTAACCAGAATAGGAACCAGGGACAAAATGCCATAGTAAGTAGTAGCTTCCATACAAATTATCTCCAATCGTTTTTAAATTCGTTTATCCAGTCTGTGCCGTTTTTTATCTGGCGTTCCACTTCGCAAGGGGCTGTGCCGCCAAAAGTTTTTCTGTTTTCAACACAGTCTTTTATTGATATTTTTCCAAGGGTAGCTTTTGTTATGCGGCTGTCAACTGTCTGTATATCCGCATCTTCAAGTTCTTCAAGCTTACAGCCTTTTGTTTCACAAAGCTTAACAAGTCTGCCGGTTATATGATGGGCTTCACGGAAAGGTATGCCTGCCATAACCAGATTTTCGGCAACATCTGTTGCGTTCATAAATCCGCTTTGAAGCTGGGCGTTGATTTTGTCCATACGGAACTCGGTTTTCTCCAGCATTTTTGCAAATATTGTAACCGAAGCTTTCCATGTATCAACAGCATCAAACAGATACTCTTTGTCTTCCTGAAAATCCTTGTTGTATGTAAGCGGAGTGCCTTTCATAACAGTAAGCATTCCCATAAGGTCACCGTAAACCCTGCCGCATCTGCCGCGCAGAAGCTCTGCTATGTCAGGGTTTTTCTTCTGCGGCATCATGCTGCTGCCGGTGCAGAAGCTGTCATCTATTGCTATGTAAGAAAACTCAGTGCTGTTCCACCAGGTAAATTCTTCTGCCCAGCGGGAAAGGTGCATCATAGAGATGGATGCAGTGCTTAAAAATTCCAGAATATAATCCCTGTCACTCACTGTGTCCATAGCATTTTCTGTAGGACCGGCAAAGCCAAGAGCAGCAGCGGTCATATGTCTGTCAAGGGGAATTGTGGTGCCGGCAAGGGCGCAGGTGCCAAGAGGACAAAGATTTATTCTCTCGTACGCATCGGCAAGACGCTGAATATCTCTCTTGAACATTTGGAAATATGCCATAAACATAAATCCCAAAGTGATAGGCTGTGCGTGCTGGATATGAGTAAATCCTACGGTGATGTGTTCTTTATACTGCTGTGCTTTTTTCAGGATAACATCTTCCAGTTCTATAAGGGCTTTCATGATTTCACCAATCTCAAAGCACAGAAACTGTTTTACATCTACGGCACTCTGGTCATTTCTTGCGCGGCCAGTGTGAACCTTTTTGCCGACATCACCAACCAGTGCGATAAGGCGGGATTCTATTGCCATATGTATATCTTCGTCTTCGTATGTAAATACAATATCGCCATTTGCAATTCCTGCACGTATCTGTTCAAGGCCGTTTATGATTATATCACGTTCTTCCGGAGTGATTATGTTTTGTGCAGCAAGCATGGTAACGTGGGCTATACTGCCGTTTATATCGTAGTTGTATAATCTTTGGTCAAAACCGATGGATGCATTGTACTGTTTTACAATTGTGTCCATATCTTTTTCAAAACGTCCGCTCCAAAGCGCCATAATAATGCCTCCATAAAAGAAAATTAGATTTTATACAATTTAAATGAAATAATATTCATATATCTGTAAATATTATACAGCTGTATCCAAAAATGTCAATAGAAAAAAGAAAATCCCCTGCAGTGTACAGGGGATTGAATGTTATGCAAATATAATTAGAAGTCCTACAAGAATGCCGCCTATGGCAGAAAATGCAGGCAGCTTGCTGCGGTACATAAGAATTGCCTGCGGCAGAATTTCGCCAAAAACAACATACAGCATAGCACCGCTGGCAAAGCCAAGGCTTAAAGCAAGGCCCAACGGTCCGAGTTCGCCAAGAATATAACCAAGCAAGGCGCCGATAATGGTAGGAATACCGGAACTTGCAGTGATAAGCACAGCCTTCCACTTTGCCATGCCGCCGGCTATAAGAGGTACTGAAACCGCCATACCTTCAGGGATATTGTGCAGACCTATAAGAATGGCAAGCACAATGGCGGCACTGCCCAGAACACCACCGTCACTGGCATATGCCGCGCCGATTGTCATTCCTTCAGGTACGTTGTGCAGCGCGATGGCACTTGCCATTACAACACCTGCAATAAAAAGAGCCACCTTGTTGTCTTTTTTTGCAAAGTGATGTTCATAATGGTCGCTGTGGATAAGTTCGTCAAGGCCGTCTGCAGTTTTTGGATGATTTTCGTCTATGTGTGGAATTTCAGGGTTGGTTTTAAGGTCAATGAGATAGTTGAGAACATAAATTATTGCAACACCCAGTGCTATAGCAAAAATAACAACCATAATACCAGCCTGGGTTTCTATGGCTTCGGTAACAAGGTCAAAGCATACAACACTCAGCATAACACCGGCCGCAAAACTGAGAAGAATGCTGGCAATATGGTTGGAATCTTTCTGCAGCATTGCACCAATCAGTCCGCCGACACCTGTGCCGACAACACCGGCAATTGTGGTGGTTAAAATCAATGTTCCAATGGTACTCATAATATATCTCCATAAATTTTGTCAAAATAAATACTAACAGTGCTTTTGATAATATCACAACACGATTATTAATACAATACGTAAAGGCATAATTTCTGTTTTAACTTTATTTCAGCACAGCATTGATAAAAAACTGACTGGCTAAAAAGAAAACGGACCCAATGCTGCCATTGAACCCGTTTGGTGCGGGCAACAGGACTTGAACCTGCACATCGAAAGACACCAGATCCTAAGTCTGGCGCGTCTGCCAATTCCGCCATGCCCGCATATCAGATATGGTGCTGTCCATCAGAACAACACCATATAATTATATTTGAGATAATGTTTTTTGTCAATTAAATTTTGTACTGAGCTCTCATATCATCAAGGAGAGAGTAGTACTCTTCGGCATTGTCACGTTTAAGATTTTTAACGTAATGATGCGGTGCAAAACTGTCAGCTTCTGCTTCAATAAGAGCAATTGCAATGTTGGAGCAGTGGTCAGCAACACGTTTGCAGTTGTTCAGCAGGTCGGAGAGAACAAAGCCAAGTTCAATTGTACAGCTGTTGTTTTTAAGTCTTTCAATATGCAGGTTTTTGATTTCACGTGCAATTTCGTGGATAACACGTTCCATTGGCTGAACCTGATATGCAACGGAAGCATCTTCTTTCACAAAAGCTTCCATTGTAAGAGAAAGAACTTCAAGCACAGCGTTTTTGAGCACTTTGATTTCTTCGTTGGCCTGTGTGGAGAACTGAATGTTTTTAGAGTGCATTTCTTCGCTGATGCGGCTGATGGCAAGAGCATGGTCACTGATACGTTCAAAGTCACCTACAATGTGCAGGATTTTTGTAAGTTCAGTACTGTCTTTAACGCTGAGGTCCTGTGCGGAAACCTTAAGCAGATAAGTGCTGAGTGTATCTTCGTATTTGTCAACTTTCTTTTCGCTGTTTACAATTTCTTCTGCATCAGAATCGTTCCATTTATCAAGCATAGAAACAGCTTTGATAAGGGAAGTGCTTGCTTCGCTTGCCATATTGCGCAAAGCTTTTTTGCTCTGTTCGATTGCGATTGCAGGAGTGTTGATAAGACGTTCGTCCAGAATCTGGAACTTTTCTTTTTCGCCTTCGTCATCTTTGATTGTCATATATGCAAGTTTTTCAAGCACACGGTTGAGAGGAAGAAGAATTGCTGTTGCGGTTACGTTGAAGAGTGTGTGAATAACAGCGATGCCTGCTGCATTGATACTGTCGTTTATAAATGAGAAACCGATAACTGCATTAAGGGCATAGAATACAATCATAAACCCAACAGAACCGATTACGTTGAAATAGAAATGAACGATAGCTGTACGTCTTGCGTTTTTGTTTGCACCAAAGCAGGAGAGAAGAGCAGTTACACATGTACCGATGTTCTGGCCCATGATGATTGGCAGTGCGCTGCCGTAAGTTACTGCACCTGTAACGGAAAGTGCCTGCAGGATACCAACAGAAGCAGAAGAAGACTGAATGATAGCAGTAAGCAGGGCACCAACAAGCATGCCAAGGATTGGGTTTGTGAACAGTGTAAAGAGATTGCAGAATTCCGGAACATCACGCAACGGTTTTACAGCACCGGACATAAGGTCCATACCTGTCATAAGAATTGCAAAGCCAAGCAGGATTGTACCGATGTTCTTTTTGCTGTCCTTTTTGGCAGCCATATAAAGAATGATACCGATAAATGCAAGGATAGGAGAGAAGGTGGACGGCTTAAGAAGTGTTATAAAGAAACTGTCGCCCTGAATGCCGGAAAGAGACAGAACCCATGCTGTAATTGTTGTACCAACGTTTGCGCCCATAATAACGCCGATAGCCTGACGCAGTGTCATAAAGCCGGAGTTTACAAAGCCAACAACCATAACTGTTGTGGCGGAAGAAGACTGGATAACTGCGGTAACAATCATACCCAGAAAGAAGCCTTTAAGCGGGCTGGATGTAAGTGTTTCAAGAATGGAATGAAGTTTGCTGCCTGCCTGTTTTTCAAGACCTTTGCCCATAACGTCCATACCGTAAAGGAACATTGCAAGGCCGCCAAGCAGTGTAAATGCGTTAAAAATACTCATAATTTTTCCTCAGATTTTACATTTTGAAGATATTGTGTATGCTTTTTACATACAATTGACAATATCAAGTTTATTAAATTTATGTAAATGATGTATGCAAGGTTTTGTAAAGTTTGTGTAAAATTATAGGTATAGTTATAATGCCAATATATAATTAATGTTGCCTATTAAAACATATTATAAATAAATTAAATCACTTGATTATTGCATTTTTTAAGTGTATAATAATTTAGATAAATCAAAGAAAAGAGATATATTTTTAATGAAACGCGAAGAAATTCTGGAACAGCTTTGGAAAGAGCAGGATACAGCTTTTGAACTTATGACAGAGTACGATTCCCTGCCGCACCATTATGGCGAAGATATACTGTATCAGGCAGAAGCTTATGTTGTACACGAAATAGGCAAAAACCCAAACACAACAACAACCGAGCTGGCATCAATACTCAATAAAACCACAAGCGCCTGCAGCCAGATTGTAAAAAAACTGGTGGCAAAAGGGCTGGTTGAACAGACAAGAAATGCTGACAATAAACGTATATATAACCTCAACCTTACAAAAGACGGTCAGAGGGTATATAAAGATCATATAGAATTCAACAAAATGTGTCAGAGCATAACCTTTGATCTGCTTAAAGAATTTACAGAAGAAGAACTGATGATTCACACAAAAGTTCAGCAGATAATCAATAAATCTTATGCAGGCGATGTGGCACGAAGCAAAGCGCATTACGGCGAAGAATAACAAAAATACTTAAATCCTTACTCCAAAAGAGTAAGGATTTTACTTTTTGTACATATTTTGACAATACTTTTTGTAAATGTGTATAAAGTTTTAAAAAAATATTGATATTTGTTTAAAATTAGTATACAATTTAACTGCTTGATAATTAAGTAACTTAACAAATAAGCTACTTAAGTTAAATTGATTGGAACACTGAAAATGAAATTTCTGAAAAGGAGGATAATAGAAATGGAAATGAATCAGTTTATTGAAAAATACTGCATCAACCGTTTTGGCACAAACAGCCTTAAATGGGATGCACTTCAGCAGAGATTCGGTGACCCTGAACTTATCTCTATGTGGGTAGCAGATATGGAATTCAGAACACCTGAATGTGTTGTTGAAGCTTTGAAAAACAGAGTAGAACATGGTATCTATGGCTATTCTTACATTCCTGATTCTTATTATGAAGCAGTTCAGGACTGGGAATACAAACATCATGGTTATAAAGTTGAAAAAGAATGGATGCGTGTTACACCGGGCATCGTTTCTGCAATTTACTGGAGTGTAAATATGTACACAGAAAGAGATGATGCAATTGTTATCGCTACACCTGTTTACTATCCATTCCACAACGCAGTTAAAGACAGCGGCCGCAAACTTATCACAGTTGATATGGATTACGACAAAGGCGTTTTCACACTTGACTTTGACAAATTTGAAAAAGCTATCGTTGACAACAATGTAAAAATGTACATTATGTGTTCTCCACACAATCCAGCAGGCCGTGTTTGGAAAAAAGAAGAACTCGAAACAATGCTTGAAATCTGTCACAGACACAATGTTATTGTTTTTTCCGACGAAATCCACCAGGACCTTGTATTCGGCGAAACAAAACACACACCATCTGCAACAGTAGCAGGCGGCAAATATGCTAAAAAAATGATTACAGCATTTGCTTCTTCCAAAACATTCAACCTTGCAACATGTCTCACTTCCACAATCGTTATCGAAGACGAAGAAATGAGAAAAACATGGGATACATTCACAAACATCTACCACAACGTAGAAGTTAACATCTTTGGTATCACAGCTGTTGAAGCTGCTCTCCGCGGTGGCGAAGAATGGTACAACGACGTTAAAAAAGTTATGTACCACAACTACCAGATGGTTGTAGAAGAAATGAAAGAATTCCCTGGCATCAATATTGCACCAATGGAAGGTACATACCTTGTTCTTATGGATCTCAGAAACTACATCAAACCTGAAGATGCAAAAGAATTTATCCAGGGCAAATGCCGTCTTGCAGTTGACTACGGCGAATGGTTTGGCGAAAACTGGGCAGGCTTTATCCGTCTTAACATGGCTACAGACCCGGCTATCGTAAAACAGGCTATGGTTAACATCAAAGAAAATCTTAAAGCACTCAGCAAATAATTTAAGGCATTCAATTTCGAAATAATATATTCACATATATTATCTATAAACAAAACAATTTAACTATTAAGAAAGAGAAAGGTGTATTGTTATGAAAGACAATAAAAAACTTGGCCTGTCTGCATTCTTGCCACTTATCGTATTTTTGGCATTGTATGTAGGCTGCGGTCTCGTATTCACATTCATGGGCAAAGAAAGCGCATTCAGCTTCTTCCCAAGACACGTTGCACTTCTTGCTGGTATTGCAGTTGCACTTCTTCTTGCTCCTGGCATGAAAGTTGCTGAAAAACTTGACGTTCTCACAACAAACATGGGTAACTCCGGCGTTATGATGATTATCCTCATCTATCTTATGGCTGGCGGTTTCCAGGGTGCTGCAGCAGCTATGGGCGGTAAAGAATCCGTTATCAACATGGCTCTCACATTTATCCCAAGCTCCCTTCTCGTACCAGGCGTATTCCTTATGTGCTGTCTCATTTCCACAGCTATCGGTACATCCATGGGTACAATCGCAGCTATGGCTCCAGTAGCTATCGGCGTTGCAATCGGTGCTGGCCTTAACGTTCCTGCAACTTGTGCAGCTGTTATCGGCGGTTCCTACTTTGGTGACAACCTCTCCATGATTTCCGACACAACAATCTCTGCAGCTCAGGGTTGTGGTTCTGAAATGAAAGACAAATTCCGCACAAATCTCTTCATCGCTCTCCCAGCAGCTATCGTTGCAATGGTTCTTTACGGCATCGTTGGCGGTCAGGGTGCAGGTACAGTTGAAGTTGGCGCTTACAACCCAATCCTTGTTCTCCCATACATCATCGTTCTTGTAACAGCTCTTACAGGTATGAACGTTGCAGTTGTTCTCTTTATCGGTCTTCTTTCTTCCGGTATCATCGGTATGGCTATGGGCACAGTTGACTTCTTTACATGGATTCAGGGCATTGGCGGCGGTATGAGCGACATGTTCTCCATCTCCATCGTTGCAGCTCTCATCTCCGGTATCATTGGTCTTATCCGTCACTACGGCGGTATCGAATTCATCGTTAACGCTATCACAAGCAAAATCAACAACCGTCGCGGTGCAGAATACGGCATCGGTCTTATGTCCGGTATCCTTTCCGCAGCTATGGTTAACAACACAATCGGTATCATCGTAACTTGCCCAATGGCAAAAGAAATCGGCGGCAGATACGGCATCGCTCCAAAACGTATGGCTTCCCTCGTTGACATCTTTGCATGTGCATTCCTTGCTCTTATGCCACACGACGGCGGTATGCTCATCGTTACATAACTTGCTGGCTGCAGCCCAATCGATGTTCTCAAATACAGCTTCTACATCTTCGCTCTTATCATCTCCATGTGTGTAACAATTCAGTTTGGCATTGGCAGAACAAAAGAAGAAAAAGAATTTGCAGCAGCAAACAAATAATAGAAATCTGTGTTGATTAAAACCTTTTCTTAAAAAATAAAAAGCGGTCACAGGGAAGACAGATAATCTTCCGTGTGGCCGTTTTTTCAGCAAATTAAAATTCCCGCCTTTGATAAAAGGGCGGGAATTTCTGCGTTATATAAATCTTGCTGCAAAAATTGTTTTGCTGCTGTTAGCATCAAGCAGTTTGTGTATTTCTGCAGGGGTTGTTTCTTTTGTGATAATTACGGTATCGTTACCCAAAGTAAATGTTTTTTCGCAGATACCGTCTGTATAAACAGCATAACCGGTTACATCTGCAGGAATACGTATATAATATCTGCCGCTGATAATTTCTGCTTTGTTCAGCTTGCTGTCAAAAGAAATATCAAATGCACTGCCTGTATTTACGTCAATGATATCCTGAACGATAGCGTTGCCTGTAGGCAGACCGCCTGCGCCCTGACCGTAAAGTTTAACTTCACCTATAGTATCTCCGTAAAGACAGGTGATGTTATAGTTTTTAGGTACGTTTGCCTCCACAGTATTGCAGCCAAGCAGAACCGGCTCAACCACTGCATCAAAGTTTTCACCATCGCGTACTGCTGTTGCAAACAGTTTGCACACAAGGCCCTGTTCTCTGAACCAGTCGATATCAGCTTTTGAAATATGGCGTATTCCGGCCTTTAAAATGCTGTTTACATCTGCAGGACAGCCAAAAGCAACAGAAGCAGAGATAGCACATTTGTTGCGCACATCGTCACCGTCTATATCTGCAGAAGGGTCAGCTTCGGCATAACCGAGCTCCTGCGCTGTTTTAAGCACATCTACAAAATCCTTGCCTTCGTCAGTCATGGCACTCAGAATAAAGTTGGAGGTGCCATTCATAATGCCGTGCAGGCGTGTAACTTTGTCAATTCTGCCAACGCGCTGCAGATTTTTAATCCAGGGTATACCGCCGCCGCTGGTTGCTTCCATCATAAACTTAACGCCGTTATTTGTGGCTGCTGTCACAAATTCTTCAAAATATGCGGCAACAACAGCCTTGTTTGCGGTTACAACGTGTTTTTTTGCATTTAAAGCGGCAAGAATGTATTCTCTTGCAGGGTGCAGACCACCGATAGCCTCAACAACCAGGTCGATTTCACTGTCATTTTCTATATCGGAAAAATCAAGTGTCATACAATCCATAGTAAGTTTTGCAGGATTGCGTATAAGTATTTTTTTTATGTTGTATTCAGGCATATTTTTCAGAATGTCATAAACACCGCCGCATACAACGCCAAAGCCTAAAAGAGCAATATTCATTGTAACCTCCGTTTAATACTGTATTTATTTTTATAATACATTATAATATCTTTTATTTCAATGACTAAGGCAGGATTTTGCCGCTGTACCCTTAAATTACATTTTTATCACTTTGTTAAACTCGGGTATCATACTTGCCCAGGTGTTTCTGCCTACCTTGCCGTCTACCGAAAGATTGTAGGCTGACTGATAACCTGCAACGGCAAGGGCGGTGTTTGCACCGTATCTGCCGTCTACAGTAAGAGTAGGCCAGGTGTAATTGTACTGTTTTTTTATTGCATTGAGATAGCTTTGAACAAATCTCACATGGTCTCCGCTTGAACCTGCAGCCATAAGACCTATGTATTTTGTTGTAACATCAAGAGCTCTGTAGCCAGCAACAGACAGGTAAACTGCAGTTATTGCATTCCATGTATTGCGCCCGATAACACCGTCCGCAGTAAGTGAAAACTGCTTCTGAAAACGGATAACGGCATTTCGTGTTGCGGCACCGTATTTACCGTCTGCAGCAAGACGGTTTACGGCGGTGTAAACCACGCCAAGCCCGTTGAGATACTGCTGCATCAGAGTTACGTTGCTTCCGCTTGAACCCACACGCAGTGGTGTGCCGGGATAGTTTGCGGGAGCAGATATGTTTGTATTTATTTCAGACATAATATAATCCTCCTTTGTTTTAGTTTATGACAGACACAGGGGATAAGTGATTAATGAATAAACAAAAACATTAAACTGTTGACTTTTTTATATCTATTTGAGACAATGATATATGTATAATTATGTTTAAATTTGTTTTCATATATTATTTAAATAAGGAGAAATTATGTTATCAGTAAAAGACCTTACACACGAGTTTGACGGTCAGACTCTGTTTAAAGATGTTAACCTTGATTTTAAAGAAGGCAACTGCTATGGCATTATCGGTGCAAACGGTGCAGGTAAATCCACATTGCTCAAATTCCTTTCAGGACAGAGAGAGCCTACAAAGGGTGAAATCTTCCTTGATAAAAATGCAAGAATGTCTGTTCTGGAACAGGATCACTTTAAATTTGACGAATATTATGTAACAGATGTTGTTATTATGGGCAACCCTCGTCTTTACGAAATTATGAAAGAAAAGGACGAGCTGTACAACAAACCTGATTTCAGCGAAGCAGACGGTGAACGTGCAGCCGAGCTGGAAGGTGAATTTGCCGAGCTGGACGGCTGGGAAGCAGAAACAGAGGTTCTGCAGCTGCTTAACGGTCTTGGTGTGGCAAAGGAATTTCACTACACACAGATGAAAAACCTTAACGGCCGTGACAAAGTTAAGGTTCTGCTTGCAAAGGCACTTTTCGGCAAGCCAAGTATTATTCTTTTGGACGAACCTACCAACCATCTTGATATCGATGCTATTGCATGGCTGGAAGAATTTATCATAGATTTCCCTGGCACAGTTCTGGTTGTATCCCACGACCGTCACTTCCTCAATGCCGTATGTACACACACTGTTGATATCGACTACAACAAAGTTAAAATGTATGCGGGCAACTATGACTTCTGGTACGAATCCAGCCAGCTGATGAACCAGCTTATCAAAAACCAGAACAAGAAGAAAGAAGAAAAAATCAAACAGCTGGAAGAATTTATCCGTCGTTTCTCTGCAAACAAATCCAAGTCCAAGCAGGCTACATCAAGAAAGAAAATTCTTGATAACATCCAGCTGGAAGAAATGCCTGCATCAAGCCGTAAGTATCCGTTTGTAAACTTTGTTCAGGACAGAGAAGTGGGCAAGGATGTGCTTGAAGTGCGTGACCTTACCGTTACAATAGACGGCGTAAAGGTGCTCAACAATGTATCTTTCTACATCAACCGTCTGGACAAAATTGCCCTTGTAGGTGACAACGAAGCAGGTCAGACAGCACTGTTCAAGGTTCTCAACGAAGAACTTGTTCCTGACAGCGGCTTTATCAAATGGGGTGTAAGCACTTCACGCAGCTACTTCCCAAAAGACAATACAGCATTCTTTGAAGGCAACGATATGAACCTTGTTGACTGGCTGCGTCAGTATTCCAAAGACCAGACCGAAAGCTTCCTCCGCGGTTTCCTCGGACGTATGCTGTTCAGCGGTGATGATGTTTACAAAAAGGTTAATGTTCTCTCCGGCGGCGAAAAGGTAAGATGTATGCTGTCCCGTATGATGATGAAGGAAGCAAACGTTATTATGCTTGACCAGCCTACAAACCATCTTGACCTCGAATCCATCACAGCGGTTAACAACGGTATCGTGGACTTTAAAGGCACAGTTCTTTTCTCCAGCCACGACCATCAGTTTATCGAAACTATTGCAAACCGCATCATTGAAATCAAGGAAGACGGTACAATTGTGGATAAACTTATGACATATGATGAGTATATCGAATATAAACAGGCCAACAAATAACACGGAAAATACCTGATAAAATCTGCCCCTGCACACTATAGGCTGCAGGGCAGATTTGATTTTTAACAGATTTTATATAAGAAGGTGAAATGCAGTTGAAAGCTGAACTTTCAGGCACAGAAAACAGAACAGAAAATACGGATAAAATATATTTGTTTTTGGAAAATGCCAGACTGTTGTCAGAAGAATTTGGTATAATTCCTCTTTTGTATGGCTCTTTGGGGCTGGAATATCTCACGGGAGAAAACCTTGATGCCGATGATATTGATATTCTGATACCAAAAGCTTTTCTAACAGATAACTGGGTTGATTTCAAAAATATTCTTGAAAGCAACGGATATATACTTGCTGATGAGCACGAGCATACTTTTATAAAGGACGGTGTCAGCTATTCTTATGCCGACATAGAAGAACTTGAAAGCTTTGCGGGTATTTTTGACATTGATATTGAGGTGTTGGAGAACAATTCTGTAAAATTCAAGCTTTTGTCACTTGAGCAGTATTTGAAGGTATACCGAGCATCTGCCAAGGACGGCTATAGAGTGAACGTAAGAGAGAAAAAGGATAAAGAAAAAATAACATTTATCGAAGAGTATCTGCGCAATAATATTAAATACTGATCCGGGGGGGCCTGCGATGAAAAAAGTATTAATAATAATTCCATCAATAATTGCAGTCCTCGTTGTGGCGTTTCTCTTGGTCTATCCCCACATCGAGATCGACACGGGAAGTGAGCTGATAAGATTCAGCTATACAGACGATCTTTCCGAGT
>JAFSAW010000111.1 GCA_017442085.1 Oscillospiraceae bacterium | reverse complement strand
TCATTCTGAGACGGCAGAGGCGCATCAAATTTATTTTTGCCGATTGCAAAGGAATAGCGCTGACTGATTATGCTGTTTACAGTTTTAAGCACATCGTCATACAAATCCTGCGGTGTGGCCTCGTTTTCTTTTATTTTCTCCTGAATAGCCCACCATTTTGCCGTCATATCAGGCTTTTTGATTTCATCAGGCAGACAGTTGTACAGTTCCCTGCCCTTTTGGGTGGAAATAAGGTTTTTACCCTTTTTCTCGATGTAACCGCGGGTTATAAGATTAGTTATAATTGCCGTTCTTGTACTTTCGGTGCCTATGGAACCCTTGTCTTTGTCGCTGTCCTTGTCTTTTCGCAGCAGCAGCTGACGGATTTCGGGGTCTTTAACATATTTAGCCACCGAGGTCATATCCTTGTTAAGTGTGATTTCGGTATACCGTTTTGGCGGTTTTGTCTCTATCTCTTTTATCTCACCGTCAACAACATTTACAGTATAATCCCCTGCAGGCACTTTATCAAGTGGTGACTGTTCGGTATTTTTTTCCTTAAAATATTTTCGCCAGCCCTGACTGTCACACAAAAGGCTTTGCGCTTTTATGCTGTTGTTGTTTTTAAGCTGTGCATAAAGTGTGGTTTTGCTGTCCACCGCTTCGGGCAGAAACTGCGCAAGGTAGTACATACATATTGCAAGATAAACATTTTTCTGCACCTCTGTCAGCCTGTTTAAATCCACCTTTGTGCCCGTTGGTATAATGGCATGATGCGGCTCTTTAACCTTGCGGAAACAGGAAGATTTTATCCCCAAATCAAGTTCGGGCAAATCTATGCCTGTTATGCCAAGCACTGCACTTACAACTCTCGGTGCATCAGCATAATGCTCCTCGTTAAGATAACGGCTGCTGGAACGGTTGTAGGTAATCGCCTTGTAAATTTCTCGCAGGTCCTGCGCCGCCTTTGAGGTTTCTTCAAGCGAATATCCAAATTTGTTGCCGCAGTAGGTCTGCAGTTCCACCTGATTGAAAGGCAGCGGAGGTTTTTCCTTTGCCTTGGATTTTTCTATCTTAACGTCAAGGGGGGGCTTTTTAAGGTAGTTTAATGTTCTTTCCAGCATTGATTTATCCAGCACCTTGCCATTTTCGTCAAGTATCGGGCTGTCAGGGTTTGGATAAAACTTTGCCTTTACGTCCCTTAACTCCCCGTCAAAATCCGCATAAAGCTCGTAATAATTTATCTTTGTGTGGTTTTCGATAAGCATATCCCTTGCCACCACCAGCCCAAGGGTAGGCGTCTGCACACGACCCACATTCATCAGGTCACGTGTACGGTTTGAAAGAGTGAAAAAGCGGGAATAGTTTATGCCCACTATAAAATCTGCAACACTGCGGGCACGGGCAGAATATCCGTTTGGCAGATGCAGGGTGTTGCTTTCCATCTTGCCAAGCTGTTTGCGGATATAATCGGGGTTGTTGTCGTTGGTGGAAAGGCGCAGCACCTCGCCCTTATATTCAAAATATTCCAGAATTTCATCTATAAGCAGCTGACCTTCATCGTCCGGGTCTCCTGCGTGTATAACAACATCCGCCTGCTTAAGCAGATTGCCTATCACATTTACCCTGCCAATTTTGCTCTGGTCAGGCACTGTCTGCCAGTTTTCAAAAAATATGGGCAGTGTTTCCCTGCTCCATTTTTTATACTTTATATCATATTCCTCCGGCTGTTTAAGCTTGAACAGATGACCAAAGGCAGAGATAACGGTGTATTCGCCGCAAAGTATGCTGCCGTCCTTGCGGGCAACAGGTTTGTCGGTTATTGCGGCAGCTATGGCTTTGCCAAGCTCCGGCTTTTCTGCAAGAATAAGCTTCACTTTTTACCTCTTTTTCAATATATCTGATATGACAGTATTGTACCATAAATTCAGGTTGTTTTGGAATTTAATATCGTTGCATTTTGTAGATTATATAGCAAAATATTATATAAATTTATTACTTTTATATATTTTATCTGCTTAATAAATGTGTTAAAATATATTTAGCTTTAATTAAAATAAAAATTATTTTATACAGGAGAATTATTATGATCAGATTTGAATGCGACTACGCAGAAGGCGCACACGAAAGAATTCTTAAAAGAATGATTGAAACAAATATGGAACAGACACCTGGTTACGGTCTGGACCCACACTGCGAAAGAGCAAGAGAACTTATTAAAAAAGAATGCGGCAAAGACGTTAATGTTCACTTTATCGTTGGCGGCACACAGACAAATATGATTGTTCTTGCTTCTTTGCTTAAACCATATCAGGGCGCACTTTGTGCTAACACAGGTCACATCGAAGCACACGAAACAGGTGCTATCGAAGCAACAGGCCACAAAGTTATGACTTTGCCAAGCGACGACGGCAAAATCAGAGCAGAACAGATTGCAAAAGCTGTAGAATGGCACTATGCACAGGGCAACCGTGAACACATCACACAGCCAGGCGCAGTTTACATCAGCCATCCAACAGAAAACGGCACTACATACACAAAAGACGAACTTGCTGAAATCAGCGCAACATGCCGCAAATACAATCTTCCATTGTTCCTTGACGGCGCACGTCTTGGTTATGGTATGGCTGCACCAGACAGCACAATCACAATGAAGGACCTTGCTGAATACTGTGACGTATTCTACATCGGCGGCACAAAAGTTGGCGCACTTATGGGCGAAGCTGTTGTATTCTGCAACGGCGGCGGCGACTTTGAATTCAGATATCACATCAAACAGCGCGGTGCTATGCTTGCAAAAGGCAGATTGCTTGGTATCCAGTTTGAAACATTGTTCGAAGATGGCCTTTACTACGAAATTTCCAAAGGTGCTATCGACAAAGCAATGCAGATTCGTGATGCATTTGCAGCAAAAGGCATCAAGTTCCTTTACGATTCTCCAACAAACCAGCAGTTCCCTATTCTTCCAAATGATATGCTGGCAAAGCTTAACGAAAAATATGCTTCCAGCTACTGGGAAGATGTAGGCCCTGACCACACAGCAGTTCGTTTCTGCACAAGCTGGGCAACAACACAGGAAAATGTTGACGAACTTGTAAAAGACATCGCAGCACTTTAATTGAACCAAAATGCAGTATTTTCACGGAAATACTGCATTTTTTATTTATACTTTTTTGCTGTTGTGATATCATTTATTTATATTAGTATCATAAAACACAGGGAGGTTTATATGCTGCATCAGATTCCCCTTGAAAACGCAAAGATAACCGACAGTTTCTGGTCCTTTTATATAAAAAATATAAAAGAAAATACCATTCCGTATCAGTACAGTGTTCTGAACAATTCGCCGTCGGTAACAATAGAAAACGAAAACAAAAAAGATTTTTTTGAAAACCAAAAAAGCAACGCTCTTGAAAATTTCCGTGTTGCTGCCGGTATGAGTTTGGGCGGACATTACGGAATGATTTTTCAGGACAGTGATGTGTACAAATGGCTGGAAGCAGTGGCATACAGCCTGCATATAAATCCCGACAAGGAACTGCAGTCACTGGCTGACAGCGTGCTGGAACTTATCGCTGCAGCACAGAACGAAGACGGATATATAGACACATATTTTCAGGTGAAAGAACCGAGGCTTAAATACCGTATGCTCTATTCCGGGCACGAGCTTTACTGTATGGGACATTTGCTGGAAGCATTGGCAGCATACTGGCAGGCGACCCACAACAAAACCGCACTTGTTATTGCAGAAAAAGTGATAAATCATATTGATACTGTTTTCGGATATGAAAACGGAAAAATTCAAGGCTCTGACGGCCACCCCGAAATTGAACTTGGCCTGCTGAAAATATATGAAATCACCCAGAATCCAACAGCGCTCAGGCTGGCAGAATTTTTTCTTGATATACGCGGCAAAAACACAGAGTTCTATGCCGAAGAAATGGCCAGAAACGAAAAAGACGGTCTGCCTGTAAAAATGATAAAGGTTCCGGAGCTTAAAACCTATCTTGTTGCCCACACACAGCCTAAAAATATGACCGAAGCTGTGGGACACGCCGTGCGTATGCTTTATCTTGCTGCGGCTATGGCAAGGGTTGTTCACCACAATAATGACAGCGATATGTACAGCGCCTGCAAAGCTATATGGGACAATGTGACAAACAAAAAGATGTACATTACAGGCGGCGTTGGTTCCACCACCGACGGAGAGGCCTTTACAGGAAACTATGACCTGCCAAATGACATTATGTACTGCGAGACCTGTGCTTCCATTGCTCTTGCCTTTTTTGCATATGATATGTTTATGCTTGACCCCAAAGCCGAATATATGGATGTCATTGAGCGTGTGTTGTACAACGGCATACTTTCGGGTGCATCTCTTGACGGCATACATTTTTTCTATGTAAACCCTCTTGAAGTCAACGGCAGAATAAATGACGAAAATCCCGACCACGGCCATGTAAAACGCATACGTCCACAGTGGTACAGCTGTGCCTGCTGTCCACCAAACTTTGCAAGAGCAATAGGCTCGGTGCAAAGATATATTTACACCGCAGACAGCAAAAACAAAGAAGTCTATATAAATCTGTTTGCCGACAGCAGTATGGCTGACGACGGCATAAAAATTGTACAAAGCACAGATTTTCCATATGGAAACACTGTAAAACTTACTGTAAACAGCGACAGTGCATATACTGTAAAAATACGTGTTCCTTACTGGAGCAGAAATTTTTCGGTCAATGTAAACAGAAATCACTGTGAATACAATACTGAAAATGGTTATGCCCTGCTGCAGAATGTGCAGGGAAACACCGTTATAGAAATTGCCTTTGACACACCTGTTATGGCAGTAAAAGCAAACAGCGCCGTGATTGCCGATGCAAACCGCGTGACTGTACAGCGCGGACCATTTGTATACTGTGCAGAACAGATTGACAATGCAGTACATCTTGCGCAGTATCGCGTTGCCGCAGAAGATATCCAAAATGCTTCGGTGTCTGTGGAAAACTGCCCGCTTGGCAGAATACCTTTTATAGATATAAATGCTGTAACCGAACATATAAACTGCAACGGGTTGTACTGTTATAACCCCGAAATATCCTGCGAAAACCACAAGCTGCGTATGCTGCCATACTACGCCTGGGCAAACCGCGGAGACAGCGATATGATGGTGTGGCTGCACCAGAAATAACAACCGGATAAAAAATTATGCAGCATCTTTTGATGCTGCATTTTTTTGATGAAATATATTAATAGATATTTTATTCGTAAAATTGGAATTTTACATTCTGATTTCTGTACGAAAGTATTGTTCTTGAAAATCAACCTGCCGCATAATTTCATCTTTTGTAAAAGAAGTATCTTCTGGTGCAACGACCCATTTTTCCTCAACATCATCATTTCTATGAATAATTGCAATTACTTTTCCTATAAACTCTTTAACAGGCTGATTTACACCGAGTATGTATGCATCTTGTTCTTCTCCATCTGGTGCTATCACTCCAGGAATATACCCATAGTTGACAGAGTAATAAATGTCTTTATGCTTGGGATGGAAAGTTCCAAGCGGTCTATCAACGATTACTTTAACAATGCTGCCAATCATCAGGTATCCTCCGTCAAATTCAAATTTATCAATCAGTCATCTTTATGCTCTGTAAGTATTTTATTGAGCTCACGCACAAAATCATGGTACCCTTTGGGGAAATTTTCAGAGCCATTGGCGTGTATTTCCTGTCCGTCATTTACGGTAGCCCTGAAGTCAAACATTATCCCGTCCTGCACATTTTTCGGGTGCTTGCCGTGAAATCCGTCCCAGCAGATTACACCGCAGGTATTCATAAGCTCAATAAAATCTGTAATGTCACAAACAGCACTTGCCTCAAGCTCAAGCGTATCTGCTCCATTTGAATATACTTTTCTGAAACGCCTGAGCTCTGTTTTCCCGTTTTCGTTTGTGATTTCATACACATTACAGAATCTCATTCCTTGCAAAGTAAGTGTCATCGTTTCAATTGAGGTAATCGTTTTTCTGCAATCATCTGTACAACCGCCCAGTCCGATTGATGTCGAAAACATCATAGCGGTTATTAAAGTTATGAACCTCTTCATTAAAGCACTCCTTTGTCAAATTCAAATTTATCTCACTGATTATAATATACCACAAGCATAATTTATACACAATAAAAGACACAGCAAATCATTTGCTGTGTCTTTGTTATTTTGTTATAAAATTGTTACATTGGCTTCTGGTTAATCTTCGCCTTTGTCGCCGCTTGTTCTGCCGCAGCATTTTTTGTATTTTTTGCCACTGCCGCAAGGACATGGGTCGTTACGGCCAACTTTGTCTGCAGAACGTCTTACCGGCTGTTTTTTAACTGTGTTGTCACCACCGCCGCTTGTGCCTGTGATTTTTGCAACAGCCTGACGCTGCACAGGTCTTGCAAGGTTTGCTGTGATAAGCAGTTTTGTTACATCCTGACGGATGTTTTCAATCATTTCGTCAAACATATTGAAACCTTCAAAGCGGTATTCGCTTACAGGGTCGTGCTGACCATAGCTGCGCAGGCCGATACCTTTTTTAAGTTCGTCCATAGCATCAATATGTTCCATCCACTTGGTGTCAACTGTACGCAGAAGCACAACGCGTTCCAGCTCGCGCATCTGTTCGCTGCCAAGCACCTGTTCTTTTTCGTGGAGAATTGCAAGGGCTTTGTCTGTGATATATTTTGTGATATCTTCTGCTTTAATGTTTTTAAGCTGTGCATCTGTATAGCGAAGCTCATCTTCTGTAAGCAGCCAGCCAAGATAGATGCTGCGCAGGGAAGCAAGGTTCCAGTGTTCCTGTTCGTCACCTGTACAGAATGTGTTTACATTAACTTCAATGGAGCCTGTAACCATATCTTTAAGGCTTTCGGAAATATCTTCGCCTGAAAGTACGCTGTGACGCTGGCCATAGATGATTTCACGCTGTTTGTTCATAACATCGTCGTAGTTGAGAACACGTTTACGGATATCAAAGTTGCGGCCTTCAATCTTTTTCTGTGCACTTTCGATGGAGTTTGTTATGATTTTGTTTTCAATAGGCATTGATTCGTCATAGCCCAGTTTTTCCATAACAGCAGTTGTTCTGTCACCGCCAAACAGACGCATAAGGTCGTCTTCCATACTTACATAGAAACGTGTTTTACCAGGGTCACCCTGACGGCCTGCACGGCCGCGCAGCTGGTTGTCGATACGGCGGGATTCGTGACGTTCTGTACCGATGATAAACAGACCGCCTGCCGCACGCACTGCCTCTGCTTCCGGTGCAAGCTGTGCTTTGTATTTTGCAACAAGGTCAGCGTATACCTTTCTTGCTGCAATAATTTCTTCGTCTGTTGTGTCGAAGAAACTGTTTGCGTTTTCAATCATTTCCTCGGTATACTGCTGCTTGCGCATATCATTTTTTGCCATAAACTCGGCATTACCGCCAAGGATAATGTCGGTACCACGGCCTGCCATGTTTGTTGCAATTGTAACAGCACCTTTTTTACCTGCCTGTGCAACAATTTCAGCTTCTTTGTCGTGGAATTTAGCGTTGAGAACCTCGTGTTTTACACCGCGGTTTTTAAGCAGACGGGAAAGTTCTTCGGATTTTTCGATGGAGATTGTACCAACCAGAACAGGCTGACCGTTTTTGTGTGCTTCCACAACATCATCAGCAACTGCATTGAATTTTGCGCGTTCTGTTTTGTAAACAACATCGTTCATATCAACACGGGCAATCGGCTTGTTTGTTGGAATTTCAAGCACGGAAAGACCGTAAATTTCCAGAAATTCGTTTGCTTCGCTTAAAGCTGTACCTGTCATACCTGCCAGCTTTTTGTACATACGGAAATAGTTCTGGAATGTGATTGTAGCAAGAGTTTTGCTTTCTCTTTCTACCTTTACACCTTCTTTTGCTTCGATAGCCTGATGCAGACCGTCAGAATAACGGCGGCCTTCCATAAGACGGCCTGTAAATTCGTCAACGATAACAACCTGACCATCTTTTACAACATAGTCAACATCGCGTTTCATAACGCCCTGTGCTTTGATAGCCTGGTTGATATAGTGCTGCAGAGACATATTTTCAGGGTCAGAATAGTTTTCCACATTAAAGTATCTTTCTGCTTTTTCGATACCGTTTTTGGTAAGTGTTGTGGATTTTGCCTTTTCGTCGATGATAACATCTTCTGTGATATTATCCATTTCTTCCTTGGAGTCGTGCTCTGCAATACGGAAATATCTGAGAGAACGTGCAAAGCTGCAGGCAACCTTGTACATATCTGTGGACTTGTCACCCTGACCGGAAATGATAAGCGGTGTTCTTGCTTCGTCAATGAGGATGGAGTCAACTTCGTCCACGATTGCAAAGTTGAACGGACGCTGCACCATATTTTCCTTGTAGATAACCATATTGTCACGCAGGTAGTCAAAACCAAATTCATTGTTTGTACCGTATGTGATATCACAGTTATATGCTGCACGTTTTTCTTCGGTTTTCATACCGTGCACACAAAGGCCTACTGTAAGGCCAAGGAATGTGTAAAGTTTGCCCATCCACTGACTGTCTCGGCGTGCAAGGTAGTCGTTGACTGTGATAACGTGCACACCCTTGCCTGTAAGCGCATTAAGATAAACAGGCAGTGTTGCAACAAGAGTTTTACCTTCACCTGTTTTCATCTCTGCAATATTGGAACGGTGCAAAGCGATACCGCCGATAATCTGCACAGGATAATGTGTCATACCAAGCACACGGGTTGCACCCTCACGGCACACTGCAAAAGCATCCGGAAGAATATCGTCCAGAGTTTCACCCTTTGCAAGACGTTCTTTTAAAATATTTGTCTGATTTTTAAGTTCTGCATCGGACATAGCCTTGTACTTGCTTTCCAGTGCAAGAACCTGGTTTTTTATTGGCTCGATTTTTTTAAGCTCTTTAGATTGATAGCTGCCAAAAAGTTTTTCGATAAAAGCCATTATATCTCCTTATCCTGCGGCTTTATGCTGCCGCAAAGCATAATGTCATTTTAATGCTGCAACATCTGCAGACAAGGATAAAATCTATATTTATCCAATATTATATTTTAATATATATCACACCATATGTCAAACCCAAGGCACATAAAAAGCCTTTATTTTTGCAGAAAATACACAATTGTAAATATATCTGCATATAAAAAGAGAAACCTGTTGTTTAACAGATTTCTCTTATGTTTTATTACTATTCTGCCTGAGATTCTGTGCCATCTTCATCTGAAGATGATGTTTCAGGTGCAGGTGTAGGGTCCGGTTCAGGTTCCGGTGTTGGTTCTGGTGTTGGCTCCGGTGTTGGTTCCAGTGTTGGTTCCGGAGTTGGTTCCGGAGTTGGCTCCGGTGTTGGGTCTGGTGTTGGTTCCGGTGTTGGTTCCGGTGTAGGTGTAGGCGCTGTTGTTGGTGTTGGTGATGGTGTTGCAGTTGGGGTTACTGTTGCTTTTTTTACTGTGATTGTTATTTTATCACTGTAACTGCCGCATTTTGCTGTGATTTCTGTTGTACCTTCTGCCTTGCCTGTTACAACACCTGTTGTTTTGTCAACTGTAGCAACAGACGTATTTGAGCTTGAAAATTCAACTGCTGTTTTATCTGTTGTATCCGCAGGAGCTTTTGTTGCCTTGACTGTTGTTGTTTTGCCAACTTCAATTGTTGTCGGCTGTGCACTTACAGTAATACCTGTCATTGGTTTATCTGTAGAAACAACTGTAACTTCGTAAGTATCTTTAAGCTTGCCGTCATTTACAGATGCTGTAATTGTAACCTTGCCTGCTTTTACGCCTTTAACGCCTGTTGTTGCACCGTTTGTTGTCACTGTTGCAATGCTTGTATCGCTGGATGTCCATGTAACAGTGCTGAGTGCTGCATTTGCAGGATTTGCAACGGCAGTAAGTTCAAGTGTTGCACCAACCTTAACTTCTTTTGCATCATCCTTGGCTTTGATGGAAATGCTTTCAAGGATGCCAGGTGTAGGTGTTGCTGCTGCCTGAACTGTTACTGTACAGCTTGCAGACATTGCACCATCAAGTGCAGATGCTGTGATTTTTGCTGTACCTGGTGCAACAGCTGTTACCTTGCCGTTGCTGTCAACAGTTGCAATTTTTGTATTGGAACTGGACCATTTGATGCTGTGGCCGCCTGATGCACTTGCAGAAAGTGTTGCAGATTTGCCAACAGTAAGGGACAGTGAGTGGTTGGAGATATCAACATCACCTTTTTTGAAGTTTGCTGTAACTCTGATTTCTGTAATGGATTCGTCAAGCATTGGTGCTGTAAATGTAATGCTGGAAGCATTAGAGTCGGAAATTCCGCCATATTCACAGCTCCAGCCTGTAAAGATACCGCCATTACTGGATTTGGCAACAGCTGTTACCGCATCAGATGTTTTTGTGTATTTTACATACTGTTCAGCTTCGCCGTCAATGGAACCAAGTTCGTAGTCGCTGGATGTAAAGATAACCTTTACGCCGCCACGGATTGCCACAGGGTCCTGAATGATTGTAGGCATTTCAATTTCGTTACGTTTTGGACAGTATGTAAGTTCAGGACGTCTGTCTTCTGTTTCGTAAGCATGTGTTCTGATATAGTCAAACAAAGCAGTAAATCCTTCTTTGCTGAGATGGATACCGTCGCTGATAGTGTATGCCTCTTTTGCAAAGCCTGTAGTTTCATCTTTAAGCACTTCCGCACTGTTAAGGAATTTATAGCCTTCTTCCTCACACATCTGTGCCAAAGCAGCATTGAATGCGTCTATCTGCTGCATTGTGACATTTGGATAGTCACGGATTTTATGTACAGGTGGAATTGCATTTACAATTACATCAAAGTATGGATAAGCTTCGTATGCTGCATCAATAGCTTTTTTGTATTCTTCAATAAAACTGTCTACTGTCCAGCTTGCATTATTTGTGCCGAAAGTGAACACAACACGCTGTGGCTGAATCCATTTGATTGCTGTAACAATATCCACAGGATCAGCAGGCTGTGTAAATGTTACACATGGGAAAGGATCTGATGCAACATGCTGCACGCCGATACCCACTGCGCCTACAATGTTTTCCCAGGTTGTACCGGACACTTCGTACATAAGTGAGCGCACTGTGTTGCTGTCGCCCACAAACAGTGTGCCGTCAATATAATCCTGGCCTGCATCCGGTGTTTCCTGCAGGATTGTAGATGCATATTTGCTTGTGTCAATCAGATTTGCATTTTTATCGTATTTGTTGTCTGCTTCAGGATCAATTTCAATTTCGTTAACATTTGTTTCCGGTGAATTGCCGCCGAAAGCACCTGCAATGCCCCATACTGCACCACCGATAACAGCAACTGTAAGCACACCTGCTGCCACAAGAATTGCAATATGTTTAGCACTGCCTGCCATAGCCTTGCTTACAATGCGTCTGGCCTTTTTTATAATTTTTTCAAAAGCATCAGAGCCCTGTTTTTTAGGCTTTTTCCCTTTTGAAGAAGTATATACCTTTGTTGGTTTTTCCTTTTGCAAAATATTCTCCTCGCTTTCTGTGATTTCAGTGTGTTTCAATTACACACAACTTTTCACATTAACGTATATATTTTACTACATACTGATCAAAAAAGCTATAGTCATAATGTGAAAAACTTTACCTGTTTTACACTATTTGCCATATAAAAGAATCAATATACACAAAAAACCCTGCAAACTTGAGTTTACAGGGTTTTACGATTAATTATTGATTAAACCAATTCAATGATTGCCATCTCTGCAGCGTCACCACGGCGAGCACCGATTTTGATGATTCTTGTGTAACCACCGTTACGGCCTGCGTAGCTTGGTGCGATTTCGTCAAAAACTTTTTTAGCAACAGCTTCTTTTGTTACGTAGCTGTATACCTGTCTTTTTGCGTGTAAAGTGTCAACTTTACCGAGTGTAATCATTTTTTCAGCCATCGCACGAACTTCTTTAGCTCTTGTTACTGTGGTTTCAATTTTGCCGTTTTCGAGCAAGTATGTTACCATAGCACGCATCATAGCTCTGCGGTGGTCTGTGGATCTGCCTAACTTTCTTGTACCTGGCATTTGAGTCACTCCTTTACTATGTTGTAACGACTAAATCAATTAGTCTTCGTCTTTTGGAAATTTGTAGCCAAGAGAAGCAAGCTTCTGCATTACTTCTTCAAAGCTCTTTCTACCGAGGTTTCTAACTTTCATCATTTCGCCTTCGGTTTTGTTTACAAGGTCTTCAACTGTGTGGATACCTGCTCTCTTGAGGCAGTTGAAGGAACGTACAGACAGGTCAAGATCTTCAATAGTCATTTCAAGACCTTTTTCCTGTGCGGATTCTTCTTTTTCTACCATCTTAGGCAGAGCTACATCATCAGACAAACCTACGAACAGGTTGAGATGTTCGATAAGAATTCTTGCGCCGATGCTCATAGCTTCGTTAGCGTTGATTACGCCGTTTGTCCAAACTTCAATTGTAAGTTTGTCATAGTCAGTAATCTGGCCAACACGAGTATTGTCTACAGAGTAGTTTACCTTGTGAACCGGTGTATAGATGCTATCAACTGGCAATACACCCAAAGTAACGAATTCCTGAGATTTTTTGTTTTTGTCTGCAGGAACATAACCGCGGCCTCTGTCAAAAGTAAGTTCCATATCCAGTTTTGCGCCTTCGCTCAATGTAGCAATGTGACAGTCAGGATTAAGAATCTGAATGTCAGCATCTGTTTCGATGGAGCCTGCTGTAACTACACATGGACCTACTGCATGAATGCGAACAGTTTTAGCTTCGTCGCAGAAAAGTTTAGCTGTAATACCTTTTACGTTCAAAACGATTTCTGTAACATCTTCTTTAACGCCGTTGATGAATGTAAATTCATGAACGATGCCATCGATTTTGATGTTTGTTACAGCTACGCCTGGCAAGGAAGACAGAAGAATTCTTCTGAGAGAGTTGCCAAGTGTTGTGCCGAAGCCTCTTTCCAGAGGCTCAACAACAAACTTTCCGTACTGGCCGTCTTCGGAGAGAACGGCTGTTTCTATTCTTGGTTTTTCGATTTCTATCATTTATAAACCCTCCTATGATACAACTAAGGCTGCTTCTTAATTTGCATTCCCGATGCCGGAGTGGGTTATTTGGAGTAAAGTTCAACGATAAGCTGTTCTTCAACGTCGAGTTCGATTTCGCTTCTTTCTGGAAGACGGTTTACAACAACTTTAAGTGCATCTTTATCAAATGACATCCACATTGGTACTGGACGGCTTGCGTTTTTCTCAACGTTTTCTTTAATTTTTTCACATGCAGAGCCACGAACTTCGATAACATCGCCTGGTTTTACAAGGAAAGATGGGATGTTTACTGTGTGACCGTTAACTGTGAAGTGACGGTGCAAAACAAGCTGTCTAGCCTGACGACGGCTCATGCCGAAGCCAGCTGTGTAAACAACGTTGTCAAGTCTGCTTTCAAGGATCTTAAGCAGATTTTCACCAGCGATACCTGGTTTCTTTTCAGCCAATTCAAAGTAGTGTGCAAACTGACCTTCGAGTACACCATAGTATCTTCTTGCTGTCTGTTTTGCTCTCAACTGAATGCCGTATTCAGAAGATTTTTTGCGTGCCTGACCGTGCTGGCCTGGTGCAAAGTTTCTTCTTGCAAGTGCACATTTATCAGAGTAGCATCTTTCGCCTTTCAAGAAAAGCTTCTGACCTTCTCTGCGGCACTGACGACAAACTGCGCCTGTATATCTTGCCATTGTTATTCCTCCTATTAATTAAACGCGTCTTCTTTTTGGTGGACGACAACCGTTGTGTGGGATA
>JAFSAW010000110.1 GCA_017442085.1 Oscillospiraceae bacterium | reverse complement strand
TGATAGCGATATTTCTTAAATTTTCAACTCTCATCTGTTCCTCCATAAGTTTTAATATGTATCAATTTTCAAAAATAAATCACAAATTTACCACATTTTATAATACTATAATTGTTTTATATTAGCAAGAGAAAAATATACGTAACATAGAATTTTGGCTGTTTTATTTGTGCAAAAGGTATATTGACACAGCAGTTTGTGCATATCGACTGAAAAAATGGATATTTTGTAAAATTATATAATATATATAAATATGCGATTTACATATTTGTATTTTCGTGGTAGAATAAATTGTTAAAATATATCAAAATGGGGGTACTATGCGAGTTATGGGCATCGACCCGGGCTATGCTATTGTTGGCTACGGGACAGTGGAATATATAAACAACAAATTTTACCCCGTGGAGTTTGGTGCAATCACCACAAAGGCACACACTCCCTTTGAAGACAGACTGCAGGAGGTTTATGCAGGTCTTGACGAAGTTATCAAGCGTGCAAAGCCGCAGGCGATAGCCATCGAACAGCTGTTTTTCACCACCAACCAGAAAACCGTTATTCAGGTTGCCATGGCACGTGGGGTAATCCTGCTGTGTGCAAAAAACAACAATATTCCTGTTTTCGAGTATACACCGCTGCAGATAAAACAGTCGGTGGCAGGATATGGCAAGGCGCTGAAAAAACAGGTTATGGAGATGACCCGCATTATGCTGCGTCTTGAAAAGGTGCCAAAGCCCGACGATACTGCCGACGCACTGGCTGTGGCGATATGTCACTGCCATTCCTGCCGTTCCCAGCTGCGCAATATCGGGGTGCAGAGAAAATAACGGGTGCCATTCTGAATACAGGCAAAGGATTGCTCGGTTTAACCAAGACAAATATCTGTGGAATTTCCACTGTAAAATCAACGATATAAAATTTCAAAAGGAAAAACTATGATACATTCACTTACAGGCAAGGTAATAGAAAAATCTTTGGACGAGGTTGTTATCAGCTGCGGCGGTGTTGGCTTTCTGGTGGCTGTGCCCCAGACAGCACAAAGCGCCATTGCACCAATCGGTGAGGAGACAACACTTTACACCTGCCTAAATGTAAAGGAAGATGCGCTGGATCTTTACGGCTTTGCCACAAGGGAAGAACAGCGTGCATTTAAGATAATAACAACGGTAAGCGGTGTAGGCCCAAAGGTTGGATTGGCAATACTTTCCGTTCTGACACCTGACCGCATTGCACTTGCGGTTTCCGGCGGAGACTTCAAGGCATTCACAGCGGCAAGCGGTGTAGGACCAAAGCTTGCACAGCGCATAGTGCTGGAGCTTAAAGGCAAGTTTACCGAAACAACACTGGGCGGTGTTACAGTGGAGGATATTTCCCACACAGCAGCGGCAACAGGCAATGTAAGCCAGGCAATCAGCGCACTGGTGGCACTTGGCTACACACAAAGCCAGGCGGCACTTGCTGTTGCAAAGCTGGACACAGACGCCGATGTGCAGACACTTATCAAACAGGCATTAAGACTTATAGCAGGAGGTAAAGTATAATGGCAAACGAAATAGGCTTTACAGACCATGACAGACTTATAAGTCCAATCGAACACGCCGAGGATTTTGACACCGAAAGCAACCTGCGCCCGCAAAGGCTTTGCGACTATGTGGGGCAGGAAAAGATAAAGGATAATTTAAGCATATATCTTGAAGCGGCAAAGATGCGCGGCGAAGCGCTGGACCATCTGCTGCTTTACGGTCCGCCTGGCCTGGGCAAAACCACCCTTGCAGGCATTATCGCCAACGAGATGGGGGTTAATATCCGTATAACAAGCGGCCCTGCCATTGAAAAACCGGGGGACCTTGCGGCACTGCTGACAAACCTTGAAGAAGGTGACGTGCTTTTTATCGACGAAATTCACCGTCTTTCCCGTCAGATAGAAGAAGTTCTCTATCCAGCGCTGGAAGACTACGCCCTTGATATCATCATCGGCAAGGGCCCGTCGGCACAGTCAATCCGCATCAATCTGCCAAAATTTACACTGGTGGGTGCAACCACAAGGGCAGGTCAGCTTTCCGCACCGCTGCGTGACCGCTTTGGCGTTATCCTCAAGCTTGAAATGTATACCCACGAAGAGCTTGCCCGCATTATCACACGTTCCGCAGATATACTTGGCATTGAATGCGAAGCGGACGGTGCACTGCAGCTGGCAAAATGCAGCCGCGGCACACCGCGTATTGCAAACCGCCTGCTCAAGCGTGCACGTGACTTTGCACAGGTAAGAGGCAACGGCATTATAGACGAGGCCATAGCAAAGGATGCGCTTAAGCGTATGGACATCGACCACCTTGGACTTGACAGCCTTGACCGCAGTGTGCTGGATGCAATTATCCGTATGTATTCCGGCGGCCCTGTAGGGCTGGAAACTCTGGCGGCGGCAATCGGCGAAGAAGCCGTTACACTGGAAGATGTGTGCGAGCCTTACCTGATGCAGATAGGCTTTTTGTCCCGCACACCAAGGGGGCGCATTGTTACAAACCTTGCATATCAGCATCTTGGCCTGCGCAGTCCTATACAGGCTGACGGCCAGCAGACACTGGACGATTTATAATAAAAAAGGCAAATTTCCGTTTTAAAAAATACACAATAACTGATAAGGCAAAACTTATCTCTTTATAATTTTTTATTTTAAAGGAGAAACTATTATGGCAAGATTATTTGGTACAGACGGCGTAAGAGGTGTTGCAGGCAGCGAACTGACACCGGAACTTGCAATCAACATCGGCCGTGCAGCAGCTATGGTGCTTACAAAACACACAAATAAAAAAGCTACAGTTTTAATAGGCAAAGACACAAGAATCAGCGGCGATATGCTGGAAAGCGCACTCTGTGCAGGTCTGTGCAGCGTTGGTGCGGATGTTCAGCTGTGCGGTGTTGTTCCAACCCCTGCAATTGCTTATCTGGTAAAAAAATACGGCTGTGATGCAGGTGTTGTTATCTCTGCAAGCCACAACCCTATGGAATTCAACGGCATCAAAATCTTCAACGGCGAAGGCTACAAGCTGGCTGACGAAATTGAAAACGAAATTGAAGCACTTATCCTTGACACACCTGAAAAAATTGTCAATGTAACAGGCGGCGATATGGGCCGTGTTACAACAATCACAACAGCTGCAAGAGACTATATCGACCATCTTAAAACAGCCTGTGAAGCAGATTTCAGCGGCCTTAAAGTTGTGTTTGACTGTGCAAACGGTGCATCCAGCGTTACAGCACCTACACTCTTTACAGAACTTGGTGTGCAGGCAACATTTATCGGCGCAGACCCTGACGGCACAAACATCAACGACGGCTGCGGCTCCACACATCTTGACAAGCTTGCGGCAAAGGTAAAAGAAGGCGGTTTTGACTGTGGCATCGCATTTGACGGCGACGCTGACAGATGCCTTGCAATTGACGAAAACGGTGAAGAAATCGATGGCGACAAAATCATTGCTATCCTCGCAACAAGAATGAAAGCTGCAGGCAAGCTTGCACAGGATACAGCAGTTGTAACGGTTATGAGCAACCTTGGCTTTATGAAGCATATGGAAAAACGCGGCATCAAAACTGCAACAACAGCAGTTGGTGACAGATATGTTCTGGAAGAAATGCGTGCAAAAGGCTATAACATCGGCGGCGAACAGTCCGGCCATGTTATTCTTTCTGACTTTGCAACAACAGGTGACGGCCAGCTTACAGCAATTGCACTGCTTAACAATTTTGCAAAAGAAGACAAAAAGGTAAGCGAATTCAACGGCTGCTACAGCAAATATCCACAGGTGCTTATCAATATCAGAACAACAGCAGAAGGCAAGGCATTCTACAAAAAAGATGAATACATCGAAGGATTTATCGAAGCAAAACAGCAGCAGCTTATGGGTGCAGGCCGTGTGCTTGTGCGCTTAAGCGGTACAGAACCTCTTATCCGTGTTATGGTTGAAGGTGAAAGCCTTGAAAAAATCAACGCTGTTGCAAACGAAATTGTTGACAAAATCAAGGATAGACTTGCAACAATCGGCGCTTAAAACTGTAAAAGATAAAACATCACTGCCGCTTTGCAGGCAGTACATATAAAAGAGAAAGGCAGGGCGGTGTTCCCACCGCCTGTAAAAGATATGAGAGCAGATAACAAATGGCAGGACTACAAACTTATCGATGCAACCGACGGTTTTCGCCTTGAAAGCTGGGGGGATGTTATTCTGGTAAGACCTGACCCGCAGGTTGTGTGGAAACTGCCGCAGAAAAGCCCGTTGTGGGACAAGGCTCACGCTGTTTACCACCGTTCTTCTGCAGGCGGCGGCCAGTGGGAATACAAAAAAAGCTTTGCACCACAGTGGACAATAGATTATGAAGATTTGAAATTCAAGGTTAGCCCGACAGGCTTCAAGCACACAGGGCTGTTTCCTGAACAGGCAACCAACTGGGACGAATACAAACGTCTTATCACAGCAGCAAACCGCCCTATAAACGTGCTTAACCTTTTCAGCTATACAGGCGGTGCAACACTTGCCTGTGCAAAGGCGGGTGCAAAGGTGTGCCACGTTGACGCATCAAAAGGTATGGTGCAGTGGGCAAGGGAAAACGCCGCACTTTCGGGTATGAGCGATTATCCTATCCGCTGGATTGTGGATGACTGCATCAAGTTTGTTCAGCGCGAAATCCGCCGTGGCAACAAATACGACGGCATTATTATGGACCCGCCAAGCTATGGCCGCGGCCCTAACGGCGAGGTGTGGAAGCTGGAGGACAACATCTATCAGCTTATGGAGCTGTGCAGTCAGATTATCAGCGATGACCCGCTGTTTGTCGCTGTAAACAGCTATACAACAGGTGTTTCCCCAAGCAGTATGGAATATATGCTTAACGCACTTGTAAAAACAAAGTACGGCGGGGTTGTAACTGCCGATGAAATAGGACTTACCGTACAGGCAACAGGCAGTGCCCTTGCCTGCGGTTCAACTGCATTCTGGAAAAAAGCTTAAGGGCAGACTTTACAGCGGTAAAGCTGTCACTTACAGATAAAGGAGAATTATGCAAGATATGATAAAAGCTTCAAACCTTTGGTTTGGCTACAGCGATGAAAAAGAAAAAGCCCTGCAGGGTGTAAACTTCGCTGCAAAAAAAGGCGAGTTTATAGCTGTGCTTGGCTCCAACGGCTGCGGCAAAAGCACACTTGCAAAGCATTTCAATGCAATACTTGTGCCTGACGAAGGCAAGGTGACTGTGCTGGATATGCTTACAAGCGATGACGACAGACTGTTTGATATAAGACAGAAGGTGGGTATGGTGTTCCAGAACCCTGACAACCAGATTGTTGCAACTATTGTTGAAGAAGACGTTGCATTTGCACTGGAAAATATGGGTGTGGAACCTGCCGAAATCCGCCGCCGCATTGATGAAGCAATGGAAAAAACAGGCGTTTATAAATTTAAAGACAAGGCACCGCATCATCTTTCGGGCGGTCAGAAACAGCGCGTGGCAATTGCAGGTATTATTGCAATGCGCCCTGACTGCATTGTTCTGGACGAGCCTACAGCCATGCTGGACCCGGAAGGACGCCGCAAGGTGCTTAAAACAATAAAAACACTTAACAGTGAATACGGCATAACCGTTATCCTTATCACACACTATATGGACGAAGCTGCACAGGCAGACCGCATTGTTGTTATGAGCAAGGGCAAGGTGGTAAAAGAAGGCACACCAAAAGAGATTTTCTCTCAGGTGGAACTTGTAAAAAGTCTTTCCCTTGATGTACCGCAGACAAGCGAAATTGCCTACGAGCTTTCAAAGCTGGGTTACAGCCTGTCCACCGAAGCAATTTCCATTGACGAGTGTGCACAGCAGCTCTACGATTTTCTGAAAGGATAGGATAATATGGCAATACTTAAAATTGAAAACTTGTCCTATACCTACAACGAGGGCTTGCCTGGGGCAACAAAGGCACTGGACAATGTAAATCTTGAAATTGAAGAAGGCACATTTGTTGGGGTTATCGGCCACACAGGCTGCGGCAAATCCACACTTATCAGCCATCTCAACGGCCTTACAAAACCGCAGCAGGGTGCAATCTACCTTGACGGCAAAAATATATGGACAGAATACGAAAATATCCGTGACGTACGTTTTAATGTAGGTCTGGTTTTTCAGTATCCTGAATACCAGCTGTTTGAAGAAACAATCTACAAAGACATCGCTTTCGGCCCTAAAAATATGGGACTCAGCGATGAAGAAGTGGACAAACGCGTAAAAATGGCTGCAAAATTTGTAGGCATTCCTGAATATGCACTGGAAGGTTCACCTTTTGATCTTTCCGGCGGGCAGAAACGCCGTGTGGCAATTGCGGGTATCATCGCAATGCAGCCAAGGGTGCTTGTGCTGGACGAACCTTGTGCAGGCCTTGACCCTGAAGGCAGAGAACAGATTTTGTCACAGGTTAAAAACTATCATCAGACAACCGGCGGCACAGTTATTCTTGTTTCACATTCTATGGAAGATATTGCAAACTATGCCGACAAGGTGCTGGTTATGGAAAACGGCACAGTGTACAACTATGCCAATACAGAAGAAATTTTCCAGGATGCCGAAAACCTTTCCAAAATGGGCCTTGGTATTCCTGATATCACAAAGGTATTCCTGAAGCTGAAGGAAATGGGCCTTGACATCGACACAGACGTTTATACCATTCCTTATGCAGTAAAAACACTGCTTAAATACAAACAGAAGAACGGAGGTGGCCAGAATGCTTAAAGACATTACAATAGGTCAGCATTTTCCGGGCAACAGCCCAATCCACCGTCTTGACCCAAGAATAAAACTTGTTGTTACAGTGGCTTATGTTGTGTTTCTGTTTTTAAGCACAAATGCAGTGGGCCTTGCCCTGTGCATTGCGGCAATCCCTGCACTTTACGGTGTTGCAAAAATACCTGTAAAGCTGCTTAAAAAGAGCCTTAAACCTATTCTGCCGATTATTCTGTTTACGGTTGTGCTCAACCTGTTCTTTATCACAGGTGACGGTGCACCGCTGTTTCAGATATGGAAAATAAAGGTTTATATGGAAGGCATTATGTTCTGTATAGTTATGGTTATCAGAATTGTCTGCCTTATCAGCGGCACATCACTGCTGACATATACAACCAGCCCAATCGAGCTTACCGACGGCCTTGAAAGACTTATGTCACCTCTTAACGTTGTAAAATTTCCTGTGCACGAAATGGCAATGATGATGACAATTGCCCTGCGTTTTATCCCAACTCTTATTGAAGAAACAGATAAAATCATCTCTGCACAGAAATCCCGCGGTGCAATGCTTGACTCGGGCAGCTTTACCGACAGGGTAAAAGCACTTGTGCCAATTCTTATTCCGCTGTTTATCAGTGCGTTCCGCCGTGCAGACGAGCTTGCAACAGCCATGGAATGCCGCTGTTATCACGGTGGCAAGGGCCGCACAAGACTTAAACAGCTTAAAATCACAAACAATGACATTATGTGCACAGTTGTGTGCATAGTATGTTTTGCAGTGATTTTTGCAACAAGATTTTTCTTTACTCCGCTTATATAATTTTTAAAATATACAAGGGGGAAATGATTATGCCATACGAAGTTACAGCCGTGATACTCCGTCAGCTTTTTCCAAAAGGTGTTCTGCCAACAGCAATAGCTGCAATTGCAGCGGCACTGGTCAGCTGGATATGGTTTATAATTAAAAAAGAAGAATCATTTCTTATCAATAAAGTATATTCATTTCTGAAGGATAAACCGAAAGGCTTTTTAAAATTAGCCAGAAGTTCTTATGTGATAACTCTTGTGGCATATGGAACTCTGGCAAATATATGTCCCGAAATAAAGCTTGGCTTTTTATTTAATGCCGCAGTGCTTGTGTTTATGTGTCTGCTGGGGATAACAGCAATTTGTTTTATGACAGTTTCGGACAGAATAATAAATTCAGAGAATGATAAAAACAAGGAGAACCAACTTGACAGTTAAAGTTAAGGTAGCCTTTGACGGCACGGATTTCTGCGGCAGTCAGGTGCAGCCGGGATTAAGAACAGTTTTTGGTGAATTTCAGACAGCACTTACAAAGGTTGTAAACGATGCTTCTGAAATCAAGGGCTGTTCCCGCCTTGACAGCGGCGTACACGCAAAATGCTTTTATTTCAGCTTTAAAACCCAAAAACAGCTGGACCTGCGCAAATTTCCGCTGTCACTCAATGCAAATCTGCCAAAGGATATCCGTGTTATGGAAGCAACGGAAGAAAGCGATGATTTTCACGCACGGTATTCTGCCAAAGGCAAGGAATATACATATTACATCAAAAACAATCATATAGACGACCCGTTCACCTGCAAATATTACTATAAATTTCAGCAGAAGCTGGACGCCGCAGCTATGAATGATGCGGCACAGTATTTTGTGGGCACACACGATTTCCGTTCATTTATGGCACGCTGGTCAAAAATTATCGACTGCCACCGCACTGTATACAGCGCAAAGGTGGAACAGCAGGGTGATATGATAATCTTTAAGGTGCGTGCAGACGGATACCTGTACAATATGGTGCGCATTATGGTGGGCACGCTTATCTGGGCAGGTACGGGCAGAATAAAACCCGAAGAAGTGGCAGATATCATCAAAGCCTGTCACCGCAGCAAAGCGGGCGTTACAGTGCCGCCGCAGGGACTGTTTTTAACAGATGTAATGTACTGATATATCTGTGATTGTGTTACAGATATATACAAAAAATAAATTTAAAATATAATCAAAGGATAAAAAATGTCAGAACAGCAGCCACCGCGCAGGCTTACACGCAAAGAGCTTATGCGCAGAAACAAAAGAATAGCCAAACGCCGTCAGCAGCGCCTGACGGTTATTGTGGTTGCCCTGACAGCCTTTATGGTATATATAACAGGGCTTTTTTCCACCAGTATTGCATATCTGGGAGACTTTGTAAGTTCTGCCATGGTTTATCTGCAGTTTGGTGACGGTTTCCCAGTGGAAACAGAAAACCAGACCTATCTGCAAAGCGAAAAAATGGGTTCGGCACTGTGTGTGCTGGACGGGCAGAAGCTGAGCTTTTATTCACCCACAGGTGATGTGGCCCACAGCTATTACCATTCCATGCAGAACCCTGTTATAAGCACATCTTCAAAACGTGTGGCAATATACAATGCCAACGACACTTCACTTAAAATTGCAAATGCGGGCAATATTCTTTTTTCTCAGGAGATGCAGAATGATATAATCCACGCATCCATTGCAGACAACAATTTTGTTGCAGTAACCACAAAAAGCCAGAGCTATAACGGCGAGGTAAAGGTTTTTGACAGCAAAATGCAGGAAAGATTTACCTGGAAAAGTGCAAAGGCTTTTCCGCTGCAAAGCTTTCTGTCTTCAAAGGCACATATGCTGGCAGTAAACTGCATATCGGCAAAGGACGGCAAAGCGGTGTGTGAGGTTTATATTATCGACACAGCAACGGGCGAAGAAAAATTTGTGTACAGCAACGGCGAAAATATTATGCTGTCTGCAGAGTTTATCAAGGAAGACAGCGTTGTCGTGTTTTTTGCCGATAAAGCCGTGTGCATAAATTTTTCGGCAGAAACAGGTGCTGAAACTGCGGCAGAGTACAGCTATAACGGCAGAAATCTGCAAAGCTATGATATGAAAAACTCTCAGATAGTTATGGCTTTGGGCAGCTATGACGGTACAGGTGGAACAGATATTGCTATAACCGACCTTTCACTTGCCGAAAATTTCCGCACAGTATGTCCGCAGAATGTTAAAAAGGTTATTATTGCATCCCAGCGCATATATGCTTTGGGAGAAGAAAATGTTTTTCAGTATACCACTGAGGGTGTATACGTTGCACAGCAGGAAGTTAAAAACAATATAAAGAATATTGTGGAATACAACGGCTGTGTGGCTGTCTACAGTGACAGTATGGAAAAGATAGAAAAGGTTAAGGCAGAAAAACAGTCCTGATTTCTGCAGCAAATCAAACGGGAGAATTTATATGGATTTCAGTCAGCTGGGTGTACCGCAGATAATAGATATTATTATGCTGGCAACAATTGTTATCACTGCCATACGCTCCTTCAGCAACGGCTTTTTTGCCGCTGTTGTGGACCTTATAGGCAATATAGTGGGGCTTATTGCCTCCTGGATACTGGCAAACCGCTGGGCACCTGTGATTTTTGAAAGATTTTTAAAAGAAAATATTACCAGCAAAACCTACGCATATATACAGGATTCGGCAAATATGGTGGATGTGCAGTCTGTAGTGGAACAGTTTACAGGCACACTGCCTGCAGAATTTATGCAGGATTTTGTGTCCAAGGCAGAAGAACTGCTGATGAATGTAAAAACACCTACATTTGAAACTGCACAGAAAATAACAGATGTGGTTATTGGGCCTATATTTACAATGGTTATAACGCTGGTTATATTTGCGGTTCTGTGCTCTGTGTGCTGTCTGCTGGCATCGCTGCTGGCAAAGGCCCTCAAGGCAATCAACCACATACCTGTGGTAGGCTTTGCAAACCGTATGGGCGGTTTTGCCGTGGGCGTGTTTGCAGGGGTTATAAATGTGATAATCATTTCCTGCATTTTAAGTTTTATCGCAGTTATCACACAAAATTCACTGCCTTTTATTAATATGGAAGTGCTTAGCCAAAGCAGATTACTTTCTTTGACAAGTATAATCAATCCTTTTATGGGTTAACATATAGATGTTTTATGCAAAGGAGCAAAATACAGTATGTTATGTGAAAGATGCAAAAAACGTCCTGCTATGATTTATATGCAGGTTACCGAAGACGGCGAGACAAAAAGCAAGGGTTACTGTCTTACCTGTGCAAAAGAACTGGGCATAAAGCCGGTTGACGATATGCTTAAACAGATGGGTATCAGCGACAGCGACCTTAAAGCGATGGAAGAACAAATGGAAAGCTTTATGGAAGCAAACGACGGCAATGCAGATATGTTCAACATTTCCAATATGCTCAAAGGTCTTACAGGCAACACTGATGAGGAAGACGAATACGGCGAGGATTTTGAGGCAGGCGGCAGCATGGCCATGCCTTACAACCGCGGCGACAACAAAGACCGCGGCGAAGTGGACCCAAAAGATAAACTGGACCCGCGCAACGGCAAAAAAGCAAAACGCAAATTCCTTGACCAGTACTGTGAAAACATTACAGACAAAGCTAAAAACGGTAAAATCGACAACATTATCGGCCGTGACAAAGAAATCTACCGCACAATCCAGATTTTGTCCCGCCGCCAGAAAAACAACCCTTGTCTCATCGGTGAGGCTGGTGTTGGTAAAACTGCCATTGCCGAAGGTATAGCACTGCGCATCAGCCGCGGTGAAGTGCCGCAGCGTCTTAAAAACAAGGAAATTTACCTTGTAAGCATGGCAAACCTTGTGGCAGGCACACAGTTCCGCGGTCAGTTTGAGGCAAGAGTAAAAGGCCTTATCAACGAGGTTAAGGCAAACGGCAACATCATTCTGTTTATCGACGAAATCCACACCATCGCAGGTGCAGGGGATACACAGGGGTCTATGGATGCGGGCAATATTTTAAAGCCTGCCCTTTCCCGTGGCGAAGTGCAGGTTATCGGCGCAACAACCTTTGCCGAATACCGCAAGTTTATCGAAAAGGACTCTGCTCTTGAACGCCGTTTCCAGCCTGTAAAGGTTGAAGAACCGTCCATCAGCGACACAATCGATATCATCACAGGCGTTAAACAGTATTACGAAGCTTACCACCACGTTATTGTTCCACAGAATATTGTGGACCTTACTGTGCGTATGAGCGAAAAATATATCACCGACCGCTTCCTGCCGGACAAGGCTATCGACCTTCTGGACGAAGCCTGTGCCTGCTGCAGCCTTAGTCACCCCGAAATCAGCGAATGGCTCTGCGCAAAGGAACGTATGGATGAGCTTAAAGCAGAGCTTGACGATATGGAAAACAGCACAACCGATGCCATTGACTATGAAAAAATGGCAACTCTCAAGCAGGAATACTATCAGTGCGAAGCTACAGTAAACCGCCTTGACGGTGCTGTTAAGGATATCAAGGTGGAAATTGACGATATCGCAAAGGTTATCGAACTCTGGACAGGTATCAGTGCAATCAAGATAAAAGAAACAGAATACGATAAAATTCAGGGCCTTGAAGCAAAACTTAAAAGCGTTGTTATCGGTCAGGACGAAGCGGTGGAACTTGTTGCAAAGGCAATCAAGCGTAACCGTGCAGGCATCAGCGGCCGCAATCGCCCTGCAAGCTTTTTGTTTGTCGGTCCTACAGGTGTGGGCAAAACCGAGCTTGTAAAACAGCTTGCACAGAATCTGTTTGATACTGTTGACCCGCTTATCCGTTTTGATATGTCTGAATTTATGGAGAAACACGCGGTGTCCCGCCTTATCGGTTCACCTCCGGGCTATGTTGGCTATGACGAAGCAGGCCAGCTTACCGAAAAGGTGCGCCGCAAGCCGTACAGCGTGGTGCTGTTTGACGAAATCGAAAAGGCACACCCTGATGTTATGAACATTCTGCTGCAGATTCTGGACGAGGGCAAAATCAACGATGCCCACGGCAGAACAGTAAACTTTGAAAATACTGTTATTGCAATGACTTCCAATGCGGGCAGCACCGATACAATGAACGAAACAGGCTTCAACAAAAGCCGTTCCGATATGACAAAGGCAAAAACAATGCGCGCTTTAAGAGATTTCTTAAGACCGGAGTTCCTTGCACGTATTGACGAAATTGTGGCATTCAATCCGCTGGAACGCAAGGACCTTATGGATATTGCTGCACTTATGATTGGCGAGTATGTAAAACCAATGGAACAGAAGGGCATTGCGCTCACCTGGGATGATGCGGCTTTGGGCGTTATCTGCGACAAGGCAGACGGCGGCAAGTTTGGCGCACGTGATATCCGCCGTGTAATCCGCAAGGAAGTGGAAGATAAAATTGCCGAAGTTATTGTGGACAATGTTGCACTTTCCAAGGTTCACGTTACAGCCGAAAACGGAGAAATCAAGGTGGAATATTAATTTCACGGCTTTTCTTCATGCTGTTTATATTCAACAAAAAAAGTTAATAAATTATTAAAAATTTTTCCGCCGCAGTCACTTGCAAACCGCAAAAAATACTGTATAATGTAATTAGATGTGCGACTGGCGGATAAGTGGGATTAACCACGTGGAGCACATTGGTTAAAAAAGTCGACCGCCTGGGCGCTGTTTATTTGGCGTGCCAGGTGGTTTTTTGTTTTATTACAGACTTTTGTACATACTGCACGCTGGATATCGGCATACTAAAAGTAATTTTAAAAGCTTTTTCTATTTTTACGGAGGAAAAAACCATGGAATTCAAAACAGACATTCAGATTGCACAGGAATGCCAGATGGCGCCTATCACAGAAATTGCAGCAAAAGCAGGTATTGACGACAAATACCTCGAACAGTACGGCAAGTACAAAGCAAAAATCGACTACAACCTTCTCAGAGAAACAGACAAAGAAGACGGCAAACTTATTCTTGTAACAGCTATCAACCCAACACCTGCAGGCGAAGGCAAGACAACAACAACAATCGGCCTTGCAGACGGCCTTCAGGCTCTGGGCAAAAACGTAATGGTTGCACTTCGCGAACCATCCCTTGGCCCTGTTTTCGGCGTTAAAGGCGGTGCAGCAGGCGGCGGTTATGCTCAGGTTGTTCCAATGGAAGATATCAACCTTCACTTTACAGGCGACTTCCACGCAATCGGCGCAGCAAACAACCTGCTTGCAGCTATGATTGACAACCACATCTATCAGGGCAACGAACTCAACATCGACCCAAGAAAAATTACATGGAGACGCTGTGTTGATATGAACGACCGTCAGCTCAGAAGCATTGTTGACGGCCTTAACGGCAAAGCAAACGGCACACCTCGTGAAGACGGCTACGACATTACAGTTGCTTCCGAAATTATGGCTGTTCTCTGTCTTGCAAGTGATATCACAGACCTTAAAGAAAGACTTTCCCGCATTGTTATCGGTTACACATACGGCAAAGTGGCAGAACAGAAACCTGTAACAGCAGGCGACCTTAAAGCACACGGCGCAATGGCAGCACTTCTTAAAGATGCTCTCAAACCAAACCTTGTACAGACACTTGAAAAAGTGCCTGCAATCGTACACGGCGGCCCATTTGCAAACATCGCACACGGCTGCAACAGCGTAACAGCAACAAAAATGGCTATGAAACTTGCTGACTACACAATTACAGAAGCAGGCTTCGGTGCTGACCTTGGTGCAGAAAAATTCCTTGATATCAAATGCCGTATGGCAGGTCTCAGACCAAATGCAGTTGTTATCGTTGCAACAGTAAAAGCTCTCAAATACAACGGCGGCGTTGCAAAAGCAGACCTTGGCACAGAAAACCTTGAAGCACTTGAAAAAGGTCTTCCAAACCTTCTCAAACACGTAAGCAACATCAAAAATGTTTACAAACTTCCTTGTGTTGTTGCAATCAATGCATTCCCAACAGACACAAAAGCAGAACTTGACCTTGTTGAAGCAAGATGTAAAGAACTTGGCGTAAACGTTGCTTTGTCTGAAGTTTGGGCAAAAGGCGGCGAAGGCGGCAAAGTTCTTGCAGAAGAAGTTCTCCGTCTTGTTGAACTTCCAAACGACGACTTCAGCTTCTCCTACGAACTTGAAGGCAGCATCGAAGACAAGCTCAACCAGATTGTTCAGAAAATCTACGGCGGCAAACGCGTTGTTCTTACAGCACAGGCAGCAAAACAGGCTAAAGAACTTGAAGCACAGGGCTTTGGCAATTACCCAATCTGTGTTGCTAAAACACAGTACAGCCTTACAGATGACCAGACAAAACTTGGTGCACCAACAGACTTTGAAGTAACAGTAAGAAACCTTAAAGTTTCTGCAGGTGCAGGCTTTATTGTAGCCCTCACAGGCGAAATCATGACAATGCCTGGTCTTCCAAAAGTTCCTGCAGCTGAAAAAATCGATGTTGACGAAAAAGGCGTTATCAGCGGTTTGTTCTAATATTGTTCTAATATAAATTGACACAAAATATATGGCGGTAACTCGTTTGAGTTACCGCCATACTGTTTTATTGTAACATTTTCATATACAGAAGTACATTTGCAACTATTGTTCCTATCATAGCCGACGAGACGGCTGTAGGGTAAAATGATACATCAAAGTATTTGCTCATATGTGTCAAGGCAAAGGATGTGCCTGTAAAATAAACAGCTATAGCAACAGCCAATACTGTTCCGATAATTATATACTCAACAAAGACATCGGGATTGCTGTTGTTTTTTTGTTTTTTGATTGTGTAATATCCCAATCCCAAAAGCAACGCAGTTATCAGCATTAAAACTGCAATGCATACAATATACACATTGAAATCCCGAATATACTTTGCCTTTGAGGCATACTCTATATCCTGGCTGTTAACGTCAGATTTGAAACCACAGTATACAATAACAGAATATACTGTTGCCGCTGCCGATACCGCTGCCACAGATACTGCCCATATCTTTTTTGTTACGGGCGAATCCTTTATAAACAGGAACAGCATAATCGCTGCCACCAATATCAATACAGTATTTTTTATCATTTATTTATCTTAAAAACTTCCGTAATGCACCCTTTTTTCATCATATCTGTCAACAAAACTGTTTGCATCCGCATCCATAGGATAACCCACAGAAATAACACCAAAAGGTCTTAACTCTGTCGGGATATTGAACATATCCACAATAAATTTTTCTCTGTCATCACCTTTGGAAACGCCAAGCCATACTGCACCAAGTTTTTCTTCCACTGCCTGCAAAAGCAGATTCTGTGTGCAGGCACCAAGGTCCTGCTGAGTGAATGCCGGAGCAATAAGGTCAGTGGTTTTTTCCAGAATTATTATTGCCAGTGGTGCTTCCAGCAGCATACGGGCATATGGGCTGAATTTTGACAGTTGTTCCACAGTCTGTTTGTCCTCCACCACTATAAACTCCCAAGGCTGCTGATTGCAGGCAGAAGGTGCCTGCATTGCTGCACGGAGCATGCTTTCAATCTTTTCCTTTTCAATTTTCTGGTCTGTATATCTGCGCACACTGCGTCTTTTGAAAATACTTGTCATACGCTGTTCTCCATTTCGTTTTAATATTTATATACTATCATACCGCACTGCTTACAGTCTATCATAAAATGCCAAAAACATAATATTTTACAAGTTGATAATATATTTATCAAACTGTTTTTATAACAAAACGCCCTGTATTACTGCAATGCAATAATGCGGGGCGTTAACTCTGACTATATGATAT